>JBEKZI010000032.1:0-20703 GCA_049510055.1 Phycisphaerae bacterium | reverse complement strand
TCAACATCACCGGCGACGCGCGGATCGAGCGCGTCCGCCGTCCGCCGGGTGAGCCGACGTAGCGCACGACATCTGGCCGCCTACGATACCGTCAGCACGGAGTTGAGCGTCCCGAAGGGATTCAGCGCCCAGGCGTTGTTGTCGGGATCCACGCGCCACTGGCCGTCGACGAGGAACTTGTACTCGTGGGTGCCGTTCCTCAGCGTCACCGTGACCACGAAAGAACCGTCCTTCTGCCTGGTCATGGCTGTCTCTTTCCAGCCGTTGAAATCGCCGACGAGACAGACTTTCTTGATATCGTTCCCCGGTTTGATCGAGAAACGAATTTGTCCCTTCTTACTGCTCTTTTCAAACATGGCGTGATCCTTTTGGAGTGAGCGAATCGACCGTGTACAGTCCGTATGCCGCTGGTTAGTTATAGGCCCGCCGAGGCGTCAATGCAAGGACCAAGCCTCCGGCCCCCCCTCGCCGATCCCCCAAGCCCCGGCCTATCCCCCGGGCGGCGGTTTTTAGATTTTTGTCTAAAAACTTAGACCTTCGTGCTCATCAGCGTCAGCTCGCCGGCGCGGACGCCGCGGGTGGCGATGATCCGGTCGGCCAGGCGGCGCAGCTCGGCGGCTTTGCCTTGCAGCAGGACCACCTCCAGGCACAGGTGGCGGTCCAGGTGGACGTGCTGGCTGCACAGGACGGTGCGGAAACCCTGATGCTGAATGTCGGCCAGCACCGCCGAAAGATCGTGGGCGGCGTGGTCGTAGATGATGCTCAGCGTCGCCACCACCTTGGCCGCCGGGTCGGCCCACTCCTGCTCCACCAGGGCGGCGCGGATGAGGTCCCGCAGGGCCTCGGAGCGATTGGTGTAGCCGTGGCGGGCCATCCAGGCGTCGAACCGCCCCAGCATGGCGTCGTCCAGGGATATGGCTGTGCGCGTCAGTCCGGCCATGGCGAGTGAGTCAATTCACGCTGTAGATCAACTGGTCGTACTGGAGGTCGATGTAGCTGTTCAGCCCGGCCAGTCGGTTGCCGTGCTCCAGGAAGTAATCGTCCAGGTAGGACATCTTGACCTCCGGGGCGACCTCGTAGTCCCCGCCGCCGGGGGCCGCGAAACGCCCGAAACGGATGTCCGTCGCCGGCCCGTCGCCGACCTGGGCGTAGAGGCGCAGCTGCGGCTCGAAGCGGCTGATTCGCCCGCCGTCGTTGCGCACGTCCACGGTCGTGATCTGGTTGGCGTAGGACCGCGTCAGCATCAGGCTCACCAGCCGCAGGCCGTCCTGGACGTCCTGGCCTTCCCACACCCGCCCGACCGCCGGTGGCGCCGCCTTGACGCCGCGAATCGTAATGTAGTGCACGCCCGCCGCCCGGTAGCCGGTCGGCAGGGGGTCGCCGTCGCGATAGAAGTACCAGCGGCCCTTGGTCTGGCCGGGCGCCGGGGGGGCCTGGATCATCCATTGCGGCACGTCGGCGGCCGGCAGGCGGACGCCCTCGCGGTCCACATAGACATAGTCCCGCGGCTGGCCCAGCTCGTAAATCTTGTTCGACGTCAGGTCGATTCGCGCGACGGGCATGCGGAAGCGGCAATCAATCTCCACCAGCGCCGTGTTGGGATCGGCGGTCAGCCGCTTGCTGACGCGAAAAACCGTCGCGATGTGCGGATTGGCCGCCGCCAGCTTGTACACGTTGGCCGCCAGGTCCTCGTCGGTGAACTTGGCGCGGGACGGCACCAGCGACAGGGCCACGTCGCGGGCCAGCGGCCGCGGCATCCAGTCGGGCAGTTCCGTAAAGGCCACCCGGACGGTGCGGACCTTTTCCATCTCCATGCCGCTGCCGCCCGCCCGGCCGGTCACGTACGGCTCCAACCGCCGCATGCCGTACCAGGAGCCCGCAGCCGCGGCGGCCAAGACCGCCAGCCAGACCACTCCCCGCACCAGCCGCCGCACGACCGGCGAGGATTCCGACGACGCCTTGGCCTTATGTCGCTTCCACCAACGCACCTTAAACTCCTGAACGACAAATTCGAAATCCGAAACTCGAAATCCGAAACAAAAGGCAAAAGCCAAACATCAAAAAAACAACCTCATTCTCTATCGCCGCGGCGTTTGAACATTGTCGTTTGGGTCATTGCCGTTCGTTTCGAATTTCGGATTTCGATATTCGGATTTGCCTTTATCGCTGCATGGCCATCATGGCGATGCGGCTGACCAGTTCCGCGAAGTTCACGCCCGCCTTGGCCGCGGCCATGGGCAGCAGCGAGTGGCTCGTGAAGCCCGGGATCGTGTTGATCTCCAGCACCACCGGCACGCCGCTGGGCGGCAGGATGAAGTCCACCCGCGACATGTCGCGGCAGCCCAGCACCTGATGCGCGGCCAGGGCCGCCGACTGAAGCGAGCGGACCGTCTGGTCCGGCAGGCCGTGGTCGAAGACGTATCGCGTGCCCGCCCCATCGGCGTACTTGGCGGTGTAGTCGTAGAACTCCCGGGCCGGGACGATCTCCAGCACCGGCAGAGCCTGGTCACCGAGGATGCCCACCGTGAACTCGCGGCCGGGGACGAACTCCTCCGCCATCGCCCGGCCGTACTTGCCCAGCAGGGCCGCCACGGCTGCGTCACGGATGGCGGCGGTGCGGGCGATGGTGATGTCCACGCTGGAGCCGCCGTCGACGGGCTTGAGCACCACCGGCAGTCCCAGGCGGTCCAGGGCCTTGGCGAGCGTGCGGGGCTTATCCGCGGCCGTCGCCACCAAACTCTTGGCCACGGTCAGGCCCGCCCCGGCGAACAGCTCCTTGGCGACGGCCTTGTCCATGGCCATTTCGCTGGCCCGAGGTGGCGAGCCGGTGTAGCGCAGATGGTGCTGCTCGCAAAGGCGCTGGACCTGGCCGCTCTCGCCGAAGTCCCCGTGCAGGGCGATGAAGACCACGTCGATGCCCCGGCGGTCCAGGGCGGAGGCGTCCTGCGGGGAGATGTCCGCCCGGCTGACGCAGTGCCCCACCGAGGCCAGGGCGTCGGCGATGGCCCCACCGCTCAGCAGTGACACGTCGCGCTCGCTGGACGGCCCGCCCATCAGGACCGTGACGTCCAGCCCCACCTTCAGCGTCCGGGGCCGGCGGTCCAAGCCTTCCGTGGCCAATGCCCTGCTGTTCACGTCACCACACCTCGATCTCAAGTTCCAGGTACACTTCGGATTTGCGATAGACTTCTTCGCGGATGATGTTGATGAGTTTCAGGACGTCGCTGGCCTTGGCGCCCTTGTCGGCCAGGATGAAGTTGGCGTGCTTGTGGGAGACGTAGGCCCCCCCGACCCGGCGGCCCTTCAGTCCCGCCCGGTCGATCAGCGCCCCGGCTGACAGGCCCCGAGGATTCTTGAAGACGCAGCCGGCGTTGCGGCGGCTGAGGGGCTGGGTGTTCTTTTTGTAGATCCAGATTTGCTTAACCTGGTGGAGGATGTGCTGGGGGTCGTCCTCGGTGAGGTGGAACTCGGCGCCGAGGATGAACTTGGCGGCGATGTTGGTAGACCGGTAGGCGAAGGCCAGGTCCGCGCGGGTGCGGGTATAGATTTCTCCGCCCTCGGTCATGACCTCGATGGATTCCACCGTGCTGCCGATGTCGCCGAAGGCCCCGCCGGCGTTCATTTTCACGCAGCCGCCGACGGTGCCGGGGATACCCGTGAGACACTCCAGGCCGGAAAACCCCTCGCGGACGCAGCGGAGGACCAGCGCCCCCATGTCGGCCCCGGCCCCGGCGCGAAGGACGCCGCCGACGAGCGAGGATTCCGTAAACGTTCCCTGGCCCAGGTGGATGACCGCGCCGCGCACGCCGGCGTCATCGACCAGCAGGTTGGCCCCGCTGCCCAGGACGTGCATGGGCACCTCGTTGGCCCGGCAGCGGCGGACGACTTCCTTGAGCTCCTCGACGCTGCGGGGGCGCAGAAGATACGAGGCCGGACCGCCGATGCGCAACCAGGTGTGCTCGGACAGCGGCTCCTCGAGGCTAACGATCTCCTCCAAGCCAGCGAACAGTTTGGTCTGCAATTTCCCAGACATTTCCGGCGCCCATCGTGACGACCAGGTCGCCCTCCCGCAGCGTGGCGTGGAGGTGGTCGGTGATTTCGTCGAACGTTTTGAGGTACTTGGCCGCCCCTCCGTTGAGGCGGATTTGCGCCACCAGGTCCTGCGAAGAAATATAGTCCTTTTCGCGGTCACTGTCCCGCACGAAGTAGATGTCCGGCACGATGACCTCGTCGGCGGCGGCGAAGCTGCGAGCGAAGTCCTTCAGCAGGAACCGCGTGCGGCTGTGCTGGTGCGGCTGGAAGACGCACACGAGCCGCCGGGGCTGATGGTATTCGCGGATGGCCCGCAGCGTGACCTGGATCTCGGTGGGATGGTGGGCGTAGTCGTCGATGACGGTGACGCCGCGCCCGCGGCCTTTGTAAGTCATGCGGCGGTGCGTGCCGGTGAAGCTGCCCAGAGCGTAGGCGATCTGGTCGCCGTTCAGCCCGGCGTGGTGCAGCAGGGCCGCGGCCGCCAGGGCATTGTAGGCGTTGTGCAGGCCGGGCAGGCGCATCGCCACGTGGCACAGCGTCTGCTGGCCGCTCAGCACGTCGAAGCGGCACCGCCCCAGGTCGGCCGAGAGGTTCGCGCCGCGCCAGGTGCAGTGCTCGGCCAGGCCGAAGGTCTGCACCTCGCAGGTGGCGGTCCGGACGGCCTGGGAGGCGTTGCGGTCCTCACCGTTGACCACCAGCACGCCGCCCAACTGGATCCCGCCGGCGAACGCCCGGAAGGCCTCGATGATGGCCTCCAGGTTCTGGTAGCAGTCCAGGTGGTCTTCCTCGATGTTCAGGATGGCCCCGTACGTCGGCTTGAGGTTCAGGAAGCTGCGGT
Organism: Phycisphaerae bacterium; assembly: GCA_049510055.1. GTDB lineage: Bacteria > Planctomycetota > Phycisphaerae > SM23-33 > SM23-33 > JALHTV01. The sequence continues at coordinate 15,833 of JBEKZI010000032.1, read as the reverse complement.
CGTACTCACACGCCTCGGCCACGAAGTGCCGCCCCAGCCCCACGCCGCTGGGCCCGCCGAGCTGCTCGACGGTCGCCCCGACGATGTAGCTGGGGTCGAACCCCGACGCCGTCAGGGCGTAGGCGACCATCGCGGTGGTGGTGCTCTTGCCGTGCGTCCCGGACACCGCGATGCCGACCCGCTCGGCCATCAGGCGGCCGAGCATCTGGCTGTACTTGATGACCTCCAAGCCGCGGCGGCGGGCGGCGACCAGCTCGGGGTTCTGCTCGTGGATGGCGGCGGAGTACACGACGGTGTCGCACTCGACGGGGATGTTCTCGGCCTTCTGGCCGACGGTGACGGTGGCGCCCTCGGCGACGAGGTGCTCGATGGCCCGCCCGGCCATGGCGTCGCTGCCGCTGACCACCGCGCCGCGACCCAGGAGCATCCGGCCCAAGGCGCGCATGCCGCAGCCGCCGATCCCGATGAGATGGACCCGCCGGCCCTGGAATACCTGCGGGGCCTTCGCCGTCCTGATGGCGAGTTTGGTCTGGGTCTCCATACCGCCTGGCATAGTAGCTCTCCCTAGCCTTAAATGTCAAACCCTGCCTACCGGCAGGCAGGTACACGATGGGGCGACGGACTTTTCCGCATCCCTCGCCCCGGACCTACTTCTTTAATCGTTAAGGCGGGGCGGTTTTCTTTAGGACAAGCGGCCGCCACGCGCACCAGCCGGCGACAAACTGTATCAGGCAGCGTCGGGGCCCGTAGCATCTTGCGGCAATTCCGCCCGGCCGTGTTGCGGCGCCGGCGGAACATTCCGTCGCCCTTACTCAATGCCATGACGGCGGATAGAGAAAATCGCCCTCTTTCTCGCTCGACACCGCCTTTGCGCAAACCTTGCAACTTACCAGGGAAGTTCCTTGCCTAAATGCTCTTTTTGTGGTATCTATATTCGACGTATACACAAGGGACTTGCGTGGAGCCCCCGCCGCCCCCTTGGGGCGGGTAGAAACCGGAAAACGGATTCGTCTGGTTTAGAGATATGCGAAGGAAGGAAAGTAAGGAAGGGAACCCGCGGGGTTCTCATACGTCGTTCCGATCTTGGCCTGTCGGGGCAGGTTTGTTTAGTCCGTCGACAAGCAGGAACGGAGGATTGTCTTAAGGAGGTGAGGTAGAAATTTAGGTGCCCGGCCACTGGGGAGCCAAACCCCAGGGCAGCCGTCGCCGCAGCGGACAGACCTGCCTACCGACAGGCAGGTTGAACCTGTCAAGGCGGCGACAAAAGACATGCCGTCAATCCCCGGTTCACTCCATGGGAGCAAGTGAGCCGACCCCCCTCAAGGGCAGGAGCGAATCTCTCGCTCATTCCAACCTGCCTGAAGGCCGACCCCCCGGCCGCGTACGCATCCGTTCGCTTGCAGACGTGACATACTCTGTGCGCACAGAAATCTTCAAGCAAGAAGCGAGAAGGAAGGATCAGCCCGTCGTAAGGGCGTAAGTAAAGGAGCCTAATGATGAAAACGTACGTAATGGCAGGAGCATTGACGATTATGGCCCTGCTGCTGGTTGCCGGCAACGCCTCCGCCGCCGTCGTAAGCTTCGATGAGAACGGCCACGGAAGCTGGGACGGAGCGTCGTTGACATGGGGAATCGGTTTTCCTCCTGATACACCAACCGACCCCAACACCCTGTACTACAACCTTGGCCCCTTCATTCCCGGGGACATGGGGGTGACCAGTGGCGATGTGATGGTTATGGAAGCCGACGGCTCGATTAGCGACCTCTTGAGATTCGAAGATGACGGGACCCGTGTTTACGTTTACTCTGATCGCGATTATGACCATGGTGTGCCTGAGTTAGCGGACGTGGGAATCCCCCACGTGTGGCTTAACATTCTCAACGTGCCGGAAGAGGGAACCGAAGACGGATGGAACGGTATCACCTACACACCCACAGATGGCCAGCCGGGTTACCTGTACGGGGGTGAGGAGCCCATTCCGGTGACCTACTGCTTCACGAGCGACGTGCCCGAACCAGCCACGCTGAGTCTGCTGGCTGTGGGCGGACTGGCTGCTTTGATCCGCCGACGGAAATAGCTGAAGCGTAAAACCTGCCCGCCGTGTGGCGGGTCTGCACGTTTTCAATCTGCCGGCTGGTAGGCTAAGCCTGCCGGCCGGCGGGGACGGGCGGGTCTTTTCCTCTCCCCACGCTGGAGAGATGGAGGGGTTCCTCTATTTCATTTTCCCCCGGCCAGCAGCCACTGGGCCACCGTGGAAGCGGCGGAAGATTGGGTCGCCAGCTTCGCCGCGGCCTGGCACATGGACGCCAGGGCATCGGCATCGCCCAGCAGCGGCAGCAGGACGCCGCCGAGGGCGGCGGCGGTGGCGGCGGGATCCTTGAAATCTTCGCAGACGACGGCCGCTCCCGCCTGCGCCAGCGCAGCGGCGTTGAGGAACTGGTGGCGGTCGGCGTGATGGGGATACGGCATCAGCACCGCGGGCTTGCCGGTGGCGGCCAGCTCGGCCACGGTCACGGCCCCGGCGCGGGCGAGCACCAGGTCGGCCGCGGCATAGGCCAGGTCCATGCGGTCGCAGTAACTCTGCGTGCAGACCGCCAGCCCCTGATCCTTCAGCGTCCGCTCGATCCGCCGGGCCGACGGCGAGCCGCTGATGTGCACCACCTGCCAGGTCGAGGCGAAGCCCGCCAGATCGCCCGCTAGGCGTTCGACGGCCTCGCCCAGCGCCTCCGCCAACAGACTGCCGCCAAAGATCAGCAGCGTCCGCCGCCCCGACCGCAGGCCGAAGCGGGCCAAACCTTCCGCCCGGCTCGCCCCCGCCAGTCCCCGCCGCACCGGGCAGCCCACGCACCGAACCTTGCCGCGCAAGCCGGGCGGGAAGGCCTCCTGCGTGGAGGGGAACTGCGAGAAGATCACGTCGGCCTTGGCCGCCAGCGCCCGATTGGCCTTGCCGGGCACGGCATCGGGATTCAGCAGGGCCGTCGGCACGCCCGCCGCCGCGGCGCGAATCACGATCGGGGCCGCCGCAAAGCCACCCAGCCCCAGCACGCCCGCCGGACGCAGGTCCGCCACCAGCCGCCGGGCCAATCGAGCGGACTTCGCCCAGGCGGCCAAAAAGCCGGGCCAGCCCGAAGGGTTTTTGGGAAACGGGCGGACCGGCTGGGGAACGATCACATAGGGCAGCGGGTCCAGGATGCGCCGGTCGATGGCGCGGCCGGAACAGGCAAAGACTACCTTGGCCCCAGGCCGGCGGGCGATCAGCTCCTCCGCCACCGCCAGGCCGGGATACAGGTGGCCTCCTGTGCCTCCGCCCGCGAAGATGTAAAGCTCTTCGGCCATGCCTTGCATCCGCCGTCCGTGCTTGCCACGGCGTCGCACCCTGGCGAGCCGGGCCGCCACGTAGCCTAACGCCTCCGCCCGAAAAACTCGAAGCGAGAAATCTTCAAAATTCACCCCCGCGGTCTGCACAAAGAGCCGAAAAGAAAGGCAGGCCTGGCGGGGGGGACCAGACCTGCTTTCTTTTGAATAGACTGGCTAGGGGGAGAACCAGTCCGTTTTCATACTAGGCAGGTAGGGGAATAATTGTCAACGTCATTTTTTCAATGACGTTTCAGCCGCCCTCATCGCCCGGCTAGGAAGACCGCGTACACCACCGCGGCCATGAGAATGCGATACACGCCGAACGGCATCAGGCCGTGGTGCGTCAGCCACTTCACCAAGCCCTTGACCGCCAAGGCCGCCACGATGCCGCTGACGACCACGCCCAGCAGCAGCCCCTCGACGCCGGCGGAGTGCAGCAGCACGTGGCGGCTGCTGAACCCCTCGTAGCCGGTCGCCGCGATCAGCGTCGGCAGGGCCAGCAGGAAACTGAACTCCGCCGCGGCCACCATGTCCAGCCCCACCCCCAGGCCGGCCAGCATCGTGACCATGCTGCGCGACGTGCCCGGCCAGAGGGATAGGCACTGGGCCAGGCCGATGATCAGCGCCTGGGCGAAGGTCATTGTGTCGATGGTGATGCGGGGTTGATGCTTGCGGCGGGTCCAGAAGAAATATTCGCAGACGATCATCGCCGCCCCGCCGGCCGCCAACGCCACGCTCACCGCCGCCGGGCCGAACAGGTATTCTTTGATGGATTTGTGCAGCGCCATGCCCACGATGGCCGCGGGCAGAAAGGCCACCAGCAGCAGCCCCGCCAGCCGCAGGCCCTGGGCGTTTCGGCCGGCCAGGCCCGCGAGCATCTGCCCCACGCGGCGGCGGTACAGACCCAGCACGGCCAGGATCGCCCCGAACTGAATCACGATCTCAAAGGCGTCCACGGCCTCGGCCTTGCTCAGCCGCGGACCCCGCGCGCCGGCGGACTCGTAGTGCGTCAGGCCCATCGCGTGGCTGGCGAGAATCATGTGGCCGGTGGAGGACACGGGCAGATACTCCGTCAGCCCCTCGACCACGCCCAGGATCGTCGCCTGGAGGGCGGTAATCTTCTGGGCCGCCTCCGCCGTCGCGGGCGCCGTGGCCGGCAACGTGGCTGCCAGCAGCGGGAAACAGAAGACCAGCGTCGGCGCCAGCCAGCACATCAGACGGTGAAGGGGAGAATGAAAAAAATTTCTCATGCGTGGAATCCTAATCGAAGGATCAGTTGCGAGATCACGTTGGCGTACGCGCCGGCGACCAGATCGTCCAGCAGCACGCCCCAGCCGAAGGGCAATCGCTCCAGGCGCCGCGCGGGCGGCGGCTTGAGGATGTCCATTGCGCGGAAGGCCACGAAGGCCACCGCGGCCGGAATCCACACCGACCCGCCGGCTGTCAGCGGCAGGAAAAACAGCGCCACCGCCTGGCCGGCCCATTCGTCGATGACGCACTGGCGCGGGTCCTTTCGGCCGTAGGTGGCCTCGGCAAACGGCCCCAGCTCCACGCAGGCCACGGACGACAGCACCGCCAGCCCGCCCATCGCGATGGGCAGAAGCCATCGGACGTCCGGGACCGCCCCGCCGGACCAGGCCAGGGCCGCAAAGAGCACGCACGGCGCCACCGATCCCCATGTGCCCGGCGCCACGGGCAGATAGCCCGCGCCCAACCCCGAGACGATGAGCTTGCGGAGGTTATTCATCCTTGACCAGCAACCTCCTGGTCCGGCCGACGTAGGCCAGGGCGCTCGCGACCGTGACGATGGCGGCCAGCCACACCAGGGTGATCTTGGTGTACACCGCCCAGGGCACCTGAGGCAGATTGGCCAGTTGGTACAGCACGGTGCAGATGGTCACCGACTGCACGAACATCTTGACCTTCCCGGCTGAGGTGGCGGCGAACTGGACGCCGCGGCTTTCGCTATAGCCCCGCACGGCCGAGATGACGAACTCCCGCGCCAGGATGGCCACAACCATCCACGCCTGCACGGCCGAGGCCATGTGTCCGGTGACCCAGGTCGGCAGGCTGTGCTCCAGATGGTCCGCGCTGCCCAGCAGGAAGTTGGAACCGGTGAGCATCGCGAAGGCCCCCACCACCAGCACCTTGTCCACGAACGGGTCGCTGATTCGCCCAAAGGCGCTTTCCACCTTCAGCCGCCGGGCGAGCCAGCCGTCCAGCACGTCGGTGATGCCGGCGATGATGTAGATGACAAAGGCGGCATTGAGCACCCATCGCCCCCAGGCCGTGTTGTGCTCGTACAGGCCCAGCAGGACGAAAAACGCCATCGCCAGGACGATGCGTCCCACGGTCAGCCGATTGGGAATGTTCCAATTCATACGCTTGCCTGTTTGGCTGCTCGAGAAAAACCTTACAACGCCCAATCGTCCAGCACAACCGCCGGGCCGTCAACGGAAAACCGGCGCATGCTTCCTTATCCGTGGCGGGCGGCGGGCGGCAGGCTGCGGGCAAAAACCGTTGAGCGGGCAGGCGGGGACGGCTAAAGTGGCCGAATCTAACGGCCCCATCGAGGTAAACGTTGGCTGCGGAACCAAAAACCTACACGCGGCGGTGTCGCGCGGCGATGGCCGAGGCCGTCCGGTCGGCCAAGGTCGACGCGCTGCTCATCACCCGCCCCGCCGACGTGACCTACCTGTGCGGCTTTTCCGGCGAGGACAGTTTTCTGCTACTGCTGCCGGGCCGCGATTTCGCCTGTCTGATCACCGACCCGCGATTCGCCGAGGAGGCCCGCCGCCAGTGCCCTTCCATCGACCGGCACGTCCGCAGCGGGCCGATGCCCCAGGCCGTCGCCGCCGTGCTGGCCGGGCGCCGCGTCCGGCGGCTGGGCGTCCAGGCGGCCGCGATGAGCGTAGCCCTGCACGACGCCCTGGCTAAGACGCTGAAGGGCATTCACGTCCAGGCCATGAAAGAAATCCTACTGCACCTGCGGGCGGTCAAGGACGCCGGCGAGGTCGCCGGCATCGCCCGGGCCGTGCGGGTCGCCGAGCGGGCCTTCCGCCAGCTCATCGCCGGCGGCGCCAAGGCCCTGCTGGGCCGGACCGAGGATGACCTGGCCGCCGAACTGGACTGGCGGATGCGCCGCGCCGGGGCTGAGTCGCCGGCGTTCGACACCGTCGTCGCCGTCGGCCCCCACAGCGCCCTGCCGCACCACCGCCCCACAAAAGCCAAGGTCCGGGCGGGCCAGCCGCTACTGATCGACTGGGGGGCCTGGGCGGGGGGATTCTCCAGCGACTTGACGCGAGTGGTCTTCCCCGGTAGAATCCCCGCCGATTTGCTGGGGGCCTACCAGGTGGTGCGCCGCGCCCAAAGGGCCGGCATGGCGGAACTTGCAGCGGGGGCCAAGGCCGCCGACGCCGACCGGGCGGCCCGAACGGTAATCGCTGAAGCCGGCTACGGCGAGTGCTTTATCCACGGACTGGGGCACGGCCTGGGCCGCGGCCGCGGCAATACCGACGTGCACGAGTGGCCATCCCTGAGCCGCCTGAGCACCGAGACGCTCCGGGCGGGCATGGTCGTAACCGTCGAGCCGGGAATTTACCTCCCCGGCGTCGGCGGAATCCGAATTGAGGACGACGTGCTGATTACGGCCGGGGGGTGCAGGAAGCTCAGCACGCTGCCCACCGCGGCCGAGGCCATGGTGCTGCGGTAGGCCCGGCCAGAAGGTACGTTCCGAAGAAACGTTCGCAGGAAGGACCCGCAATGGACATGGAACAAATCAGGCAACTGGTGCAGCTGATGATCGACAACGATCTCAGCGAGCTGAATATCGCCGACGGCGAGCGGACCATCTCGCTGAAGCGCGGCACGGCCGCTGCGGTGGCCGTGGCGGCGCCCCAGGCCGTGGCGGCGGCGCCTGCTGCGACCCCGGCGGCGCCCGCGGCCCCGGCCGAGGTGCTGCTGGAGATCAAAAGCCCGATGGTGGGCACGTTCTACGCCGCCCCCAGCCCCGACGCCGAACCCTTCGTCGCCGCCGGCGACAGTATCGGCGCGGACACGGTGGTGTGCATCATCGAGGCCATGAAGGTCATGAACGAGATCAAGGCCGAGTGCGCCGGCACCCTCGTGGAGGTCTGCGTCAAGAACGCCCAGCCGGTGGAGTACGGGCAGGTCCTCTTCCGCGTCAGGCCCCTGTGAGGGAGAAGGAAGGCGCCATGTTCTCTCGCATCCTGGTGGCCAATCGCGGTGAAATCGCCCTGCGGATCATCCGCGCCTGCAAGGAGCTGGGCGTGGAGGCGGTGGCGGCGTTCTCCGAGGCCGACCGTAACGCCAGCTACCTTCACCTGGCCGACGACCGCATTTGCATCGGCCCGGCCCCCTCGGCCGAAAGCTACCTGAACATCCCGCGGATCATCGCCGCCGCCGAGATCGCCGACGTGGACGCGATCCATCCCGGCTACGGCTTCCTGGCCGAGAACTCCCACTTCGCGGAGGTCTGCCGCGACTGCAAGATCGGGTTCATCGGCCCCAGCGTCGAGAGCATGCGGGCGCTGGGCGACAAGATTCGCGCCAAGGAGCTGGCCAAATCCGCCCGCGTGCCGACGGCGCCCGACAGCAACGGCCTGGTCGAGACGGTGGAAGACGCCGTGCGCATCGCCCAGAAGATCGGCTACCCGGTGGCCTTGAAGGCCGCGGCCGGGGGCGGCGGGCGCGGCATCCGCTTCGCCCACAACGAGGCCACGCTCAAGGGCCTGTTCAAGCAGGCCCAGAGCGAGGCCCAAATCGCCTTCGGCGACGGCCGGCTGTACATGGAAAAGTGCATCACCAACTTCCGCCACATCGAGGTGCAGATCCTCGGCGACCAGCGCGGCCACCTCGTCCACCTGTTCGAACGCGAGTGCTCCGTGCAGCGGCGGCGGCAGAAGGTCATCGAGGAAACCCCTGCCCCCGGCCTGGACCGCACCCTGCGCGAGGAAATCTGCGCCTCGGCGGTGCGCCTGGCCAAGGAAGCCAACTACTACAACGCCGGCACGGTGGAGTTCATGGTCGATTCCGAAGGGCACTACTACTTCCTGGAGGTCAACACACGCATCCAGGTGGAGCATCCTGTCACCGAGATGGTCCTGGGAGAAGACCTGGTGAAGTGGCAGCTCCGCATCGCCGCCGGGGAGAGCCTGGCCTTCGCCCAGCGCGACCTGGTGCCGCGGGGGCACAGCCTGGAATGCCGCATCAACGCCGAGGACCCCGCGGCCGACTTCCGCCCTTGCCCCGGGCACGTGGAGGCCTTCGTGGCCCCCGGCGGGCCGGGCGTGCGGTGGGATTCCCACATCTACCAGGGCTACGAGATTCCCTCCACCTACGACAGCCTGATCGGCAAGCTGATCGTGTACCGCCCCACGCGCAGCGAGGCCATCGCCACGGCCGTGCGGGCGCTGAACGAATTCGTGATCTACCCGATCAAGACCACCATCCCGCTGTGCAAAGAGGTGCTGACGCACGGGCGGTTCATCCGCGGCCAGTGGGACACGACGTTCATCGAACGCGAAATGATGGGCGGCTGACCGCCCCTAGAATATCGTCGGGGACAGGAAGGATTTTTCTGCATGAGCATGAGCATGGCAGGCAAGGTTAAGGGCAACGCCGTCGTGGGCCAATCCGGCGGGCCGACGGCGGTTATTAATCAGTCGCTGGTCGGAGTCATCGAGGCCGTCTCGCGCTGCAAGGCCATCGGACACCTCTACGGCGCCCGCCACGGCGTCCGCGGAATCATCCAGGACCAGTTCGTGCCCCTGGACAAGCTCGGCAAGCCGCTGCTGGAGCGCGTGGCGGCGACGCCGGCTTCGGCGCTGGGCTCCACACGCGACAAGCCCGACGAGGCCTACTGCAAGAAAATCCTCGACGCGTTCGCCAAGCGGGACGTGCGGTACTTTTTCTACATCGGCGGCAACGATTCGGCCGACACGGCCCGGATCGTCCGCGACCTGGCGCGGGCCTCGAACTACGACCTGCACGTGTTCCACGTGCCCAAGACCATCGACAACGACCTGCGCGTCACGGACCACTGCCCCGGCTACGGCTCGGCGGCGCGGTTCGTCGTCTCGGCGATGATCGGCGACGACCGCGACAACTCGTCGCTGCCCGGCATCAAGGTCAACGTCATTATGGGCCGCAACGCCGGCTGGCTGACGGCCAGCAGCCTGCTCGCCCGCCAGGACGCCTCCGACGGCCCACACCTGATCTACGTGCCGGAGCGGCGGGTCTCGCAGGGGCAGTTCGTCGACGACGTGGCCGAGGTGTACGGCCGGCTCGGCCGCTGCCTCATCGCCGTCAGCGAGGGCATCACGGACATCGACGGCGTCCCCTGGGGCGAAAAGCTGGCCTCCACCGTCGAGCACGACAGCCACGGCAACGTGCAGCTGTCCGGCTCCGGCGCGCTGGGCGACATGCTGGCCGCCCTGGTCAAGACCAAGGTCAGCGCCAAGCTGGGCGGCAAGTCGCTCCGCGTCCGGGCCGACACGTTCGGCTATCTCCAGCGCAGCTTCGCCGGCTACGCCTCGCCGGTGGACCAGAAGGAAGCTCGCCTGGCTGGCCGAACGGCCGTCGCCTACGCGATGCAGGGCTATCCCGACGGCTCGGTGGCCTTCCGCCGCAAGGCCGGCGCCAAATACGCCATCACGTGCTTCCGGGCCAAGCTGGAAGACGTCGCCCGCGAGACCAAGCCCTTGCCGCCGGCGTACGTCAACGCGCGCGGCAACGGCATCGCCGAGAGCTTCCGCAAGTACGCCGGCCCGTTAGTGGGCAAGCTGCCCGTGATTGGCAAACTGAGTTAGCAGGGCGATGACCAGATTGTAGAAGGCGTGCGTGCCGACGGCGATGCCGAACCCCCTGGTCACGTAGACCCCGCCCAAGTAGACCCCCGCCATCGCGTAGAACAAGAACGACTTCCAGGGAAAGCCTTCCAGCGGCAGGCCCGTGGGGAAGTGGTAAAGGCTGAACAGGCAGGCCGTTACAAGTATGGCACAGATGGCCACCGCTTCTTTCGGCAGGCTGAGCACGTCCACGAACAGCAGCATGGCCAGGCTGATCAGCGCCAGGCGGAAGATGAACTCCTCGTAGATGCCCGCCCCCAGGCCCTTGAAGATGTCCTGGATGAAGCGCGTCGATTCGGCCGATGACGCGGCCGCCTGGGACATCAGCCGGTCGGCCAGGAGGTTGGCCACCACCAGCGGCACCGTCCAGAGGATCGCCTCCCCCACCATCACGAGCAGCACCGCCGGCCGGAGCGTCCAGCGGTCGCGCTTGACCAGGTGCTGGATCATCAGCACCGTCACGATCAGCAGCGCCGGCAGGTAGGCCGCCGAGGCCCCGAAGTATTCCAGCAGCCTTCCTAAGTCGCGCGGGGCCAGCAGGCTCGTGCCGTAGTAGGCCGCCCCGGCCTGGAACAGCAGAATCAGCGGGGCGACGAACACCAAGCACACCAGCGGCCGATGCGTCTGGTGGGCGTAGCTGTCGGTGGAGACTTTCCGGGAAGTGCTCGCGTTGGCCATGGCGGTATTATGCGCGGCGGCGGCGCGGCGGCAACATCATTCCTGGGTCTGCGGGAAAACCAGATAGGGTCGAAGGCGTTCGACGAGGGCCGGACCGATGCCGTTGACGGCGGCCAGGTCCTCCGGCCGGCGGAAGGCCGCCCCGCCGTGCGCCGCGGCGTAGTCCGCGATGGCCTGCGCCTTGACCGGCCCCAGGCCGCTCAGCCGGCGCAGGCTGCCGACCGTCGCGGTGTTGGGATTGATCTTCTCCGTCGCCTCGGCGACGCGCGAGGGCATCACCGGCAGCACCGCCCCCAGCCGGACGGGCCGGTCGGCCCATCGCAGGGCCAAGACCACCGCCCCCGCCGCCAGCAGCACCGCCATCGCCGCCACGTGCGGCCGGCGCCAGGCGGTTTCGTATCGCGGAAAAATCATGCTTCCTCGGCGTCCGTGGACTGCCGCTTGGGAGCGTGAGTGGGACCGGCCGCGGGAGGCGGAGTAGCCGCAGTGCGGCCGGCCAGAAGCCAGTTCTTGAAGTTTCGCAGTTCCTTGTACGCCAGCTTGGGCTCCAGCTTCGCGTCGCACAGGCCGCCGTGGGGCAGGTAATGGCCAGGAGCGTCCGACAGGTCGCGCCAGCAGATGGACTCCACGAACGGCTTGGAGATGGCCACGCGGTAGAACGCCTGGAGCCATTCGGCCTGAAGCCGCGGCGACCACGGCACGTGCCATTGGCCCGCCCGCGAGACCTCGATCCGCCCGAACCAGGCGTCGGCGGGATCGGCGGTGACGCCGGCGGGCACCTGGCAGGCGGTCACGTGCAGCGGCTTGGCGAAGCCGACGAACTCGTCCAGCATGGCGCTGATCTGCATCAGGTCGCGCACGTAGTAGCCGTCCAGCGGGATGCCCATGCACACCTGGACGCCGAAGCCGTCGAACTTGATCCCGCTCTGCACGGCCATGTCGGCGTACAGCAGCGGCGGGATGGTCTTGGGGTTGCGGGCGTAGTACTCGCTCCAGGGCATGACCAGCTCGATGATCACCTTGCTGCGGGGAGCGATCTTCTTGACGGCCTGGCAGGTCATCCGCGTCAACTCGATGATCTGGTCGAAGGTCAAATTGAAGTCGTTGAACGCGTGGAGCCCCGAGACGACTTTCCAATACTGCACGGTCCGCTCGTAGCGCTTGACGGTCTGCTGGACGTGCTCGTAGATCATGCCCCGCAGCGTATCGTAGTCGTTTTCCCACAAGTACATCCATTCGGGGATCTGGCTGGACTCGAAGCTCAGCAGCGGTCCGGCGTGGACGAACTTGCGGTTCTTGCTCGCCCAGGTGACCCAGCCGTCGACGGCGCCGTATTCGTAGAGCTTTTCCTTGGGCTCCATGACCTTCCAGGGGGTGGGCACGTTGACGAAGTCGAAGGTCTCGCCCAGCCGCTCCTGGAACGTCTCGACGGCCCCTTCCAGGGCGGCCGTGCAGCCGAAGGTGGTCCGCATCGCCGCTCCGCTGGCGGCGCGGCGGCGATTGACGAACACCTCGGCGTGGTAGAGGGCGATCTGCTCGCCCAGCAGCAGGCCGGCGACCAGCGCCTCGTCGGCGGCGGCCGCGGCGGCCTTGGGATCGTCGGCCGCCTTCAGGGCCTCGGTGAACTTGGCGCGAACGGAGTCGAATTCCTTGTTGATGGCGGTGGCGTCGGCGTAATCGAACAGCCCCCAATCCTCGCGCTTCTGGGCCAGGCGCATCGTCTGGGCGCGGGCCAGCTCCACGTTGAGGTTGTAGGGCTTTTCGCGCTCCGGCACGCGGCAGGTGGGCAGCAGGAATCGCCCGGCCTGGCCTGCCGACCACAGCAGCGCCAGACCGGCGGCCCCGGGCACTTGCTTGAGGCACGTGATCTGCCCGGGCGCCACGGCCAGGTCGGCGCGGAGGGGAATGCTGTCCTGCCCGAACAGGTACGCCCCGGACAGGTCGATGTCCTTGATCGGTGCGCCGCCTTCGCCATACACGTCGAATTGCAGCATCGTTTATTCTCAAAAAACTCGAGAAAGCCCAAAAAGGCTCAAAAACGCCCGTGCCGAGAGTCATTATAGAGATGAGGGGCGCTTTGGCAATGATTTAGCCCCTGGTCCGACAGCCGATGTAACAAGGCCTGAATTCAATAGATGCATTGGCTTTTGCGGGAAAATGAATCGTAGGCTTCCGTTGATGGCAAAACGGCACCAGGGCTGGGGCGAATTCCGATGAGCGCGGCAAGCCGGCCGCCCGCGGTTTTTCGCCGTTCCCGCCCCCGGAAAGGATGAGGCCGTGACTGGGAGACAACCAGGGTACGTGCCGCGCATCCTCGTGATGTGCAGCGAAGCACAAAGCCCCTCGGCGCGGTTCGACCAACTGACCGCCGCCGGGTGGCGCGTACTGGCTGCCCACGAGGTGCGGGAAGCCATGGCGGCCATCCGGGCCGACATGGCCGACCTGGTCCTGGTGCAGTTGCCTGTTGGGGAAGTCTATCCGATGGACCTCCCCCGCATCCTGCGGGAGATCGCCCCCCTGTACCACATCCCGCTGGTGCTCCTGGCCGACAATCCCACCGCCGCCCAGCAGGCCGAGATGCTCAACGGCGGGGCGGACGAAGTCATCGCCCAGGCCACCTGCCCGGAGGAGTTCGTCGCCCGGATCAACGCCCTGCTCCGCATCAAGGAGCTGCACGACCAGCTGGTGCTCTCGCGGCAGGACCTGGAACGGGCGCTGGATCAGGAGCGCACGTTGCGGACCAAGCTGAACCGCGACAAGGCCGAGCTGGAAGAGCTGTGCACCACCGATCCGCTCACCCACGCGCAGAACATCCGTTCCTTCCGCGACATCCTGGCGCACGAATTCAAGGTCTCCGCCCGCTACGATCAGCCGCTGACGCTGATCATGCTGGACATAGACCACTTCAAGCTGGTCAACGACACCTGCGGCCATCCCGTCGGCGACTACGTGCTGAAGGAACTGACGGTCATCCTCCAGCAGAACGTGCGGAAGTCGGACGTCGTGGCCCGCATGGGCGGGGAGGAGTTCGCCATCATCCTGCCCAAGGCCGGGCCGAGGCAGGCGGGCCGGTTCGCCCACCGCATCCGCAAAGAGGTCGCCGCCCACCGCTTCGACGCCTACGGCCACCGGCTGCGCATCACCGTGTCCAGCGGCTGGGCGTGCTATCCCGCCAATGCCGAGATCGACTCGCCCGAGATGTTCGTGTACCTGGCCGACCAGGCGCTGCTGGTGGCCAAGGAGACCGGCCGAAACCGCGTCGTCGCCTACAGCCAACTTCCCGACAACGTGCGCGATCACCTCGTCCACCAGCACAACCTCAGCCTCCACCTGTCCGACCTGGACGCACCGAGCCCCGCCGCAACGGCCTCGTGCTGCCGATAGCGGGCGATTAGTCCTCTTTCCCCGCCTCCGGATCGTGCGGAAACTTTTCTAGCGGGCAGCCGGGGCAGCGGGCGGTCGGGCGGCAATACTGCTTGCCGACGGCCACGAGTTGGGCGTGGTAATCGTTCCACAGGGCCACGTCGGCCGGCAGGGACGACTCCATCAATTCCTTGATGGCCTCGTAGTCGTCGTCCGGTGAGATGAGCCCGTGGCGGAGGAGGATGCGGTACGTGTAGGCGTCCACGACGAAGCTGGGCTTGCCCGCGGCGTAGAGGATGATGCTGTCAGCCGTCTCGCGCCCCACGCCGCGAATCTCCAGCAGCGCCTCCCGCAAGGCGGCCACGGGGCGATCCAGGAACGCCTGGAGGTCCTGGGCGCTGTGGGCATGGACGGCGGCGATGAAATTCTTCAGCCGCTTGGCCTTGACGTTGAAGTATCCGGCCGGGCGGATCAGTTCCGCCAGGGCGGACGGCTTCAAGGCGTGCAGCGCCCCCACCGACATGCACCCGGCCGACTTGAGGTTGGCGATGGCCCGCTGGACGTTCGTCCAGTTGGTATTCTGCGTGAGGATCGCCCCGACGCAGACTTCCAGCGGCGTATCCCCCGGCCACCAGTGCTGCGGGCCGAAGCGGCGGTGCATCGCCTCATAAAAGGCCATCAGCGTCTGAGAGGTCGCGGCCATGGCCGGCGCTACCTCGCCGCCGGCGGCTTGGGCTGCTGCCACCAGTTCATTTTCCGGCACGGCAACTCGATGGCCATCGAACCGCTGGGCGCGGCCCAACGGACGGCATTAATAAGGATGCGCTGCACGACGGGGTCGTGGTAGATCGGATAGGTCTCGTGGCCCGGCCGGAAGTAGAACACCTTGCCCGCCCCGCGGCGGTAGGTGATGCCGCTGCGGAAGACCTCCCCGCCGGCGAAGCTGGAGATCAGCACGGTCTCGTCCGGCTCGGGGATGTCGAACGGCTCGCCGTACATCTCGGTGTGCTCCAGCACGACGGGGTTGGGCACGCCGGCGAGGATCGGATGCCCCGGGCGGGCGGTCCAGAGCAGCTCGCGCTCGCCGGCCTCGCGCCACATGAGCTGGCAGGTGGTGCCCATCAGCCGCCTGAAGATTTTCGAATAGTGGCCGCTGTGCAGCACGATCAGGCCCATGCCCTTCAGCACGGCCGTCTGGACGCGATCGACGGTGGCGTCGGCGACGGCGTCGTGGACCTTGTGGCCCCACCACATCAGCACGTCGGTGGCCGCCAGGACCTTCTCCCCCAGGCCGTTGTCGGCCTCATCCAGCGTGGCCGTCGCGGCGGCGATGTCCGCCTGGGCGCCCAGCGCGGCGGCCAGGGCGGCGTGGATGCCTTGAGGATAGATGGCGGCGACCTTGGGAATCTCCCGCTCGTGGCGATACTCGTTCCAGACGGTGACTCTAATCTTCTCAGCCATGGGCCGACTCCTTTGCACAAACCTGGACTTGCCTGCCTGCCGGCAGGTAGGCAAGACGATATGCCGCCCCGGCGGCCATGTAAAGCCGTTGGGACCACCAAGCA
>JBEKZI010000031.1:0-21645 GCA_049510055.1 Phycisphaerae bacterium | reverse complement strand
ATCTCCAGCTCCACAGGCCAGGCGTTGCCAAAGATGGCGGACAGGTCCAGCACATCCGAGGCGCCCTTGGAAGATGGGTCTTCCAGCAGTACGCCGGCGGTATCCCACCGCTGGCCCCGGCGGTGGTGAAGGTGGCTGGACGATAGCGGTCTCATGGCTTGAGGATAGGGGGCCGAATGCCGGCCGGTCAAGGCGTCTCCGGCCGTGTAAAAGGGGTTGGAAAAACCAGTTGCCGCGTCCCAGGGCAGGCTTGCCACGTGGCCGCGAAACCGCTCGCTAAAACCTTGCGATTGGCCTACCGGTCGCCATAATAGATGGGCCGTCCTAGGGCAAAATCTCATGTCAACCCCGCTTGGCCGCCGGGCGGGCCAGCTCGAAAGGAATACGTCATGAAACTCGGCGTCATGGCCGCCCTATTCGGGAAGATGAGCCTGGACGACGCGCTGGACTACTGCGGCAAGCTGGGCCTGGACGCCATCGAGCTGCCGGCCGGGGCGTATCCCGGCGACCCCTGGAAGCTCCAGGGCATCGCCGCCGACGCCAAGCGCCTGGCCAAGCTGAAGCGCCGGATCGCCGACTCAGGCCTCGCGATCAGCGCCATCGCCGTGCACGGCAACTGCGTCCACCCCGACCGTCGCATCGCCGCCGCCCACCTGGCCGCCCATCGCGCCGCCGTGGCGCTGGCGGCGGAGACCTGCGGCATAGTGGTCAACTTCTCCGGCTGCCCGGCCGGGGCGCCGGGCGACAAGACGCCCAACTTCATCACCGCCCCCTGGCCGGAGGATTTTCGCAAGGCCAGCGAGTACCAGTGGAACAAGGTACTCATCCCGTTCTGGAAGAAGGAGGCCGCCGCCGCCCGCCGGGCCGGCGTCAAGATCGCCCTGGAGGCCCACCCCAACTGCACAGTGCACAATCCCGAGGATGTCGTCCGCCTGCACGACGCCGCTGGCGAGAACCTGGGCGCCAACCTGGACCCCAGCCACTTCTTCTGGCAGGGCATCGACCCGGTGGAGGCCGCCCGATACCTCGGCGAGCACGGGTGCCTCTTCTACGTCCACGCCAAGGACACGGCCATCGACCCGCGCAACAGCCGGATCGTCGGCAACCTGGACATCAAGAGCTACGGCAAGCTGCTGGATCGCGCCTGGGTCTTCCGCACCGTCGGCTACGGGCACGGCGATGAGTTCTGGAAACCGTTCATCTCCATGCTGCGCCTCCAGGGCTACGACGGCGTGCTGAGCATCGAGCACGAAGACTCCCTGATGAGCATGGAGGAAGGCTTCGAAAAGGCCGTCGCCTACCTGCGCGGCGTGATGATCTCCAGGCCCATTGGCAAGGCCTGGTGGTTCTAAGCCGCCAAGCGCACCGGAGGAGCAGCCGACCTATGCGTGCCGCGGACGTCACGGTGGACATCTATCTGGGGGACAACCTGGCCGTCACGAGGAACTTTCCCGGCGGCGCGTTCGACCTCATCTACGTCGATCCGCCGTTCAATACAGGCAAGACGCAGGCACGGACGCGCATCCAAACGGTCCGCGACGACAACGGTGACCGCCGTGGCTTCAAAGGGCAGCGGTACAAGACCGTGAAGGTTGGGAGTAAAGCGTTCGCGGACGACTTCGATGATTTTTTGAGTTTTCTTGAGCCGCGCCTCCGTGAGGCCCATCGGTTGCTCTCGCCGCACGGCAGCTTTTTTCTGCACCTGGACTATCGGGAGGTGCATTACGCTAAGGTACTGCTGGATTCGATCTTCGGCCGCGAGTCTTTCATGAACGAGATTATCTGGGCCTACGACTACGGCGCCCGCAGCAAGACCCGCTGGCCGGCCAAGCACGACAATATTCTGTGGTACGCCGAGGACCCCGAGCACTACACCTTCCGCTACCAGGACATGGAGCGGATCCCCTACATGGCCCCGGGCCTGGTCACACCGGAAAAAGCCGCCCGCGGCAAGACGCCCACGGACGTCTGGTGGCACACGATTGTCAGCCCCACGGGCAAGGAAAAGACCGGCTACCCCACGCAAAAGCCGCTGGGCATCCTCAGCCGTATCATCCGCGTGCACTCCAACCCCGGCGACTGCGTGCTGGACTTTTTCGCCGGCAGCGGCACCACCGGCGAGGCCGCCGTCCGCAGCGGCCGCTCGGCCGTGCTCATCGACTCCAGCGCCGAGGCCGCCAGGCTCATGGCCCAACGGCTGGCCTTCGCCAGGCCGCGGTGCCACGGCTTTAAGCGGCGCTAGAAGCTCATCTTGAGTCGCACGCCGACCACCAGGGCGTCGGTGGCGCCGGGCGTGCGTGCGGGTTGCCAGATGTACTGGACGTCCGGGGAGATCGACAGCCATCCCGTCACGCGGATGTTGTAGTACGTCTCCAGGATCGTCTCGTGGCTGTGGGGCGGGTGATTGTCGGGACTTATGCAGTTGCAGCCGACGGCCGCGCCCAGGACGTCCTTGTCCCGCGTGGGGATCAGCCCCTGGTATTGGGCGCCGGCCG
Organism: Phycisphaerae bacterium; assembly: GCA_049510055.1. Taxonomy (GTDB): domain Bacteria; phylum Planctomycetota; class Phycisphaerae; order SM23-33; family SM23-33; genus JALHTV01. The sequence continues at coordinate 19,150 of JBEKZI010000031.1, read as the reverse complement.
AGAAGGACTGCCAGACGGGATCGACATTCTTGTCGGCCAGGCCCCAGCGGCCGAAGAGGCCCAGGCCCTGATCGTCGTTGGGGTCGGCGTTCTCGCGCCACACCATCTGGTCGAAGCCCAGGTACGGCCCCAGGTCGTCGTGCTTGGCCTGGCCGGAATGGTCCAGGTACGACTTGAATCGCGGGTCGTACCAGAAGCCCGCCCGGTAGGTTCCCGGCAGCGTGCCGGAGGGCGAAGGGATCTCCGGCCGGAAGCCCGTCTCGTAGATGCTGAAGGCGTCGGCCGGGCCATGAAACGCCGTCTCGAACCCGGTGTCCTGGACTTTCGCGTCGGCGTCGGCGACGGCCGCGCTGAGGTACCACCACTTCACCGGCGTGATGTTGGCCAGGACGGCCATGCCGGGTTGGGGGAACGGGATCGTGGGGCTGTGCTTGAAGGCGTAATTGAGGAACTGGAAGGTCTCGTCGTAGGCGTATCGGCTGCTGTCGAAGATGACCTTGTCGGTGCGCATGTTGAAGGCGTTGGCCAAGTCCATCCTGCCGGCGCGGAGGGTGAACACGTCGCCGAAGAGCTTCTGCTCGTAATACAGCTGTTTGACGAAGAATTGGTGGTACATCAGGATGTTGGCGTTGACGTTGGTGGCCGCGCCCACCGAGTTGCTGTTGATGCCGTCGGACCAGTACTGCCGCGCCTGGACGTACACGGCGCCGCCGGGCAGGCCGACGAGCTTGTCCAGGTCGAAGATGCCCTTCAGGTCGTACTTGCCGCTGTTCCGCCCCGCGTGGTTGTGCGTGCTCAGCCCGCCGCTGACGTCGGCCTGGTAGACGTCCGTCGTCGAGAGCGTGACGGTGACGCCGTAGTGCTGGAGCACCCGGCCCAGGCCGAACCAGTTGTTCGTCAGCGTGTCCTGGTTCCAGAAGTTCGGCCGGTTGGCGTCGGCCGGCGAGGGGACGGTCGTCAGCAAGGGGGCCGGCGGATCCGCGGCGGCAGCGATACCCCACAGACCCAGCATCAGGACGCTGACGGCCGCGTGCTTACCGAAAGGCATCCGTGCCCTCTCTCCTGCCTTCAATGGAAGGTCTAATGGAGCATGCATCCTGCCCTGGAAGGCGTTCGATTTCAACAGGCAAATGGTTGCCGCCCGCTGGCGGCGCGCCGCTGTTCGCCTTGATTCGCACGCACCGCCGCCGCTACCATGGGGGATATGACGCAACGCGACGATCTAGCCCGCCTGGACCTTTCGGCCTTGCGGATCATTCATTATCCCGACCCGCGCCTCCAAGAACCGGCCCGGCCCGTCGAGGCCGTCGACGCTTCCCTGGCGCCGCTGGTCGAGCGGATGTTCGAGCTGCTGTTGGCCGCCCGCGGCGTGGGCCTGGCCGCCCCGCAGGTGGGGCTGAGCCTGCGGCTGTTCGTCGCCTGCCTGCCCGGCCAGGAGGCCGACCGGCGGGTGTACGTCAATCCGCGATTGCTCTCCTGGGAGGGCCAGATGGAGGAAGACGAGGGCTGTCTGTCCGTGCCGGGGCTCACCTGCCGCCTGAAGCGGTTCGCGCGCGTCACGATCGAGGCGGCGGACCTGACGGGCCGGACGTTCCAGGAGACCGGCGAGGATCTGGCGGCCAGGCTTTTCCAGCACGAGACGGACCACCTCGACGGCCGGCTGATCGTGGACCGCATGGGCAGCCTGGCGCGCCTGGCCCATCGCCAGGCCCTCAAGGATCTCCGCGAGCAGTTCGAGGAAAAACAGACTGGAAGCTGATCGGTAAACCCCTGCACGAAGGCTTGCACGGCCCGATTTTCGATTGCCTATCCTCCCTGCGGATCCCAGAGGTGGTAGAGTTCTAGGATGCGAGCGGCATAGAGTTCCAGGGAATGGAACCGGCGGATGTGCTCTTGTCCGGCCGCGGCAAGCCTCTGGCGCAACGAGGTGTCCTGGAGCAATTGGATCACGGCCGAGGCGATCGCCTGGGAGTCGCCAAAGGGGACCAGCAGCCCAAACTGGCCGCCCGCCAGCAGCTCGCGGAGCCCCTCCACGTCGGAGGCGACCAGCGGCTTGCCCAGGGCCATGGCTTCGGCGGCGCTGAGGCAGCAGGCTTCGGATCGGGAGGGCATCACCACCACGTCCATGACCGTCATCCATTCGAGTGCCTGCCCGTGCGGCAGTTCGCCCAGCCATAGGATACTCTCGGCGGCGCCCGACCGGGCCGCTAGATCCCGCAGAGACTGACCGTGCGAGCCGCTGCCGATCACCAGCACCTTGGCCCGCGGCTCGTGTTTCAGGATCTCCGGTATGGCCTCGAACAGGAATTGGTGGCCCTTCGCGCGCCGATGTCGGCCGATGATGCCGATGATCTTCCGGCCCTCCAGGCCCAACGGGTGCCGCAGCGCCTGCGGGGAGGCCTGCGATTGGATCGTTTGTATCTCGGCCAGGTCGAGGCCGTTGGGGAGCGTGAAATGCCATTGGCCCTGCCGGTAGAGTTGGGCATCCCAGAGGGCGCTCGTGCCGAAAAAGGACTTCTCCGCCGTTTGCGAGACGCAAAGGAACGCGTCGCAAAACCACGGAGCGACATGACGGACGGACCAGGTCTTGCGGTGGAAGCGGTTGGCCATGGTGTGCGCGGTCGCCAGGACGCACGGCACGCGGCAGGCGCGGGCAAGGACCAGCGGCAGCAGGCTGTGCTCCAGCTGCACGTGACAGTACCAGGGCTGCTCGCGCCGGATCACCTGCCTCCAGGCGGGTGCGAAGCGAAACGGTTCCGTCAGGTGTTTCAGACCTCCCCGGCGCGGCAGGTCAAGGGTGCAGACGTCGGCGCCGACTTCCTCGATGCTGCGCAACATCTGGGGGTTGTACTCGTAATAGCAGCAGACCGTGACGTGATAACCGCCCGCGACCAGCACCTTGACCAGGGTCTTCGTCTGGATTTCCACTCCGCCGTGCACGCCCGTCGGCAGGCCGATGAGCACTTTCCGCGGGTACCGCATCATACGCTTCCTTGATTCGGGGAGGTAGAGGTCCAGAAGAACTCCCGCGGGGAGTCAAACCCTTCCGTAAAGCCATGGGGCAAGACGCCGCAGTAGGGTTTGCCGCAGGTGGGTGCCGTGGCGTCAAAGTATGTATCGATCGCCGATCGTTTGGCCGCCCGTACGGCGGATACATCCAAGGCGACCGCTTGGCCCAAGCCTCGGCCTAGTAGCCGGAATAGTCGCGGCTTGAACCAGCCCCAGACAAGGTAGCTATAGACCGCCCCGGGCGTATCCGTACCGCGGATTGCCGCTTGAGCGATCTCGGCGGCGGCCCGGTGGTCGCGCCAGGGCTCCATCGCGTGCGGCAGGAACACCTCCCGCGGCGCGATCCGCCGTAGCAGTGTAGCCAAGCGAGCCGCCGCCTGCGGGAATGCCTCATCGTCAGCAGCAGGGATTCGGCGGTCGGGTAGGCCGAGCCAATGGAGGTGTTCCGGTGTGACGCCCAACGTGGCCAGCGCCTGGACGGCCAGGTGCCGTCGGGCAACGCCTACTTCGGGTGGCGTGATGTCGCAACAATGCTCGTGGGTGGCCTCTCCGTCCGAGAAGAAGACGATGTCCACTGCTGCTCCGGCCTGACGTTTCAGGGCAATCAAACCACCCGCGGCGAAAACCTCATCATCGGGGTGGGGCGCCAGGATCACGCCGGCGGCCTTGGAAACCTCCATCCGTCTTGCTCGAAAGGACGCCATCCGCCGCATCAGCCGCCGCCTGAGGGAGCGTGAGGCGGATTGGACCCGGCGCGACGCCGTGGCGATGATGGAGGTTCCGTTCAAAGCCGAGATTTCCTAGACGACCTAGGCCTGCCGTTCCGGAAACGGAGAGGGTGGGATTCGCTTCGCGGCGCGGCTGTCGCCGCGTCGAACCCGCGGTGCGGGGCTGCGCCCCGCGTGGATTCTGATACCGCCTCTGTTCTCATGCATTGGGTGTGGCAGGTCAAGCCGCACCGGAATCGGAGAGGGTGGGATTCGAACCCACGGTACCCTTGCGGGTACACGGCATTTCCAATGCCGCCCGATCGGCCGCTCCGGCACCTCTCCACACATCGAGCGGTTACTATACGCCCTTGCGAAGGACGGACACAAGGCCGCCTGTGGCTGGGCAGATCGCGTGTGGCCCCCAGGCTCGAGGCCCCGCCTTGACTATTCAGCCGGTATAATACCTGCCATGAAGGCCAAGGAGCCGCCGCTATTCAGCATCATCATGCCCTTGTACAACCACATGGCCTACGTGGAGGAGGCGGTGCGGTCCGTCCTGGCCCAGACCTGCCCGGATTGGGAGCTGATCATCGTCAATGATGGCTCGACGGACGGCAGCGAGAAGGCCGCGGAGCGGATCGCTGCGAACGACGGGCGGATACGCCTCCTGCACCAAGCCAACGCCGGATGCTCCGTCGCTCGCATCACGGGCCTGCGCCGCGCGACGGGCAACTGGCTGGCGTACCTCGACAGCGACGATCTGTGGTATCCCACGGCGCTGGCCGACTTCCACGAGTACATCGAATCGCACCCAAGCGTCCAGTTCATCTACGGATACTGCCACCGGCTCAACGCCAATGGCACGGTCACCGAGCTGCTGGGCCCGAGCCAAGGCCAGGACGGCTCCACCGGACCCACCGAGCTGTTCCAGCGGATGTATATCTCCCACCTGTGCGTCTGCTACCGCCGGGAACTGCTGGAGCGCGCCGGAGGATATGACCCGGCCCTGCCGCACGCCGATGATTACGACCTGTACCTGCGGATGAGCCAGCTGTGTTCCCTGAATCCGCTGGGGAAGCTTACGGGCCTGCGAAGAAGGCATCGCAGGTGCCTCTCGCGGCCGACCGGCTTTTCCCGGATGGTGGAGGGGGAGGTGCTGCGCCGGTTCGTCGAGCGGCGAGGCGGCGGCCAGATACTGGACCCCCGCATCGTTCGTAAACGCCTGGGGCGGGTGTACGGTTCCGCCGCCTGGCGGTACTTCACGGAACTCCGTTTCCGGCAAGCCCTCCAGGCCGCCGGGATGGCTCACCGTTATCGCCGCACGTTCAGGAGTACGTTTGTTGCCGTCGCAGCCAGGTGCCTGCTCCCGCTGGCCCGCCGCAACGCCACGCCCCTGCCGAACATGTGGAACGGCGGTTGACGATCCGACCTTCATAGCCGTTTCCAGGCTGCCCCGCGAAGCGATACACTGAGGGGATGAACGGCGACGAACTTGCCCAAACCATCAAGCGCCTGGCCCGGCGGATGGGCTTTGCGGCAGCGGGAATCACCGGCGCCGGGTCTATGCCGCGCGCCGAACGACTGCACACCTGGCTGGATCGCGGCTACGACGCAGGACTAGCGTTCATGCGGCGGAACCTGGCCGGGCGGCTCTGCCCCTCGGAGTTGCTGGCCGGCGCCCAAAGCGTCATCTGCCTGGCCGTCGGCTACGCGCCCGCGACGGATGGCGAGGCCCTGGTTGCCCGCTTCGCCCGTGGCCAGGATTATCACGCAGTCCTCAAGGCCCGCTGCCGGGCGCTGATGGAGGCCATCCGCGCCGCCGAGCCGAATTTTTCCGGCCGAGCGTTCGGGGGTTCCGCCCCGCTGATGGCACGCAGCCTGGCGGCCGCCGCGGGGCTGGGATGGATCGGGCACAACGGCTGCCTGCTTGTGCCGGGGTTCGGCAGCTACTGCGTGCTGGCGGAGATTGTCTGCAACCTGCCCCTGCCGCCCGATGAGCCGATCCCCAATCGCTGCGGCGACTGCCGCGCGTGCCTGGCCGCCTGCCCCACCGGCGCGCTGCAAGAAGACGGCCTAGTGGACGCCCGGCGGTGCATCAGCTACCTGACGATCGAGCATCGTGGTGGCATTGACCCGGCCCTGTGGCCGCGGATGGGCGTGCGCCTTTTTGGCTGTGACGCCTGCCAGGCCGCCTGCCCGCACAATCGCAATCTGCCGGCCGGGGACGCCGAGCTGACCAGCGCCGCTCCGCTGGGCGGGGCGGGTCTGGCGAACGTGCTGGGCTGGGACGAGGCCGCCTGGCAAAAAGCCACGGAAGGTTCCGCCATGCGGCGGATCACGTGGGATCAGTTCCTCCGCAATGCCATCCTGGCCGCGGGAAACAGCGGCGATAGCTCTCTGGTCAGCCGCCTGCGCGTCCTGCAAGCCGCCGGCCCGGACCAGGCTGCGCTGATACGTTGGGCCTTGGCGCGGCTGGGCGAAGGTGACAAGTCCTTTGACTCACCGGGCGGTCAAGGCGTATAAAAACCTGCCCTGCCTGCCGGCAGACAGGGCAGCCATGAGGTGACTCCATGAAAGGCAAACCCAAGCGGGTGGACATCGCCGCCATCGAACAGGCCGTCCAGCGGATTCTCCAAGCCATCGGCGAGAACCCCCAACGCGAAGGCCTGCGCAGCACGCCCGCGCGCGTGGCCAAGATGTACGAAGAAATGTTCAGCGGCATGTTCGACGATCCCCGCAAGCACCTGCACGTCGGCTTCACCGAGCGGTACGACGAGATGGTGGTCGTGCGGGACATTCAGTTCCATTCCATGTGCGAGCATCACTTGCTGCCGTTCATGGGCCGGGCGCACATCGCCTATCTGCCCAAGGGCAAGGTGGCGGGGGTGAGCAAGCTGGCCCGCGTGGTGGAGAGCTGCGCCCGCCGGCCCCAGCTTCAGGAGCGGCTGACCACCCAGATCGCCGACCTCATCATGGGCGAGCTGGACGCCAAGGGCGTCGGCGTGATCCTGGAAGCCACGCACACCTGCATGACCATCCGCGGCGTGCGAAAGCCCGGCTCGATCGTGGTGACCTCCGCCATGCGCGGCCTGTTCAAGAGCAATCTGGCCACGCGCACCGAGGCCATCAACCTGCTCACCGGCGGGCGAAGCCTCATCGGATAGGAAAGGCGACTGTTCAACTATTCGACTGTTTGACTATTCGGCGCGGAGGCGTTGGCTGTTTTAGTTGTACCGAACAGTCAAACAGTCTACAGCCTAACAGCCGCCTTTCATCTTGAGTCGCCTCTCATCTGACGGGTCCCAACATCGCCTCCACCGCGGCGGAGATGTCTTTTTGGCGCATGAACGTTTCCCCCACCAGGATGGCCTTCACGCCGGCGGAGGCCAGCAGGGCGACGTCGTCGGGCGTCTGGATGCCCGACTCGCTGACGATCGGCAGCTTGCGGTCGCCCAAATCCGCCAGCTCGGCCATGCGGGTCGTGGTGCGGATGTCCACCTGGAACGTGCTCAGGTCGCGGTTGTTGATGCCCAGCAAGGCGTACCGCGGCAGGGGAATGCCCACCAGCGACCGCACCTGGAGGATTTCCTCCACGGTGTGCACCTCCACCAGCACCGTCATCCGCAGCTCGGTCGCCAGGATGGCCAAGTCCAGCAACCGGGCCGGCGACAGGGCGGCGACGATCAACAGGATCGCGTCGGCGCCGGCGGCGCGGCTCTGATAGACTTGCGAGGCGTCGATGATGAAGTCTTTGCGCAGGACGGGCAGGTCGACCGCTGCACGCACGGCCGCCAGGTGGTCCAGGTGGCCATGGAAGAACGATTCGTCGGTCAGGACGCTGAGGGCGTCGGCGCCGGCGGCGGCGTATTGGCGGGCGAGGGCCGCCGGGTCGAACTCCGGGCGGATCACCCCGGCCGACGGCGAGGCCCGCTTGATCTCGGCGATGAGGTTCACGGGCCGCCGCGGCGGGGTGCGCGTGACGGCGGCGTAGAAGTTCCGCGCCGGCGGGGCGGCGCGGGCCGCGGCAGCCAGATCGTCCAGCGAGGTGTGCGCGACGAGCCGGCGGACCTCTTTCCGCTTGGTTTCCAGGATGGTGTGCAATATATTCGGCGGCATATTTCCGGCCTGTTCACGCCTTTCTCAAGGTGGATTCCACACTAACCGTATGGATTTAGCGAAGTCAAACGCTTTGTCGCTGGCGGGCGGCGCGCTGGGCAGCTTGGCACAGGCGACGACCACGCCCTGGGGAAGCAAGCCCACGGGCCCGGAGGCCGTGATGCTCGGCCTGGTGGCGGTGGGCCTGTGCGCGATGATCGTCTGGATCGTCCGTAGGATCGTCCACCCGGGCAAGCTCGACCTGGCGCCCACGCCCAACCGGCCCAACACGGTCAGTCCGGTCCACATCCTGATCCTACTGCTGGTCTGGCAGGGTTCCGGCGGCGTGGTCCGCGCGGTGCTGACGGGGCTGTGGCCGGCGGGGTCCAAGGAGCAGGTGTCCATCGTGGCGGCCGTGGTCCAGCAGGTCATCTGGCTGGGAGCCTCGCTGGCCGTGGCGGCTATGACGTTCCGCCACGGGCTGCGCCGCGGGCTGGGACTGAGCGCCAGGCACTGGGTGTACGACGGCGCCCGGGGAGTGTTTGCCTATCTGGCCGTTCTGCCGGCCTGCTTCGGCCTGTTCCTGGCCGGCCAGGCGTTATACAAGTCCCTGTACCATCAGCCGCCGCCGGTGCACCAGATGCTCACGATCCTGCGGAGCGTTTCCTGGCCCTGGCAGGCGATGGTCGTCATTTCGGCCGTGGTGTTAGCGCCCTGGGGCGAGGAGATATTCTGCCGCGGTCTGCTCCAGTCGATGTTCCGCCGCTACACCGCCCGGCCGTGGGTGGCCGTGACGCTGACCTCCGCCGTCTTCGCCCTGCTGCACTGGAACAGCATGGCCTCCGCAGGCGGCGGCAAGGGCACGACGACGATGCCGGCCATGGAAATCATCGGGGCCGGCTGGATCCAGCTGCCCGCCATGTTCGTCCTAAGCATGGTGCTGGGGTATAACTACGAGCGCACCGGCCGGCTGTACGCCCCCATTCTCATCCACACGCTGTTCAACGCCGTCAGCGTGGTGCTCTTCCTAGCAGGGGGGACATAGACTGTTCGGCCTTTCGACTGTTCGGCTATTCGGCACAACCAAACCGCCAACGACTCCGCGCCTAACAGTCTAATAGTCGAACAGTCTAACAGTCGCCGTTCTCATCCGAACAGCTTGACGGCCAATTCGGCCAGCATCTTGCCGTAGTCACGGGCCTCGGTGCGGGCGCGTTCGTCCGCCTTGCCGATGGCCACCGGGCCGTAATGGCTGCCCTTGGGCGTGCCGGCGACGACCATGCCGTGGATGAGCAGGCCCTGGAGGATGGACAGGATCGTCGTCTCGCCGCCGCCGGCGATGTTGCCGCTGCTGGCGAAGGCCCCGCCCACCTTGCCCTTCAGCTGGCCGTGCAACGACACGGATTCATCCAGCCACTGCTTGATGGGCCCAGCCATCGTGCCGTAGTAGGTCGGCGAGCCGACCACGATCGCGTCGTAGTCCGGCAATTCCTCCACCGGCGCCTGGTGGACGGCCTTGACGTCCACGGTCACGCCAGCCACCCGCCGCGCGCCCTCGGCCACCGCCTCGGCCAGATGGGCGGTGTGCTGGGTTTTGGAGTAATAGCAGACGAGCATCTTGGCCATGATCGTCTCCTTCCTGCGGCAGACAGACTGTTAGGCATTTAGACCTGCCTGCCGGTAGGCAGGTTCGACTATTCGGCACAACCAAACAGCCAACGACTCCGCGCCGAACAGCCTAACAGTCTAAATGTCTAACAGCCGCCGTTCCTGACTTACTTCCGGTCCTGCGGGGTCTCGGTCTTGGCCTCCTCGCCGGTGCCGCGGATGGCCCAGCGGGCAAAGCGCATGCGGACGTTGTTGGTCTCGTCCACCTTGACCAGAATCTCGTCGTCGCGCACCTCGACAATCGTGCCGACGATGCCGCCGATGGAGGTGACCTTGTCGCCCTTCTTGAGGGCGGCGAGCATCTGCTGGCGCTTGGCTTCCTGCTTCTTGCGCGAGCGGCTGGACCACAGCAGCATCAGCAGCAGCACGCCCAGGATGAGGGGCAGAAACAGATTATCGAAGGGGCTTTTTGCACCACCGCCGGCGGGCCCTTTGGGGGCCGGCTGCGATTCCGGTGATTGGGCGGCGGTTGGGCCGGCGGGCTGACCGGCAGGCTGACCGGCGGTTTCCGCGGCGGGCTTGGGGGCGGATTTCAGCTCCTCGCCTTTGGGCGGCGGGGCCGGCTGCTTGGACGCCTGGGCGTAGGCCCCCGCCGCAAACAATCCCACCGCCACCGCCGCCACCAGGGCGATTCGTATTCTTGAAGACATGGAGACGATCCTTTCTGTCAGGGTATGTCGGGCGAACGCAAGAACGCGGATTGTGCCCGCTGGGCCGGGGAAGGTCAATCCCAAAGCGCTGCGGCGGGGCGGGCTATTGGCCGTTTGTCCCGGCCTCCATGCGTGCGATCCAGGCGGGGGCGGCCGAGGCGAGCGTGCCGTCGGCGATGGCCTGGCGGATGGCGCCCAGGAAGGCTGAGAAAAAGTGCAGGTTGTGAATGCTCACCAGCGTAGGCCCGAGCATCTCGCGGGCCTGGAAGTAGTGGCGCAGCGCCCCGCGCGAAAAATGCCGGCAGGCGTAGCAGGTGCAGTCGGCCTCCAGCGGGGCGTCGTCGTCGGTCCAGCGGGCGTTGCGGAGGCGGATCCGGCCGCCCCAGGTGAAGGCCTCGGCGTTGCGGCCGTTGCGGGTGGGCAGGACGCAGTCGAACATGTCCACCCCGGCCGCGACGGCGGTCAGAATGTCGGCCGGCTCGCCCACGCCCATCAGATACCGCGGGCGGTCGGGCGGCAGCAGCTCGTCGATCCACTCCAGCACCGCCCGCACGGCGGATTTTTCCTCGCCCACCGACACGCCTCCGATGGCGTAGCCGGGCAGGTCTAGCTTCACCAGCGCCGCGGCGCTGGCCGCCCGCAGGTCCTTGTGCGACCCGCCTTGCTGAATGCCGAACAGCGCCTGCGGGTGCCCCGTGGCCGCGGCCGCCGGTTGGCGGGCCCAGGTCTCCTCGCACCGCCGCGCCCAGTCGGCCGAGCGGCGGACGGCCTGGGCGACGGCACCCTTGTCGGCGTCGGCCGGTGGGCACTCATCCAGCTGCATGATGACGTCCGCCCCCAGCCGGCGCTGGACGTCCATGGCATCTTCGGGACTCAGGGTGATGGTCCGGCCGTCCACGTGGGATTGGAACACGACGGCCCGGTCGTCGATGCGGCGGAGGTGGGCCAGCGAGAACACCTGGTAGCCGCCGCTGTCGGTGAGGACGGGGGCGTCCCAGGCCATGAAGCGGTGCAGGCCGCCGAGCTTCTCGACCGTCTCCGCCCCCGGCCGCAGCATCAGGTGGTAGGCGTTGGCCAGCACCATCTGCACGCCGGCGGCGCGGAGCTGGTCGGGCGTGACGCCCTTGACGCTCCCGGCCGTGCCGACCGGCATGAACACGGGCGTGGCGACCGCGCCGTGCGGCGTGGTCAGCGTGCCCAGGCGTGCCCGGCCGGAGGTCTGCGTGACTTGGAACGCGAACATGCCCGCAGAAGATACGTTCCCCCGCCGGCTGCGGAAAGCCCAAAAGCTTGCCGGCCTTTACTGCGAGGCAGCCGCCGGGCCGCTCGGCTCGGGAACGCGGGGCAGGTAGATGCGGAAGGCGCTGCCGTGCCCCGGCGTGCTGACGACCTCCACGCGCCCGCCGCTCTGCTGGACGAAGCCGTACACCGTGGACAGGCCCAGGCCCGTGCCCTGGCCCAGCGGCTTGGTGGTGAAGAAGGGGTCGAAGATGTGCAGCCGCGTCTGCTCGTCCATGCCGATGCCGGTGTCGGTGATGGTCAGCAGGACGCAGGGGCCCGCCAGGGCATCCGGTGCCTGGGAAGGACGTTCGGCGGGTGAGTCCACGTTGGCGGTGGCGATGGTCAGCCGTCCGCCATTGGACATGGCGTCGCGGGCGTTGACGACGATGTTCATGATGGCCTGCTGCACATGCACGGGGTCGACCCGCACCCGTCCTAAGGCCTTGGCCGGTCGGATCGACAGCTTGACGTTCTCCCCGATGATCTTGCGGATCGGATCGGCCATCTCGTGGAGCGTCTGGTTGAGGTCCAGCACCTGCGGATGCAGTGCTTGCTTGCGGCTGTAGGCCAGCAGTTGGCTCGTCAGCCCCGCGGATCGCCGGGCGGCTTTGAGGATCTGATCGACGGACTCCCGCGCCGGGTCGTCGGGGCCCAGATCGTGCAGCAGCAGCTCGGCGTAGCCCTGGACGATGGTGAGCTGGTTGTTGAAGTCGTGGGCGATGCTGCCGACCAGGCGCCCGATGGCTTCCATTTTCTGAGCCTGACGGAGTTGCTCTTCCCGATCGCGGAGCTGGGTGACGTCCTCGTGCTGGCCGACGACGTAGAGGACCTTGCCGGTCCTGTCCTTGACCGGAAAGAGGGACACCGCCACACGCAGCCGCCTGCCGCCGGGCACGTCCACGCAGCCGGCCTCGGAGATGTTGTAATCGATGGTCTCCCGCATCATCCGGCCTTCGGTGAAGACCTTCCGGATGGCTTCGGTGTATCCCCCCTCGATGGCGAGCCGGTCGTGGAAGATGTTGTAGACCCCGACGGTCTGCTCGTCGCGTTCGATGCCCAGCAGTTTGCGACAGGCGGCGTTCTGGCGGATGAGGGTGCCGCCGGCGTCCAGGATCCAGGTGGAGATCGGGCTCTGGTCGATGATGCTGGACAGCATGGCCTCAGAGCTGACCAGGGCCTCCTCGGCGCGCTTGCGGTCGGTCATGTCGGTGATGAGGCCTTCCAGCGCCAGCAGTTCCCCGGCCGGAGAAAAGACGCCGCGCCCCTGCTCCCAGACCCACTTGATCTGCCCGTCGCGCGCGACGATGCGATAGGTGAGCTGATAGGGGCGTTTGGCGGCCAGGGCCTCCTGAACGCGGTCGTACACGTCGCCCTGGTCGACCAGGTGGATGAGCCGCCCAAAGGAAGTCACCCGGTTGCCGACCAACTCGTCCGGGCGGTAGCCGGTCAGTTCCAGGCATCCCTCGCTGACGAACTCCATGGTCCAGTCGCGGTCGTTGCGGCAGCGGTACACCAGGCCGGGAATGTTGCTCAGCAGCGTGGCCATGGCGCGCTGGCTTTCGCGCAGGGCGTCTTCCGTGGCCTTGCGCTCCGTGATGTCCTGGATCATCGCGATGACGTGCCGGACCGCCCCGGCCGGCTCGCGCACCGCCGCCAATTCCACGCGGCACCAGGCGGACTGGCCGTCCTTCCGCAGGTATCGCTTTTCCAGCCAGACGTGAACATCTTTGCCTTGGCGGACCCGTTCGGCGGCCTCCCTGCTGGCGGCGACGTCGTCGGGGTGGGTGAGCTGCGAGAAATGCCGCGTTCGGAGCTCCTCCAGGCCGTACCCCAGGATCTTCTGAGCGGCGGGGTTGGCGTCCAGGACCATGCCGTGGATGTCGGTGATGAGGAACCCGATCGGGGCCCTCTGGAAGGCGGTGCGATATCGGCTTTCGTCCAGGTTCGCCCCGGCCATACGACACATCTCGCTTTCGGATACGGTCGCTGAAGGACGTGCCCGCTCCCCGCCGGCTAGTTTGATCACGGCGCCCCGAGGCTACGAACATCGCGCGCCTTCGGGCGGTGAGTCTAGCGTGCGGCCCGGTAGATGGCAAGGCAGCGGCGCAGCAGGCCGTCCATCTCCGCCAGCGGGATCATGGTGGCCGCGTCAGACTTGGCCGCGGCGGGATTGGGATGGGTCTCGATGAATAAAGCGTCGGCGCCGGCCGCCATCGCCGCCGCCGCCAGAATCGGGGCGCCCTGGCGGTGCCCGCCGGAGGCGGTTCCCATCGCGCCGGGCTCCTGGACAGAGTGCGTCGCGTCGAAGACCACCGGGGCGTACGGCCGCATGGCGGCCAGGCCGCAGAAGTCCGTCACCAGGCGGTTGTAGCCGAAGCTTGTGCCCCGCTCGGTGATCAGGACCTGGTCGTTGCCGGCCGAGCGGACCTTCTCCACGGCCTGCTTCATGTCCCAGGGGGCCATGAACTGGCCCTTCTTGATGTTGACGGGCTTGCCGGTTCGTCCAGCGGCCACAAGCAGGTCGGTCTGACGGCACAGGAAGGCCGGAATCTGGAGGCAGTCCAGCACCGCGGCCGCCGGGGCCGCCTGGGCCGCCTCGTGAATGTCCGACAGCACCGCCACGCCCACCTTCTTGGCCACGCGGCCGAGCCAGTCCAGGCCCTGCGCCAGCCCCGGCCCGCGATAGCCGGCGGCGCTGGAGCGGTTGGCCTTGTCGTAGCTGGCCTTGAAGATAAATCCGATGTCCAGCCGCCTACAGAGGTCCGCCATCGCGGCAGCGACCTCCAGGCACAGCTCCAGACTTTCGGCCACGCAGGGACCGGCGATCAGAGCCAGCCGGCCGGCCCCGATCGTCACCGAACCGATACGGCACGTCGGCATGTCGCTCACAGGTAGTCTCCTACTCGCCACGGCCACAGGCCCCAGCCGGTCGGGACCGGCGGGACGATCAGCTTGATGCCGTGCGGGGCCACGGCGATGTCCAGGGGGGCGAACGGCCCCAAGTCGCCGTCCACCTCCGAGGGGACGGGACGGTCGGTCTCGATCCGCACGCGCCGCACACGGCGGTACAGCACGTCGCCTTTGAGGGGGTGGCGGCGCAGCAGCGTCCAGGCGGCGTGCAGCATGAGGGCGGTCTGCTCCCGGCAGGAGAAGACCACCAGGTCCAGCAGGCCGTCGTCGTAGCGCGCGTCGCGGCAGATGCGCAGACCCACGGCGTAGCGCGAGATGTTGCCCACGAACGCCAGGCCGAAGTCGTCGAAAATCCGCTCTCCGTCGGCCACGATCTGCAGCCGCGGGAAATCATGCTCCCAGAACGTCCGCCACAGCGGCCAAAAGTAGCTCAGGTGCGAAATATGTCCCGTGCGGGTGGCGGTCAGGCGGCGGACGACCTCGCCGTCGAAGCCCACGCCGATGATCAGCAGGAAGGTATGCCCGTTGACCGTGCCCACGTCGCAGTTGGCCACCCGTCCGGTCTGGAGCACCTTGACGATGCGCCGCGGCTCGGCGGGAATGTGCAGCTCCTTGGCCAGCAGGTTCTCCGTGCCGATGGGGCACGCCAGGATGGGCACGGCCGTGCCGGCCAGGCCCGCGGCGACTTCGTGCACCGTGCCATCGCCGCCCCAGACGACCACAGCCGCGGCCTTGCCGGGCAGGTCGCGGACGTAGCGAGTCGCGTCGTCGGGACCGGTGGTGACGTATTCCACCATGCCGATCCCCGCCTCCGTCATGGCCTGGCGGAAGTCGGACACCAGCAGGTGCCGCCCGCCGTAACCGCTCTGCGGGTTGATCACCAGGTAGACCGGCAAATTTTTATCCAACACAGCCATTGAATTGCGATCTATCGAAAGCGTTGCAGTCGGAGGGGGCGCCGCTATAATACCCGATTTGCCGCAGCGGGCCAACCGCCTGCCTGCGGCCTGAACCCGTAGACATCCCGGGAGACCGCCCCATGGAACAGGCCGTGACGACAGATGCGATATCGGCTCTTTTTGCCAAGGAGACCTGGACGTTCGAGGATTACCAGGAGCTTGGCCGCCAACTTTCCGCGACCACGGCCGAGGGCCGCAGCGTCCAGGCGCTGCTCCTGGAGTCCGACGCCGCCGCCGGAGCCCCCAAAGGCGCCGCGGCCGTCAAGGCGGGCATCGTCCGCTACATGCTCTGCCGCTTCTCCAAGGCGCTGGACGCCTTCGCCGACGCCACCGACAACAAGGACCGCCGCTACTTCCAGGCCCTGTGCTACAAGAACCTCTTGAAGTACGACAAGGCCCTGGAGGAGCTGGAGCGGGCCAAGGACAGGGGTTTCGACGCCGTCGAGATCGACCTGGAGACGGCCGAGGTTAAGGCCCTGGTGGGCCAGTTCCCCGAGGCCGCCAAGATGCTGTCGAAGCTGGAGGCCAAGGCCGGCTCGTCGGCCAAGTTCCTCTACGTCCGCGGATTGGTGGACGAGTTGAGCGGCTTCGGCCAACGGGCGGCTGAGGCGTACGAGAAGGCCCGGACCGCCGACCCCGATTTTGCCCCCGCGACGTTCCGCCTGGCCTACTTCTGTGATCTCCATGGCGACGACGAGCAGGCCGTCACGCTTTACAAGGAATGCCTGGCCCATGTGCCGGTGTACGCCAACGCCCTGATGAACCTGGCGGTGATCTACGAGGACGTCGGTCAGTACGACAAAGCCGTTGGCTGCCTCAACCGGGTCCTGATGGTCCAGGGCGACCACGCCCGGGCGAGGCTGTTCCTCAAGGACGCCTACGCCTCGCGGACGATGTACTACGACGAGGACCAGGCCGAGCGGATCGCTCGGCGCAACGCCGTGCTGGAGACCCCCATCAGCGATTTCGAGCTGTCCGTCCGCGCCCGCAACTGCCTCAAGAAGATGAACATCGCCACGCTGGGCGACCTGGTCCGCACCACCGAGGCCGAGCTGCTGGGCTACAAGAATTTCGGTGAGACCTCGCTGAAAGAAATCAAGGACATGCTGACCGCCAAGGGCCTGCACCTGGGCCAGGCGCTGGAGGAAACCGAGCTTCCGCCCGGCCGGCTGGACGCGATGGCGGCCAAGGCCCGCAACGAGGGCATCCTGGCCACGCCCGTCGAGCAGATCGAATTCTCCGTCCGCGCCCGCAAGGCGATGGAAAGCCTCAAGATCACCACCCTGGGCCAGTTGGCCTCCAAGACGGAGGCGGACCTGCTGGCCTGCAAGAACTTCGGGCAGACCAGCCTGAACGAGATCCGCCAGCGCCTGGCCGAGTACGGCCTGCGCCTGCGCGAGACGAACTGACGGCGGCACGCCATGCCCACCGGACGAATCATGGCTCGCCTGGGGCGGTCGCGTCCTACGGGTCTGCGGGCCGCGGCGCCGGTCGCTCTGCTGGCGGCGGCGGCGATGGCGGTCGCCGGCCTGCTGGCCAGTTGCGCCCGCGAGAAAGCCACCTGGCGCCAGCCCCTGACGCTGCGAAACGTCCCCACCATCCGCGTGCGGCTGACGGCCCCGCCCGTCGGGGCCGCGGAAATCTCCAGCACCGCCGGCTACCGCCTGTGGGTGGACGGCAAGCTCATCAGCCAATCCGCTGACGCCATGCCCGTGGCCACCATGCGCCACGGCGGCGGCCGGTGGAGCTTCAACGCCTTGTCGGTGGAGGGCAGCGAGGCGATGCTGGAACCCACCGGCGGCTTCCTGCGTGTGGGCAAGACGTCCTATCGCGGCCGGCTGCGGCTCGTAGCCGACGCCAACCAGTTCACCCTTATTAATGATGTCGACCTGGAGAGCTACCTGGCCGGTGTGCTGTCGGAGGAGCTGTACCCCGCCTGGTCGCCGGCGACCTACCAGGCCCTGGCCGTCGCCGCCCGGACGTTTGCCCTCTATCAGATGAAGACCGCCGGGATCGGGCGGGACTTCGACGTGGGCGACGATCAGGCCTCGCAGGTCTACGGCGGGGCCTCCGCCGAGACGGACAAATCCTGGCGGGCCGTGCGGGCGACCCACGGCCAGGTGCTGGCCTACGGGCCACCGGGCCAGGAGCGAATCTTCCTGGCCCAGTACTCCGCCTGCTGCGGTGGGGTGGTCAACGGCGCGGCGGTGATCCGTCAAAGCCCCGACATCCCGCCCCTGGCCGGCGGGCAGCGATGCGACGATTGCCGCCAGTGCCCCAAGTACCGCTGGGGGCCGGTGTCCATCCCTAAGGCCGAGGTGTACCGCGCCGCGGCGCAGGCGTACCCCGCCGTCGCCAACCTGGGGAGCCTGGCCACCGTCAAAGTCGCGTCCGCCACCGTCTACGGCCGGCCCGTGTGGCTGGACCTGGTCGGTCCCGGCGGCCACAGCGTCCGCCTGCGGGCCGAGGACCTGCGGGGGGCCCTGCTGCACAGCGGCCTGCCCGCCGCCAAGCAGCTCTATTCGATGAACTGCCGCATCGAGGACGCCGGCACGGCCATCGAGTTTGCCGACGGCAAGGGCTTCGGCCACGGCGTGGGCCTGTGCCAGTGGGGGGCCCAGGGCAAGGCCGAGCGGGGTTGGCAGGCGAATGAAATCCTGCGGTTCTATTATCCCGAATCGCGCGTCCAGGCCGCCTACTAATGCCTGGCGCATCCGGCGGTCGCGTTGATTCACCCGCGGGCGTTTCGCTAGAATGGGGTCATACGACGGCCGCACCTTTCCAGCGCGGGAAACGAAACCCTTGGAAGGCCTATCGGCCGGGAGTTGTTTCATGGCGGAAGCCGGTTTGACATCCAAGGACTTGGCGCAGCTGTCCGGTACGGCTGAATTGATGGAGCGCCTCTGGGCGCCCTGCCGGTTCGGCTGCCCCGTCCACGCCGACGTGCGGAGCTACCTGGAGTGCATCGCGCAGGGGCGGTTCGTCGACGCCGTCGACGTCATCCGCCGCAACCTGCCGTTCGCCTGCGTGTGCGGGCGGGTCTGCCACCATCCCTGCGAGGCCAACTGCCGCCGCAACGACGTGGACTCCGCCGTCGCCATCCGCGAGCTGAAACGGTTCGTGGCCGAGCAGGCCGGGGCCAAAGAGCCGGCGGTCCGTAAGGCCGCCGCGCAGGACCGCCAGACCGTCGCGATCATCGGCGCCGGCCCGGCCGGGCTGTCCGCGGCGCTGGAGCTGGCCAAGGCCGGCTACCGGCCGACCGTCTTTGAGAAATTCCCCCGCGCCGGCGGCGTGCCCGCGACGGCCATCCCCGTCTATCGCCTGCCGCGCGACGTGCTCCAGATGGACGTGGACTGGATCTGCGCCCACGGCGTGAAACTGGCCACCGGCGTCGCCGTCGGGAAGGATAAGACCCTCGACCAGCTTTTGTCGGAAGGCTTCTCAGCTGTGCTGATTGCCGCGGGCCTGTCGCGCAGCCGCCCGCTGCCCCTGCCCGGCGACCAGGGCGCTGGCGTGCACGGGGCGCTGGAGTTCCTCACGGCGGCGGCCATGGACCGCGCGCCCGCGCTGGGCAAGGACGTGCTGGTCATCGGCGGCGGCAACGTGGCCACCGACGCCGCCCGCACGGCCCTGCGTGCCGGCGCCGGCCGCGTGCGGATGATGTGCCTGGAGGCGAGCGAAGAGATGCCCGCCTTCCCCTGGGAGCAGGCCGAGGCCCAGGAGGAAGGCATCGAGTTCATTCATCGCCGCGGGCCAACCGAGGTGCGACGGGCCGGCGGGCGGATCACGGGCGTCGCGACGCGGCGCGTGACGCGCGTGTTCGACGAGCAAAAGCGATTCGACCCGCGCTATGATGACGGCGACGTAT
>JBEKZI010000030.1:0-21774 GCA_049510055.1 Phycisphaerae bacterium | reverse complement strand
CCCACGCCCAACACGTCGATGGGGCGCTGGGCCAAGTGCCGTTGCAGCGTCCGCCACCCCCACCGCCGGGCGGGGCAGTCCCAGATTTCAATCTCCGCCGCCGGCAGTTCCCGCCGCACGGCCGCCGCCAGACACAACAAGCCCAGCGGCTGCCAGAACGCGGAGGTCTCGCTGTTGAAGGGCCAAACATATCGCGGCGGCCTGAGGAGCAGGATTCTCATGTCCGTATGTCTCGCACTGTGCCCGATCCTTTATCAGGAACCGGAACCTATAGTGTATTCGCCCGGCTCAGCCAATCCTGACACCATGCTACCCGAAAAAGGCCTCATGAGGCGAACAGAGGTCTGGCGTAGGCGGCCGACAGCCTTGCCTTCTCTTGCCATGGCCTTTATCCTGCTTGAAGCGGTAACAGGTGGTTCTGAGGGCAGGAGCTTGATCTCTCGCACGAGCACGGACCTACTGGAAGCCTTGAAGAACCCAGCCAACCAGACGGCCTGGGGAGAGTTCGATCAACGCTACCGGCCGCTCGTGCTGGCCGTGGCAAGACGGCTAGGCCTGAATCAAGCTGACGCGGAGGACGCCGCCCAGGAGACGCTTGCGGCGTTCGTCGAGGCCTACAGCCGCGGACAATACGACCGACCCAGAGGCCGCCTGCGGGATTTCCTCCGAGGAGTCGCCTGCCACAAGGTGCGCGACATCCAGCGTCGCTCGGCCCACCGCGAAAAGCGATTCCCCCATCGGTCCGATCAGACCGACTTCATGGCCACCATCCCTGACGGCCACATCGAGACCGTCTGGGACTATGAGCGGTCCAACGCCGTCCTGCGACAGTGCCTTCAGGAGGTACAGCACGAAGTATCGCCGCAGACGTACCAGGCCTTCGAACTGACGGCGCTGCGACAATGGGAGGCTAAAAGGGCGGCTAAACATCTGGGAATCAGCCTAGATGTTGTGTATCAAAGCAAACACCGGGTCCTCCAACGCATTCGCCAACTCCTGCCCGAGATGGACGACGCCTGGTAGCGGAGAGACTCCAGATCCATGACCGACTGCCCCACCCATGACCAGTTAGCCCAATACGCCGAAGGGCAGGCGTCAGGGCCAGAAGCAGCCACCATGGCCCGGCATCTGAACGATTGCATCGCCTGCCGCTTTATCGTCGATCAAATGCACCGGGACAATGAATTGGCAACCCGGCTACAGGCCGTGGTGGAGCCAGGGGACGATCCATCGCTGTTGACGCGGCTTCGGCAGCAACTGGCTGAGGATTACGAAGTCCAGGAAATGCTCGGCCGGGGCGCAGACGGGATCGTCTTCCGTGCCCGCGATGTCAGGCTCAACCGTCTCGTGGCCATTAAATGCCTGACGCCCGATAGACACGGCCGGCGGCTGGCGGAGATATTTCAGGAAGCCCGGAACCTAGCGAAAATCAACCACCCCAACGTCGCTGCAATCTACCGCCTGGACGACGAAGGGGAGATTCCCATCATCGTCATGGAGCACGTGGATGGCCTGCCGGTGGACAAGGCCGTCGTGGACCAGGACGTCAGATCCCAAGTCGAGGTGTTCCGTCAGGTACTGCGGGCCGTGGCGGAGCTCCACCGGCGCGGCATCGTCCACCGGGACCTGAAACCCGGAAACATCCTCGTAGACCGTCAGGGCGTCGTCAAAGTGCTGGACTTCGGCATCGCTCAACCGTTCCCCGCGGAAGACACCATCGAGCTGCCGGTCCCCCCGCAGGGAACGCCGGCCTACCTGTCGCCGGAACAGAGCAGGGGCAGTCCGGTGAAACCTTCCTCCGACGTGTTTTCCCTGGGGGTGGTGTTGTTTGAAATGCTGACCGGTCAACGTCCCTTTGTCGGCGGGACGATCGCCGAGACGATTCAGGCCATCCGCCAGGCTGATCCCCCTCTGCCGCGCGAACTGCGCCCGGAGATCCCCGGTCCCTTGCAGGCCATCTGCCTGATGGCCCTGGAGAAGGATCCCCGGCGACGCTATCCCTCAGCCCGGCACTTCCTGCTGGACCTGGAGCGGTTCATCAGCGGCGAGGCCGTCGTGGCCAATCCCGCCTTGCTGAAGGATATCCTAGAGCACGCGATTGACCGTCACGTAGAGGATTTGTCCCAATGGCACATGGACCGCCTGATCTCCACCCGAGAGTACGATTCTTTCCAGGACCGCTACGAGCGTCTGCGCCAGCGTGAGGAGTTCTGGGTCCTGGACAGCCGTCGCATCTCCTTTTCTCAGGTCCTGCTGCACCTGGGCGCCTGGTCGTGTGTGGTGGCGGCGTTCCTGATGCTCTGCTTCCACTGGCCGCACCTGCCTTCCTGGGCCCGGCCGCTGCTGCCGTGGACGGTGTTCGGCATCCTTCAAGCGATGGGGACGGCGCTCTGGCACCGGCGAACTCGGCGCGTGGGCATCGTGCTTGTGATGGCCGCGACGCTGGCCCTGCCTATTGCCATTGCCGCTACACTGATCTGGCTGGAATGGCCGCCCCGCCTGGGCTTGGCCGATGACCTGTGGGCTGGCTTTCTCACCAACGAGCAACTCCTGATCGCCGCGACCGGTGGGTTCCTGTGGAGTCTGATGCTGTGGCGGGTCACGCGGACCTCGGCCTTTTCCCTCATCTGGGGCTTGGCGGCAATCGTCACTGCCACGGCGGTCTTTACTTTTCTGGGACTGCGGAAGCAATGGGGGGAAGGACACATCGACACCGTTGCCGGCTGGTATCTGGCACCGGGCGCTATCCTGTTGGCCTTGGCCATGGCATTGGACCTGCGATGGAGACAGGTCCACTTCGCCGGCCCGCTGTACGTCATGAGCGTGATCGTCCTGGTCCTTTCGATGACCGCCATCGCGTATTTCGGCCCGACCACACAGTGGTTGGGACTGGTCCACCTGGAAGGGGAACCGGCGTTGCATCGCCACATCAAGTACAGCTTCATGGCCAACGGCGTGGTCTACCTACTAGCGGGTTTGTTAGGGGACCGGTCCTCCCGAAGCCGCTGGCTGCGGCGGATTGCCACGGTGATGTTCTGGCTGGCTCCTTCGCACGTGCTGGTGCCCATCCTGACCTTGGAGAACGAATGGGCCGTGCTTCCAGCGGGCTGGACCGTTCCGGAGATCATCCTGCCGTTGGCGGCGATTGCCTTTGTGTTTGCAGCGGTGCCCAAGCAGATGAAGTCGTTCTTCTTCTCGGGCCTGTTCTACGTGGCGGTTTCGGTGCAGCGTCTGACGGCCAGGCATTTTGAGGATAAGCTGGCCTGGCCCATCGCCCTGACGGTGGCAGGCCTGATGCTGGTCATGGTGGCCTGGCGACGGCCACGGCTATTCGATCAATGGGTCTCCAACGGAGAACGGGGCAAGGCCGAGGCGAGGGCACCAGCCAAACGCCTAGGCCACGGGGAACCGCCCGAGGGCGCTAAGTGGTCGCCAAGGCCGGACCAGGATTGAAAGAAAAGGCCAGGTGGATTTTTTCGCTGCGAACGCTGGAGGGCGGCAGTCCGAACTTCTTGATGTCGCGCGGGGCCTGGATGCGGGCCATCCGCACCCAACCTTTGTTCATGCCGTGGACGAACAGGGCCGTGCTCAGCGATCGCGTCCGCAGCAGCGTCTTGATCGTCCGCTTCCACACCCAGTGCTCGGTCGCGGCCGCTTGCCGCAGTTCGCAGATAGTCTCATCCAACCGCTGGGCCGACACCTTGGCCGGGTTGTACACCGTCTCCACGAACGTGTACCGCTCCCAGTCGGTGGGGTAATTGGTGGCGAAGATTCGCCCTTCGGCCAGAAGGCGGTCGTACATCTTCGTGCCCGGCAGCGGCGTGAGGTTGGTCAATTGAACGATGTCCACGCCGAGCTGCACCGCCTGCAAGGCCGTGTCGGCCACGGTGTCTTCGGTGTCCTCGTCGGCCCCGACGATGAACGTCCCGAAGACGGCGATACCGGCCCGATGGAAGCCATCCACCAACCGGCGGTAGTCGGCCAGCAATTTCGCGTTGAGGCCCTTGCGGTAGTTTTTGAGGCTATCGGCGTTGAACGACTCGAAGCCTATGAGCATGCCGCGGCAGCCGGCCTTGTAGGCCAGGCGCAGCCCCTCGACGTCGCCGCCCATGTTCACGGTTGTTTGGCTGAACCACAGCCGCCGCTTACCGCGCGCAATGATTTGCCGCAGCAGCTCCCTGGCCCAGTCGGCGTGGCCGGGGCCGACGCCGAAGAAGTTGTCGTCCACCACGAACAGGAACTTCCGCGTGGTGGAGTTCCACTCTTCGAGGATCTCGTCGATCGGCCGGCGGCGGATGTTCGAGCCATTGAACCGCGTCACGCTGCAATAGTCGCAGCCGACCGGGCAACCTCGCGAGGTCTGGATGCAGCCGACGTCATACCGGCCGTTGACGGGCTGAATGGACTGATCCGCCGCTCCCTTGCTGTCGCGCAGCTCGCTGAGCCGTCCCTGATACATCGGCTGAAGCTTGCCCGCGGCGGCGTCGGCGATAATCTGCGGCCAGATTTCATCGCACTCGCCCACCGCCACCGAATCAAAGTAATGGGCCGCCTCATCCGGCACGGCCGAGGCGTGCGGGCCACCCAGAATGCACGGCAGCTTCTGCCGGCGGCACAGGGCCGCCAACTCGTAGGCCCGCGTCGCGCCGCTGGAAAAGGCCGTCACGGCTACAAAATCGTAGTGCTCCGGCGTGAGCAGCTCTTCGGTGCGGTCGTGGCCGAAGATTTCGTCGATGACCTCGACGCGATGTTCCTTGGGAACCAACCGGGCGAGCACCTGGAGCCCCAGGTGCGGGATGGCTGTGCCGATGGTGTGATATCCTTCCGTCCGCCGCGCGACGGGATTGACCAGAGCGATGCGCATAGTCACCTTTTTCCTGGACGCTACTCCTCGTCCATCCATGAACAGTTATCTCTTATCATACGCCGCGGCGCACGACGACTCAACGAACAAAAGCCGCCCAGGAAAAAATCAAGGGCGCATCATGCGCCCTGTGAGCTGGGAAGCGGCCCAGGGGGAGGGAGACCCGAGCCGCTTCCAGTATGTCAGGCCGGGAAAGGAGGAAACCGGCCTGCGTTCTTGCTCTGAGACTTATACGCCTTCAGGCTGGAAAAGTTCGCGCGGGCGCCGGCTATTTGACGGCTTGCTCGCCGTATTTGGCGCACCACTTCTCGTAGTGGTTGAAGGCCTCAGTGGGCCAGCGGCCGTACCAGGCATAGCCGCCCCGCCGCTCGCGCTCGATCTCGGCCAGCGTGCTTTTAGGCTGGCTGTCGCGGCCGACGAAGACCGGCTTGCCGGTGGCCTGGTCGTAGAACCGCGCCCACAACGGCTCGGCGTTGGGATCCTGGACCACGACAACGTCACGGTTCTGCCGGACGGTTCGGATGCCGTTGAGCTGGCTTTGCTTCATCCAGGCGATGGCGGCATGGACGGCCTGCCGAACCTGTGGGCTGGGATTGTCCAGGTCCATCAGGTAGTTCACGACGCCCGTGCTCTCCGCCGCCGTCAGGTACGGCAGCTCGAACGCCCGCGCCTTGGCCGGGGCGAACGTGTCGGGATCGTGCTGCTGGCCCCAGACGGTAAGCCGGCCGTTGACGACCACCTGCGTCTTGAGGATGCACTCCAGGCCACGGTCTATAGCGGTTTTGGCCTTGGCCACGCGGCCTGCGTCCACGAACGCAAACTTGCCGGCGGCCACCTCGCGCAGGAACATCATGATGTTGATCATCGCCCCATCGTTGTAGGTAATGAGGCGCTGGTATCCGCGGGGATCGGGATACACCTGCGGCCAGCCGCCGCAGGGCATCTGGGCGGCCAGGACGAGATCCAGCCCCTTGAAGAACGAGTCCTTGTACTGCTGCTTGCCGGTGGCCTGAGCGATGTGGCCCATGAACCGCAACTGCGGAATGGTGGCGCTGTTGTCAAACGAGCTCCTGCCACTGTCCGGGGATGTCTCGATGTCCTTGTCCCTCAACTGCATCCCGCGGATGTTCTTGGGCCAGCCGCCGTCCGGCAATTGCCAGGACAGCACGTTCTCGGCAAACTCCGCCGCCTCGTCCGAGCGGAACCACTCCGGCGGCATCTTGGCCCAGCCGTCGCCGGAAAAACGAGACATGTCACGGGTTTTGGCGGGCTTGCTGGTCGGCGCGCTGGCCGGGGCCGATGTGGCGGTTTGACCGAAAGCCGCAGCCGCACACCACAGGATCGCAAAAGCCGACATCCGAATACTCATGAGGACCTCCTTGGTCACTTTAGTTTAACGTTTAACGCACCATCGGCGTTCGTATGCCGACAAATCTCCTTTCCCAGGTCGCGTTGACACCACCTGCCGGCTCCTCTAAGCTGCGCCGGTATATGAAAAAAAGGAATACGCCCATGGCGCGGAAAAAACCTGTCTCGTTATCCTCCGCCGCGGAGGCGGCCGCCGTTCAGCGGCTGCTGCGTTTCAAGATTGCGGTCCCTTCCTGGGGCTTTGCCGACTCCGGCACACGGTTCGGCAAGTTTCTTCAGCCAGCGGCGGCCGTGGACCTAGAAGACAAGCTCGCCGACGCCGGTATGACCCACGCCTGCACCGGCATGACGCCACTGGTGGCCGCCCACATGATGTGGGACTTCCCGGAGGGCTTCGACCCGGCCGTGCCCGCCTTGGCTCGCAAGCACGGCGTGCGGATCAGCTCGATCAGCCCCTGCTTCTTCGGCGACCAGGACTATAAGTTCGGCTCGGTGACCAACCGCGACGCCGCTATCCGCCGCAAGACCGTCCGCCACATGCTGGACGCCGTCCAGGTCGCCCGCAAGTGCGGCAGCCGCGAGCTGGCCTTGTGGTTCGCCGACGGCACCAACTATCCCGGCCAGGGCGACATCGTGCAGCGCAAGGGCTGGGCGACGGACGCCCTGCAACAGGTCCACCAAAAGCTGCCGGCCGACATGATCATGCTGGTGGAGTACAAGCCCTTCGAGCCGGCGACGTATTTTATGGACTTTTTCGACTGGGGCAGTGCGTACATCTATGCCAAGGCCGCCGGGCCGCGGGCGAAGGTGCTGGTGGACCTGGGCCATCACCTGCAAGGCTGCAACATCGAGCAGATCGTCGCCTGGCTGATTGACGAGGACATGCTGGGCGGCTTCCACCTCAACGACCGCAAGTACGCCGACGACGACCTGATGACCGGCGCCATCGACCCCTACCAGGCCTTCCGCATCTTCAACGAGATCGTCGCCGCCGAGCACCGCCGCGGGAAAGACTTAGACATCGCCTACATGGTGGACCAGTCGCACAACGTCGAGCCCAAGGTCCAGGCGATGATCCGCACGGCCGTGACGATCCAGGAGCTGATGGCCAAGGCCCTGTGCGTGGACCGCCCGGCCCTGGCCACCGCCCAGCGGCGAGAGGATACGGTGGCCAGCGAGGAAATCCTCCGGCGGGCCTTCTTTGCCGACGTCGAGCCCCTCCTGCGACAGGTTCGCAGCAAGCTGGGCTGCCCGGCCGATCCGCTGGCCGCCTACCGCGCCTCCGGCTATGAGGCCAAGGCCGCCAAAGCCCGCACCGCCAAGCGTAAGGCGATGGGAATGGCGTAAGAAGGGGGATTCCATAGGGGTTGACGCCGCGGCTGTGCCGGGTGCAGCCTACCGACCTTCGACCTACGACCTGCCGCTTTCAGGCGCTTTCCTTTTTCACCTTGCGGGTGGCCAAGAGCGTGCGGGGCGCGGCGCCGGAAATCATGTCGGCGGTAATCTCGTAGACGGCACCTTCTTCCTTGCGCTCCGGCAGCTCGTACATCAGGTCGAGCATGACTTCCTCGACCACCGCCCGCAGCGCCCGGGCGCCTACGTCCCGCTCCATGGCCTTGCGGGCGATGGCGTGCAGCGCCTCGGTGGCAAACTCCAGGCCGCAGTGCTCCATGTGGAAGAACTGCTGGTACTGCTTGATGAGCGCATTGCGCGGCTCGGTGAGGATCTGGATCATCGCTTTTTCGTCCAGCGGGCCCAGGACCGTCACGCACGGCAGGCGCCCGACGAATTCGGGGATCATGCCGTAGTGCACCAGGTCCTCCGGCTGGACCTTCTCCAGGACGGTCATGTGGTCCTGGGCGGTCTTCAGGCGGTCGGTCTCGGAGGCAAAGCCGATCACCTGCCGTCCCAGGCGGCGCTGGATAATCTCCTCCAGGCCGGTGAACGTCCCGCCGCAGATGAACAGAATGTGGGTGGTGTCCATCTGGATGTACTGCTGCTCGGGATGCTTCCGCCCGCCCTGGGGCGGGATGTTGGCCACCGTGCCTTCCAGCATCTTCAGCAGGGCCTGCTGCACGCCCTCGCCGCTGACGTCGCGGGTGATGGAGACGTTTTGGCTGGTCTTGCCGATCTTGTCAATCTCGTCGATGTAGATGATGCCCCGCTGGGCGGCCTCCAGGTCGTAGTCGGCGGCCTGGAGCAGCTTCAGCAGGATGTTCTCCACGTCCTCGCCCACGTAGCCGGCCTCGGTGAGCGTCGTGGCGTCGCCGATGGCGAACGGCACGTGCAGCACCCGCGCCAGCGTCCGCGCCAGCAGCGTCTTGCCCGATCCGGTCGGCCCGATCAGCAGCACGTTGGACTTGTCGATCTCCACGGCCTCGCCTTCGTCGGCCTCGGCGTGGGTCAGGCGCTTGTAATGGTTGTGCACGGCCACGGAGAGCACCCGCTTGGCGTGTTCCTGGCCGATGACGTACTGGTCGAGGAACTCCTTGATCTGCCGGGGCGTGGGGATGGTGGTGAAGATCGGCCCGGGGCGCGGCGTGCGGCGCTGCTCCTGGCGGATGATGTTGTGGCACAGCTCCACGCAATTGCCGCAGATGAACACGCCATTGGGCCCTTCGATGAGCGGCCCGGCGTCGTCGCTGGATCGGCCGCAAAAACTGCACGTGCTGGGCGGGCGGCGCTTGCCGGCGCCCTCGCCCTTGCCGCTCTTAGGTCCGTCTATTGAAGGAGGCATTCTTTAATACCCTTCCATCCCGCCTAACTATAAGAATCGGTCTTATTAGACTTTCCATCGTCATCGGCCGGGGGGGAACTTGAGCGGCTCGGCGGCGAATCGGCCCGGGCCGCCAGCCCCAACACCTGCCGGCGAAGGCGCGAGAACTCCTCATCACTGATCTGGCCGGCACGGTGGAGCGATTCCAGATGCTCTACCGTGAAGCCGCCGCTGACCGCCGGACCATCCTGGCCCCGCGGTGTCACCGATCGTTTCTTAATAAACCACAGGACCAAGGCGGCCACACCCAGAACGGCCGCCAGGATCAGGCTTCCAAACACCGCTCCCGACGAGCCTGACGCATCTCTCAGAGCTAACAAGCCGCTCCACGCCATTGATTCATTCTAGCCCCTTCGCCTGGGGCATTCCAGTTTTCGTGGCCGATCGGCCTGCCAATAGCCTGCCTGCCGGTAGGCCCGGCAGGTCGGCCGGCTTGCCCCGCCGCCGCCGGGCGGCTACTGTGAAAGGGATGGCCGACGAGGAGATCACGTTTCTGTGCGACGCCATGCTGGGCGGCCTGGCCCGATGGCTGCGGGCCTGCGGCTACGACGCGGAATTCCAGTACGGCATCGACGACCGGGAACTGCTCCGCCGCGCCGCCGCCGGCGGGCGGACGGTCCTGTCCAGCGACGGCCCGATGTTCGAGCGGAACGTCATCCGCCGCGGCGACGTCAAGGCCCTGTACGTGCCGCCGCAACTGAGCAAGCTGGAGCAACTGCGATTCGTCTTCCGCCGCCTGGAACTGACGCGGCGGGCCGCGAGGTGCATGGCCTGCGGCGGGGCGTTGCAGGAAGTCCCCAAACACACCGTCACGGGCGAGGCCCCGCCGCTGGCCTACCGCCACTGTCAGCAATTCTGGAGGTGCCTGCGATGCGGCAAGCTACTGTGGCACGGAACCCACTGGCAGCGCGTCGCCCGCGTCCTGGCGGAACTGGAACCCCCCAAAGAATAAACCGCCAAGCTCACGAACCTGTCGCGATCTTGGCGGTTCAGTCTTTTTGATCCTGGCTTTTGTTCTTTAGGGCGTCGTCGTGCCGCCCTCTTCGACGATCAGGCCTTTGATCTTCTCGCTGGGCAGGTTCATGGCGCCCAGGGCCTCGGCGGCGGCTTCACGGACGGCCTGGGACTGCTTCTTGTCGATCACGGTGCCGAGGATCGCGTTGGTCTGCGACTCGCCCAGCAGGTTCCCGTATCGCCGCAGGGAGGCCGCCAAAAGCTTCAGCAGGTCCACGCGCATTTTTTCGTCCAGCGTCGCCGTCTCGGCGCGGTCGGCCAGCGCCTGCTGGGCCGGGTCGGTGGAAATCACAGCCAGCGCCTTGGCGGCGGCCATGGCCACATCGGCCCGCTGATCGGCGGCCACCTGGGCGAGCACGCCGGCGGTCTTGGAAATGTCGTACACCGGATTGCCCGTCTGGCCCAGCAAGGCAATGGCCTCGGCGGCGCGGATCGCCCACGTGGCCGCCTGTTCGGGCGTCTGGGGCGAGCCGGGGGCCTTCTTGGCGGCTTGACTGATCGCCGCAGCCATTTTGTCCGAGTCGGTAGCGGCCTCCAGGAGCACCACGGCGCTGTCGTCCCTCGCCAGGCGCTGGAGCTTCTCGTCGCTAGCGGCCACCAGCACCGGCAAGGCGGCTAGGGCCTGGTCGTTGCGCAGCCGCCCGACAAACTCAACCGGGTCAGGCTTGGCGCCCAGGATCGCCAGGTCCACGCCGCTGGCTTCCCGGGCGGCCACCAGGGCCTTGTCCGGATCGGGCTCGTCGATCACCTCGTAGCCGGCCGTCCGCAGGGCGTCCTTCAGCAGATTTTGCTGCGCCGGGTCGGCGTCGACCAGCAGGGCCTTGCGCCGGCCGCACTGGCGAAGCGCTTCGTTGAGGACGGCCACCACCCGCTCATCCCCCTGGAAATGCTTCTGGGGAAGGGCGTCGGCCAGCGTCATCGCCGCCATGAGCCTCACCTGGCCGTTGCGGTTGGTCAGCGCCGCCACCAGCGGCTGAACGCCGCCGGGCGCCGGTTCCACCAGGCTTTGCGCCCCGGCCGTTTCCGCCAGGGCCTCGATCGCCTTCAAGGCCAGCGCGGCGTCGTCGTCGCGAATCGCCCGGGCCAGGACGTCTTGCAGATACTTGGCGCTGCCGGCCAAGGCGTAGAATTTCGCCGCCGGTTCGCCGGCTTGCTCGGTGGGGTTTTTGGCGCCGAGCGGCAGTTGGATTTCTTGCCTCATCTTGGCCGCCAGCCACAGCGACACCGCCGGCTGGAAGCTGGGGTCGTACTTCAGCGCCGCCTGCGCCAATCTCATGGCGTAGACGTCGCCGAAAATTGCCCTCGGCACGGCGATGCCCTCCAGGCCCAGCCCCTCGCGCCAATACCAGACGTTGGCCATCGGCACATTGGCGTCGACCGGAACGGATTGACGGTCGTAGTAGTATTTTTCAGCCAAATCGTACAGCACGGAGGACACGGGCGCCTTGGCCGCCGCCTCGCCGCCGCAAGCGATCAGGGCCGCCGTGGCAATCTGGCGCGTCCGGTCGAGCAGGTCTTTGCGCTCCAGCAACTCCTTCAAGGCCGCCGCGGCGTCGGGATAGCGAATCTTGCCCAGCGTCTCGGCGACAATCTGGACCAGCGCGGGGTCCTTGGACTTCAAGGCCTCCGACAGCGGCCGGACGGCATCCTTGCCCAACCGCGGCAACACGGTGACGACCCGCTCCGTCAGCATGGCCGAGGTGGACCTGTCCATTAATTTCTGAATCAACTGCGGCACGGCGTACTCGCCGCTGCGGGTCAGCCGGCTGGCGCCGATCTCATACGCCCGCAGGTTCTGGCCCAGCAGGTCGATGGAACGGGCAATCTGGTTGGGGTCGGACCGCTCGGCCTGGTAGCCATCCTCGATCATCTTGCGGATGGCGGCGATGATGGGCGGCAGGTTCTTGAGCCCTTCGCCGCGCGTCAGCAGCCACTGGACGTCGCCTTCCTGCACCGACAGCAGATACACCTGCCGCGGCGACGCCCCGGACTCCAGAATCGCCCGCCCGGCGCTCTCGGCCAGATCCTCGCGGGCCACCTTGATGCCGTGGAGGAAGTCGTCCCACAGGGTCGCCAGCTTCTTGTCGATCTCGCCTTCGGCGGCCGATGCCGTCGGTGCGCTGGCAGCCGTCGGCGCGACGGTTACGGCCACGGCGGGCGCCGGCTCAGTGGTCGCAACCGCGGCAGCCTCTGGCGCGGCGGTCGCGGCCATGGTGGTCGCTTCCGGAGTCGGCGCCGCATCCTGTCCTTGGACTACGCCGGCTGGATAGGCCACGGCGATGCAGAGGTAAATGCAGAAAGGCACTCCGGCCGCGATACGCCACAACCCGTCCCTCGTTTTGCCTTGTGATGTCTTCATGGGGCCTCCAACATGCCTGCCGGCAGGTTTTGGGTCGATTATAGAAGTTCGCCGAACCCTGTCAACCCGCCGCGGCGGGTCGCACGCAGCAGGCCGCCGCGGCCGAAAACCGGCCTGGCAGCGGCCCCTCGCCCCTTGCCTCCGGGAGCGATGCTGGCATAGTGTGATATCGGTCTTTTGCGTGCCTTGCTAAACCATGCCGGCCAACCTGACGCCAGATTACGAACGGGCTGAGGAACAATTCCGCCAAGCCGCCGATGACGCCGAAAGGCTCCAGGCCCTGCGCGAGATGCTCCGCACCATCCCCAAGCACAAGGGGACGGAAAAGATGCAGGCGGACATCAAGCGCCGCATCAGCCAGTTGAGCAAGGCCGTCGTCACGGCCTCCAAAGGCCACGGCAAGGGCGCCGACCCCTTCCACATCCCCCGCGGCGGGGCCGGACAGATCATCCTGGTCGGGCCGCCCAACGTCGGCAAGAGCCTGCTGGTGTCGGTGGCCACCCACGCGCCGGTCAAGGTGGCCGATTATCCTTTCACCACCGCCCTGCCAATGCCGGGCATGTGGCCGTACCAGGACGTGCAACTGGAATTGGTGGACACACCGCCCGTGACGGCCGGGCACATCCCGCCGGGCCTGTGGGGCACGATCCGCGCCGCCGACATCGTGGCCGTGGTGGTGGACGCCGCCGACCAGCCGCTGGAACAGGCCGAGATGGTCCTGGGCCTGCTGAGCGAGCGGGGTCTTGCGCTGGCCTCGGCGCCGGCGACCAGGTTGGCGGCTGAGCCCAATCGCCGCAGCGGGATCATGGTGGCCAACAAGATCGACGTCGCCGACCGCACCGCCGTCGCGGCCCTGGCGGAGCTTTACGCCGGCCAAATCGACGTCCAGGCCGTCAGCGCCGCCTCCGGCGAGGGCCTGGACACCTTGGCCCGGCGGCTATGGGAGTTGCTGGGCGCCATCCGCGTGTACACCAAGGAACCGGGCAAGCCCCCCGACTCTGCCAAGCCCTTCACGCTGCCGGCTGGGGCGACCGTGGAGGACCTGGCCCGCCAGATCCACCGCCAACTGCCGGAAAAGATGAAATTCGCCCGCATCTGGGGCGACGGACGATTCAGCGGCCAACAAGTCCACCGCACCGAACCGCTGCACGACAAAGATACCGTGGAAATTCACCAGTAATCAGGAGTAACTCATGGCAAAACGCATCAAGACCAAACAGGCTGTCTTATCAGACCGGCAGATTGAGCGGCTGGCCGTCGCCTGCGGGGCGCTGGCGGCGAAGGTAATCTCTCCGTCGGCTGTGCACACCGGAAACTGGGTTCGCTGGAAGTGCCAATTCGGCTGCGATGGCTTCGGCAGCAGCCTGGTCTGCCCGCCGCACACGTCCACGCCCGAGCAGACGCGGCGAATGCTGGACGAGTACCGCCGGGCCGTGCTGTTCGAATCGCCCCTGCGCCAGGCCAAGAAGATCGCCGTCGAGCTGGAGCGGGAGCTGTTCCTGGCTGGTTACTACAAGGCCTTCGGCCTGGGCGCCGGGCCCTGCCGCCTGTGCGCCACGTGCTCGTTTCAGGAGGGTTGCCGGCATTCCGAGTTGGCTAGGCCGGCGATGGAGGCCGTCGGCATCGACGTGTACGCCACGGCCCGCGGGGCGGGATTCACCATCAACGTCGTCCGCGACCGCACTGACCCGCAGCACTATTTCGGGCTGGTGCTTATAGAGTGATGGGCGTAGCGACACACTCCGGGGCGCAAGGGGTGCAAAAAAGGTCGATGCCGCCGGCCTAGGCGGCGACCCGCACCGGCTGGGTGGGCACGCGGACGATGCTGTCCAGCCCGAAGCGGCCGGGCTCGACGCCAAAGGCGGCAAAGTCGGTAAACCATTCCCCATCCGCACAATAGCGGAACCGGAACTCACCGGCCGGCAACCGCAGCCGGGCCGACCAGTATCCTTCCTCCGCGCGGACCATGGGCATTTCGCCCTTGCGCCAGTGATTGAAATCCCCCGCGAGATGAACTTCCCGTGCCCCCGGCCTGAAGAATCGGAACTCCACCCACTCGCCGTCAATCCTCACCATGATGTCTGGTCCCTAGTCTGAATGGGCCCCCCGGTCCGTCGCCCGTCCTTTGGGCGACCACGGCCGGAGCACGTCGCTGATAAATGTATCGGTTCAGGAAAATGGGCACTTAAACTGCAACGTCTTAAAAAAATAATCGCCGCTCGTTCGCCCATTGGCTTGAAGGGCACAGCCGGCATGGCTACGTCTGGCATCTCCCCCGTTCCCCCGGCTAGCAGAAATTACCGATGCTGCGAGCAAGGCGAAGGGCTGAATCAGGCAGCCGCACTGGAAATCTCAAAGGTCTCCTCGCATGAAGGAGCTTGCGCGAGGTTGGGAGAAGAACTCCACAGCCCATGCTGTGTGCAGAAGTAACGAGCTCTGAGCCGCCGGCTTTGAGTCGTGAAGGTCGCCTCGGGCGGCGCGTTGGGCTTCAGGGTGTGGCGGAGGCAGCAGCCGTCCGCCAGAAGCTCGATCCACGCGATGTGATGGTGCTTGTCGGCCGGGTGCGACGGGTCGCCCACTTTGACCTTGACGGTGCGGCCGGTTCTTTCGATCACCACCGCATGCGGATGGCGTCCGCTGCGGGCCACCTTCTCCTGCATCAGGACCATCGGCGGCCCGCAGCAGACCAACTCAAGGCCACAGGCATCGAGAACCTCTACAGTCGTATCGCACACCAGGCACTTGTAGACCTGCAATGTTTGCATTTCCATGACGGTTCTCCCTTGGGAGCCTATTTCAGGCGGCACATCTCTCATAATTGCCCGCCGCTGCGAATCTTCCGCCGCGACGATTCGGCCCGGGCGGGTTGGAACGGCTGCGGGACAATAATCCTTGAGTCTCCTGGGCCACGCGACGGATGCCGTTGACGCCCGAAGGTGCGTATACGAGCCGCACGGCCGCAGCCCCAGGCCTGAAGAACCGGAACCGGATTTCTTTGTCTCTCACGTTGACCATGACTTTGTTCCTCCTCATCCTGCCCGTCCGCGGCGATGCAATTCGCCGCCGCAGTTGCAGGATTTCTAGATCGGCCTCTTTAGCCGACCGGGGAAAGCTCCTGGGCCACCAGCTCCGTCGGGACCACGACATTCATGCTGGCCAGGTAACCCTCGACGGCCCGGCGGATGGCCCGCACGGCGTCTTCGTGGGTCAAGCCCTCGGCCCAGCACCCTGGAAGCGCCGGACAATAGGCCTTGAATTGTCCCGTCGTTTTTCGGATGACTCGGATTGCCATTCTCATGTCCGCCGCTCCTTTGCCAAACCTCTTCTTCTTGTCTTGTCAAACCGTCATCGCTTCTTGAATCACTGTGCATTATGGTAAGGCCTCCCAAAAACAATACAATCGGCCCAATTCCCGTTTCGAAAACCCGAAGGACCCCTAAGGCCCATGAGGGTTTCCCCTAGCTCCAGGAAGGCTGTTTAGAGAAAAACGAAGATCGGTTTGTTTCTATAATTACAGAATGATAAATGAGTTATGTGGTATTGACGAACAGCCCATAACCCACACGGGGTTACTTTTTCAGGTGCACCCACTGCACGGCGTGCTTGACCAGCTCGGAGGCGCTGTCGAGCTTGAGCTTCTGTTTGATGTGTTCGCGGTGGGAGTCGATGGTCTTGACGCTGAGGTGGAGTTTTTTGGCGATCTCGCTGGTGCCGATCCCCGAACCGATGAGCTCGAAGACCTGCAGCTCGCGGTCGGTGAGGTTTTCCACCGACGGCCGGGCGGCCTCGGCACGTCCTCCCGTCAGCTTGCTGAGCATCTTGGTAGCCATGCGGTCGCTGAGGAACACCTCGCCCCGCAGGATTCGGCGGATGCCCTCGACGACTTTGCCGGTGGCCTCGTCCTTGGTGATGTACCCCTTGGCGCCGGCTCGCAGCACCCGCTCGGCGTAGAAGGACTCATCGTGCATCGACAGCACCAGGATCAGCAGCTTGGGCAGGCGAATGCGAAGGTCCTTGATGAGCTCCAGGCCGTTGCCGTCCTTCAGCGACAGGTCCAGGATGACCAGGTCCGGCTTGATCCGTTCGATCTCCCGCAAGGCGACGGCGGCGCCCTCGGCGTCGCCGCAGACCTTCAGGTCGCTCTCCTGGTTCACCAGCATCGCGATGCCCTGGCGGACCACGGGGTGATCGTCCACGATGAAGATTCGCTTGGGGGTCTGAGAGGGTGGATTTTTATCAGCCATTTCCGTCGCTCACTTCCTTTTTCTCCGAAGGGCCGGCAGGCGGCAGGCTTTCAACCGCAAGCGATTCATGGCATTCGATAGAATTGTACCACCTTAAGTCAAACGGCGAACGATTGTTCTAGGAGCTTTCTTTTTCTCCAAGAGGCGAGGCCAGCTTGTAGGCCTCGACGGCCGTGCCGGCCCAGACGCGCTGCTGCTCCGCCGGCGATAACTCGGAGATAAACCCCTCGGCCACCTCGCGCCAGCGGCTGTAGCCGCAGGCCACCAGGCAGACCGGCCAATCGGAGCCGAACATCACGCGCCGCGGCCCGAAGGCCTCCAGCGCCGTTTCGGCGTAGGGCCGCAGTTGCGACGGCGTCCAGGCCCCCCAATCGGCCTCGGTCACCAGCCCCGACAGCTTGCAGTGCACCCTCGGCCGGCGGGCCAGCTCGAGGATGAGGTCCTTCCACGGTTGCAGAATATTTTCGCGGATGCGGGGCTTGGCGATGTGGTTCACCACGAAGACCTGCTGGGGGTGGCGGTCCACGAACTGAAGCGTTGTCGGCAGTTGCCGCTCGAAGATCAGGATGTCGTAGACCAGCCCCAGCGGCCGCAGGGCCTTGAGACCCTCGTTGAAGTCCGGCCGCAGCATGTAGTCGTCGCTTTCTCTCTGCAAGACGTGGCGGACGGCCTTGAGCTTGGGATTTTTCGCGAACCGCTCCAGGTCGTCCCGGACCTTCGGCGACGCCAGGGGCACCCACCCCACCACACCGCGGATGAAATCGTGCTTGCCGGCCAATTCCAGCAGCCAGGCCGTCTCGGCCACGGTCTGGCGGGCCGCGACGCTGACCACGCCGTCCACTGCCGCTTGTTGCATCTCAGCCGCCAGGTGTTGAGGCAAAAAGTCTCGATGCAGCACGCCCATGGACTCGCTGATCCAGGCATACTCGGCCGCGTTGTACCGCCAGAAGTGATGATGGGCGTCGATGCGCATAAGTAACCTCAATCGTAGTTGGGGGGCCTTCCCGACGGCCAGGTGGCATTGAACACCGGCGCGACGATTTTTTGAATGCGTTGCATCAGGGCGGGATCGGGTTTCGCGGCCATCGCGCGGAGATTGGTCTCCACGTGGCGCTGCTTGGACATGCCCACCAGCGTCGTGGCCACGTAAGGATGGTCCAGGCAGAATCGCAGGGCCACGGCCGAGACGTCCGTCCCCGCGGCCCGGCACAGCTCAGCCACCTGCCGCCCGGCCTGCTTGACCGCCTCCGGAGCCGGGTGCCAATCGGGGGCGCCCGTCTGGGTCAGGATGCGCATGTGCAACGGCGAGGCGTTGATCAGGCCGATGCGATTCTCGCGGCACACGGGCGTCAGGTGCTCGTCCATGTCGGTGATCAACAGGTTGTAGCGGCAGTAGGACAGGACGGTATCCACCCCGCCCCGGCGGGCCACGTCGGCCAGCATCTTCAGCGGGTAGCCCGTGATGCCCACCCAGCGGCACTTGCCGGCCTGCTGGGCCCGGCGCATCGCGGGGATCGTCTCCTCGATGATCTGCCGGCGGTCGGCGAACTCGATGTCGTGGGCCTGAAGCAGGTCCACGTAATCCGTCCGCAGCCGCCGCAGGGATTCCTCGAGGCTGGCCGCCACCCGGCCGGCGGAAAAGTCGAACACGTCTGTGTCGTACCGCCCGCACTTGGTGGCCAAAAAAACCTTGCCCCGGCGGCCTTCCAACGCCGCCCCCAGCCGCTCCTCCGCCAGCGTGCGGCCGTAGTAAGGCGAGACGTCAAAAAAGTTGATGCCCTGATCGACGGCGTATCGCACCGCGCGGGTACCCTCCTGCACGTCCGCCGGGCCAAACTCCCCGCCCAGCGGCGAGGCCCCGTAGCCCAGGACGGACACCCGCAATCCCGTCTTGCCCAGCGTGCGGTACTCCATGGCGGATCCTTTGGCGCGTCCGCAACAGATCTAGGCCTTTTTCGGAGACCATCTCCCCAGCCACTGCCGCAGGCGTTCCATGTACAGGTAGAACACGGGGGTGACGAAGAGCGTCAGCGTCTGGGAGACCAACAGCCCTCCCACGATGGCCAGGCCCAGAGGCCGCCGCGACTCCGCCCCGGCGCCGAAGCCGAGCGCCAGGGGCAGCCCCGCCATCAGGGCCGCGCACGTCGTCATCATGATGGGGCGGAAACGGATCTTGCAGGCCTGCAAGATGGCCTCCTGGGGCGATTTGCCTTCCTTGGTCTGGGCCGCCAGGGCGAAGTCAATCATCATGATGCCGTTCTTCTTGACGATGCCCACCAACATGATGATGCCCACGAAGGCGTACAGGGACAGTTCCGTGTGGAACAGCAGCAGCGTGGCCAGGGCGCCGAACCCCGCAAAGGGCAAGGCCGTCAGGATCGTGATCGGATGGATGAAGCTCTCGTAGAGAATGCCGAGCACCATGTAGATCACGACGATGGCCAGGATCATCAGGACGATCATGCCGGCCTGGGAGGACTGGAAGGCCTGCGCGGTGCCCTGGAAGCTCGTGGAGACGCCGGCCGGAAGGTAGCGGGCCAAGCGATTCACTTCCGCCACCGCCTGGCCCAGCGAGGTGCCGGGGCGAAGATTGAAGGAGATCGTGACCGCGGGCAACTGCCCGGAGTGGTTGATGGTCAGCGGGCCGAACCCCTCGGCGGCTTTGGATATCGCGCTGAGCGGTACAAGCTGGCCGATCTGGCCGCTGGGGGGCACAGCCCGCACGTAGATGCTCGAGAGGGCCGATGGGGTCAACTGATACTCCCACAAAGACTCCAGGATGACCTCATACTCGTTGGTGGAGGTCAGGATCGTGCTGATCTGGCGCGAGCCGTAGGCGTTGTAGAGGGCGTTTTCGATGTCCATAGCCGACACGCCCAAGGCACGGGCCTTGTCGCGGTCGATGTCCACGGTGACCGTGGGATTGCGAATCTGCAAGTCACTGGTGACGTCCTGGAGGATCGGCAGTAATCGGAGCTGGCCTTGCAAAGAAATGGCCGCCGCGTAGAGCTCGTTCGTATCCAGGCCCTGAAGCGTGAACTGAAACTGGCTTTTGCTCATCCGGCCACCGACCGGGATGACCGGGGGATTCTGGAGAAAGATGCGCATGCCGGGCACCGCCGACAGCTTGGCGCGCAACACCTGAACCATCTGGTCGGCGTTCAGATCACGCTGGGACTTGGGCACCAGGCGGATGAGCAGAAAGCCCGTGTTCCCCGCCCCCATGCCGCCGCGCATGCCGCCGGCGCTGGACATGAAGGAATCCACCCGATCGTCCCTGCTGACAATCTCCGCCACGGCCTGTTGGTGTTCAAACATGGATCGGTACGAGATGCCTTCGGCGGCCTCGGTGTAGCCGAAAATCATGTTGCGATCCTCGCTGGGCAGGAAGCCCTTGGGGATCACCACGAACAGGACGCCCGTGGCCGCCAGGACCACAAGGGACACCAACAGGATCGTCCGCTTATGGCGCACCACGACGTTCAGGCTCTTTTCGTAGAAGGCCGCGGCCGCCTGGAAGACCCGCTCGGACCAGTTGAACACCCGTCCATGCTTGACCTCGCCGTGGCCGTGGATAAAGCGGCTGGCCATCATAGGGGTCAGCGTCAACGACACGAAGCCGGAGATCAGCACCGCAATGCCGATCGTGACGCCGAACTCGCGGAACAGCCGCCCCACCAACCCGCCCATCAAGATCACGGGGAGGAACACCGCCGCCAGCGACAGCGTCATCGAGATGATGGTGAAACCGATCTCGCGCGATCCGTCCAGCGCCGCCTGGTAGGGGTTCTTGCCCATTTCCCCGTGCCGGAAAATGTTCTCCAGCATGACGATCGCGTCGTCCACCACGAAACCCACCGACAGCGTCAGGGCCATCAGCGACAGGTTGTCCAGGCTGTAGCCCAGCACGTACATGAAGGCGAAGGTGCCGACGATGGACATCGGCAGGGTCAAGGAAGGAATAACGGTGGCTGAAAGGTTTCGCAAAAATAGGAAGATCACCATGACCACCAGCACCAGCGTCAGCAGGAGCGTGAACTGCACGTCGTTGGCCGAATTTTTGATTGGCAGCGAGCGGTCGTAAATGATGTGCATCTCCACCGAGCCGGGCAACTGCGCGCGGAAGGAGGGCAGCAGCGCCTTGACCGCGTTTGCCACGGCCACGGTGTTGGTGCCGGGTTGGCGCTGCACGGCCAGGACGATGGAGCGTCTGGGGCCCGCCTTATCGACGTACCAGGCGGCGGTTTTGTCGTTCTCGACGCTGTCGTAGGCCTTGGCGATGTCCTGAAGCCGAATCGGCGAGCCGTTGCGGAACGTGATGATCAGCGGCATAAACTCCGCCGCCCGCTCCAGCTGGCCCGTGGCTTCGACCGTGAACGCCCGGTACGGGCCGTACAGAACGCCCGTCGGCAAGTTCACGTTGTTGTTCTGCACCGCGGCGGCGATGTCGTCGCTGGACAGGTTGATGGAGGCCAACACCTGCGGGTTGACCTGAATGCGGACGGCGTACTTCTGGGCCCCGAAGACCTGCACCTGGGCCACGCCGCTGACGGTGGAGATGCGCTGCGCCATCAGCGTCTCACCGTATTCATCCAACTGCCACAGCGGCAGCGTGGGGGCGGTCAGCGCGACGTACAAAATCGGCTGGTCGGCGGGGTTGACCTTCTGATACGTCGGCGGGCTGGGCATGTCGGTGGGAAGCTGCCGGCTGGCGGCCGTAATGGCGGCTTGAACGTCCTGGGCGGCGGCATCGATGTTGCGGCTGAGGTTGAATTGGAGCACGATCTGCGTGCTGCCCAGCATGCTGGTGGAGCTCATCGAATCCAGCCCCGCGATCGTGGAAAACTGCCGCTCCAAGGGCGTGGCCACCGACGAAGCCATGGTTTCCGGGCTGGCCCCGGGCAAAGAGGCATTCACCATGATGGTCGGAAAGTCCACGTTGGGCAGGTCGCTGACCGGCAGAAGCCGATAGGCCATGACGCCGAACAGCAGCAACCCGATCATGAGCAGCGTCGTCATGACCGGCCGGCGAATGGAGAGTTCCGGAAGGTTCATGCCGCCGACGCCTCCCGGGAAGTCGCCGCCGGGCTGACCAGGGCGGGCTTGATCTCCACCTTGGCGCCCGGGGAAAGCTTCAACTGGCCGTCCG
>JBEKZI010000003.1:0-109879 GCA_049510055.1 Phycisphaerae bacterium | reverse complement strand
GTTGGTGCTGCCGCTGGACGTGCTGCGGAAGACGAATTGTTTTGTCTTTGCCGGGCGCCTGACGGCAGAGAAGGGCCCAGAGCTCATGCTGGATTTGGCCGAGCGTCTGTCGGCGGCGGAGGTGGTCATCGCCGGCGAGGGGACGATGCTGGAAGGCCTGAAGCGAGACGCGGCCCGCCGCAAATTGGCCCGCCTGACCTTCGCCGGCTCTTTGGGCCGCAAGCCGTTGGCCAGACTCTTTGCCTCGGCCACGGCGGTCGTCATGCCCAGCCGCTGCCTGGAGAACAGTCCTCAGACGATGCTGGAGGCGATGGCCGCCGGCCGGGCCGTGATCGTCCCCGACCACACGACGCTCCAGGCGTGGGTGACGGACGGCAAGACGGGCCGGGTCTTCCACGCCGGCAGCGGCGAGTCGTTGGCGGCTGTGGCGGCCGAGGTGCTGGCCGACCCCGCCGGGCGGGAGACGATGGAATACCAGGCCGCCGAACTGATCGCCAAGCGGCACGACGCGTCCGCCATCGAGACGCGAATCGAAGAACTTTATCGGGAGGCTCAGCAACGATGCGCATCGCCATGATCGGCGTCCGCGGCATTCCCGCTCACCTGGGCGGTGCCGAGCACGTGGTGGAAGAGCTCACGCGCGAGCTTACCGCCCGCGGCCACGAGGTGTTGGTCTATTGTCGCCGCTCGTACGTCGCCGGCCTGCCCGCGCCGACCTTCGGCCGGCAAATTTTCACTCCCTATCTGCACGGCAAGCACGTGGAGACCATCACCCACACAGCCGCCTCGTTGGTGGACGTCCTGGGCCGGCACGTGGACGTCATACATCTGCACTCGCCGGGCCCGGCCCTGCTGAGCTGGCTGCCGCGGTTGGCGGGGATTCCCCTGGTGCTGACCGTCCACGCCCCCGACTGGCTGCGCGACAAGTGGTCGCGCCCGGCCAAGGCGGCCCTGAGGTTCG
This sequence comes from Phycisphaerae bacterium, assembly GCA_049510055.1. Lineage (GTDB taxonomy): Bacteria > Planctomycetota > Phycisphaerae > SM23-33 > SM23-33 > JALHTV01. Next base: position 108,918 of record JBEKZI010000003.1, on the reverse strand, counting down.
GTCTGGCCTGCGGCATGCGCCGGGCCAACGAAGTGACCGCCGTGAACAAGTCCCTGGCTGAGCAATTGTCCGCGGAGTTCGGACGGGAAGTGCATTACGTTCCCAACGGTGTCCGGCCCGTCCAGTTGCGACCTGCCAAGGCCATCGCCCGTTGGGGGCTGGATAAGTGCCGCTATGCCCTGACCGTCGGCCGGGTCGTCCCCGAAAAGCGGCTGGACCTGCTCCTGAAGACCTGGGGCGACTTATCGGACTCAGACAAGGCCGGCGTGCGCCTGGTCGTCGTGGGGGATATCGATGCTACTTCTTACGGCCGATCTTGCCGCGCCAAGGGGGGGTCGGATGTGATGTTCCTGGGGGTGCAGTACGGGGAGATTCTTTCGGAACTCTATTCTAATACAGAACTTGTGATTCATCCCAGCAGCCTGGAGGGCATGAGTCTGGTCCTGTTGGAGGCGGCCGCCTACGGTCGATGTATTTTAGCTTCTGACCTCAAGGTAACCCTAGACAGTTTTGGGGATTGTATGGTATACTATCGGGGTGAGGAGAGCTCGGACCTTGTTAGAGAGATTGGTCGACTTCTAAGAAGTGAGGAATTGCGGCGGGCAATGGGTAATCGTGCCCGCTCCCATGTGCTCCAGTCCTACGATTGGTCCGCAATAGCTCAGCGCATGGAATCAATTTATTGTCGAGCCATTGAGAGGGCTCAAGGCTAGTAGGGTCGGTAATGGCTAGCTTGACGACGTTCGGCAATCTGACTCCGTCGATTCCCTGGGTAGTGCGCCCCATTGGGCGCCCCCGCGTTTTAAATGGGTCGAATTACGAGACGGCCAAGAGGATCATGGACGTCGCCCTTGCGTCGGTGCTGGTGGTGCTGCTGGCGCCGCTGATGGCCCTGATGGCCGTGATGATCAAGCTGACCTCCCGCGGACCGGTGCTTTTCAAGCAGACGCGGGCCGGGCTGCGCGGCGAGCCGTTTGTGATGTACAAGTTCCGCACGATGCACGTGGGGGCCGAAGACGCCCGTGCCGCGCTGGAACATCTCAATGAAAAGGACGGCCCGGTCTTCAAGATCGCCAACGATCCGCGGCAGACGATCGTGGGCCGCTGGCTTCGGCAGAGCAGCATCGACGAGTTGCCCCAGTTGTTCAACGTGCTTCGCGGGGAGATGTCCCTGGTCGGCCCGCGTCCGTTGTGGATGCCGGAAGCCGAGCAAACCGACGGCCGTGCCCGCCTGCGGTCCAACGTCAAGCCGGGACTGACCTGCCTGTGGCAGATCTCCGGCCGCAGCGAACTCAGCTACGAGGAATGGGTGGACCTGGACCTCTACTACGTGCGGCATCGCAGCATCCTGCTGGACCTGATGATCATGGCCCAGACCATCCCGGCCATCATCTCCGCCCGCGGGGCCTACTAGACCGCTTTCCTCACTCCGCAGCCCACTTCCAAGCCCCTGACAAGCCTTTGTCTATGCAAGGGTTGTTCTTCCTTCATCCGGGGTTTTGTCTTGCCGATACATGTCGGTAGGAGGACCTATGAGGGACCGCCACGACAGCGGCACATCACCATCCGCAGCGGATTCCTACCGCCAGGGCATGAAGCTTTATCATCAAGGCCTCTACAGCCAGGCGGCCGAAGCCCTGTCGGCGGTGCCGGACGATGGCAGCCTCGAAGGGGCCATCGCCAAGTATTACCGCGGCATGAGCTGCCGTGCCCTGGGGACCGAGGCCTTGTCGCAAGATCAATACGACCAGGCCGAGCGTCACCTGGCCGAGGCGGCCCAGCTGCTGGGCAGAGACGGCAATCTGTCGGGCTACCTGGCCTGCCTGTACGCCCGCACCGGACGACTTGCCGATTGCCTCCGCCAGACCGAAAAGGCCCTGACCGACACCGGCGACGACGCACGCACCTGGTTGAGGCATGCCCAGGCCCAGTGGCGCTCCGGTGGGCGCGAAGAGGCCCAGATCACCCTCCGCCAGGCCTTGCGGCAATTCGGCAGGCGGGCGGATCTGCACAACACGCTGGGGCTGTTCCTGGCGGCCCAGGGGCGATTGGCCCAGGCGCGGGACTGTTTCGCCCAAGCCATCCAGGCCGACGGTTTTTGCGCCGACGCGCACTATTATCACGCACTGGCCGCCGCGGCGATGCACGACACCCTGGACGCCGTGCATTCGCTGCAGCAGGCCTACGAACTGCGGCCCAGCGACTTGGGTCTGGCCCGTCAACTGGCCTTGGCGGCCAAGGCGGCCAATGAGCAAGGCCATCACGTCTCGATTCGCCTGCCCGAAGCGACCGCCCCGGCCGGCCTATCGCAGGCCGAGCCGCTGGTTCGCTACCTCATAACCGACGGAGACTTCGTGGACGCGCTGTTGTCCCTGCCGCCCAGCGAGATCGACGCCGAACTGTTCGGCGTGCTGGCCGCCGCGTTGCAGAAGGCCCTGGCCCAGCATGGCGACTACGCCGACCTGCACCTGCGGGCCTCGGCGGTGCAGAGCCGACTGGGGCAGACGGACAAGGCCGTGCATCATGCCCGGGCGGCTGTGGCGATCAACGGGCGGTACGTTCGAGGCCGTCTGCACCTGGCCAAGCTGTGCACCGAGGTGGGCCAGGAAGACGAAGCCATTGAGCACCTCCAGCAGGCCATCGCCGCCGGGGCGGATTGGCCCGACGTGCATTGCACGGTGGGGGAGCTGATGCTTCCCCGCGGCCGAACGCAAGAGGCTCGGCGGCACCTGACGCGGGCGCTGCAATTGAACCCTAACTACGATCGGGCCGCCAAGGCGCTGTCCGCGCTGGCGGCTTAACGGCTTAGCTTAAAAGGGATTGGCCGGTGAGTCATTTGCTGGAAATATTGGGTCAAGGGCTGACAAGCGACCTGGGCGACACCCTGGACCGGTACTATTGGTCGCCTCAGCTCCGCAGCATCAAGGACCTGACTCGCGAGGCCAAAGAGCATCCGCAGTGGCCGGACATCCGCTGCCAGTTGGGTCTGGCGTACCTGCGCGGCATGCAGTTGGATCAGGCCATCGAGCACCTCCAGAGCGCCTGCGACATCAAGCCGGACTACCTGGCCGCCCGCGTGGCCCTGGCGGCGGCTTACCACGCCGCCGGGCAGATCCCCAAAGCGTTGGAACAGTTGGAAAAGGCCAATCAGGCACACCCCGAAAAGCCGGCGGTCCTGTTCGCCATCGGCTTTTGCCATGAGCTGATCGGCCAGCCGCAGCAGGCGGCGGAATTTTATCGCCAGACCCTGCGGCTCGACGCGTCATTCTCTCAGGCCCGCCAGCGATTGGCGGCCGCGGCGCTGCTGCTGGAAAACCTGGATGAGGCCATCGAGCAGTATCAAATCCTGCGGCGGCAGGACCCCCAGAATTCCTGGGTGCGTTCGGCCCTGGCGCATCTGTACTACCGCGCCAAGCAGTACGGCCAGGCCATCGAGGAATTCGAGGCGGCCATTGCCATGGAGCCGGAGAACTGGTCGCTGGTGGACGACGAGGTGGAGGCCCTGGTGGCCAACGGGCAGATCCGCGACGCCATCGAGCGGCTCCGCACGCTGATCGAGCAGCAGGGGCCCTTCGCGGACCTCCACGTCCGCCTGGCTGACCTGTACGCCCAGATCGGCGACGACAACGCGGCTATGAAACACTACCGCGAGGCGCTGGACCTCCAGGGCAACTACCTGGAGGCGTGGGTGAAGATGGGCACACAGCACCTGGTCAGCGGCCGATGGGAAGAGGCCGCCGAGGCGTTCCACCAAGCCTGCGAGCTCAACGACCAGTTGCTGGTCAACTACGTGGGCATCGGCGTGGCCCAAGCCGCCATGGGCAGACGCCAGGACGCCGTCAACAGCTTCGAGCTGGCCGCCGCCGTCGAGCCCAACAGCTCGCTCCTGTTGGCGGAGATATCCAAGCTCCAGCTCAAGGCGTCTTTGGCGGAGGAAATCGAAAAAGGTTTCAGCCCGGAAAATCCCGACCAAGCGCACGCCTCCGACACCCTGGAGCCCGCCGCGGGCGGCGACGCCTCGCCGGACGACGAATTGCTGCAAAAGCAGATGGAACGCCACCTGGAAAGCATCCGGGCCCATCCCAACTATGCCGACGTGCGATACCGTTACGGCGTGTTCCTGCGAGCGGCGGGACGCAGCGAGGAGGCCCTGGAACAGTTCGCCAAGGCCGTCGAACTCAATCCTTCCTACATCCAGGCCATCATCAAACTAGGCATCACGCAACAGGAGATGGGCAAGGTCGACGAGGCCATCGAGACCTTCAAGCACGCCCTGGAGATTCAGCCGCAGTACGTGGACCTGCACTATCGCCTGGGGCTGCTCTATACGGACCGGCGCCAGTTCGACCAGGCCATGCAGCACATGGAGGCGGCCGCGACCGCGTCGCCGGACCGCAGCGAAGTCCGGGCCAAGCTAGCCCTGTCCCTCCAAAACATGGGGCTGATGGACCGGGCCGCCACGGTCTGGCGGGGCCTGAAGCTCATCGGCCACGACAAAAAGCCGTAATCGGGGCTTCTAGGAGTTCGGACCTGCCTGCCGGCAGGCAGGTTTCGAAATTCGAGTTTCGGATTTGATGTTACTTTTTGGTGTTACTTCAGCATGTCTTGCAGCCGGTCCAGGCCCTTGTCGATCTGCTCCAGACTCGTGGCGAAGCTTAGCCGCACGCAATGATCGTCGCCGAAGGCGTCTCCCGGCACCAGGGCCACGCGGGCCGACTCCAACGCCGCCTTGGCGAAGCTCATCGAGCCGGTTATCGCCACGTCTCCAATTTTTCGTCCAAAAGTTCCGCTGACGTCGGGGAAGCAATAGAACGCCCCGGTGGGTTCCACGCAGCGGACGCCGCGGATCGCGTTGAGTCGCTCCGCCATGTGCCGGCCCCGCTTTTGGAATTCTTGCCGCATCGCCTCGATGGTCTCAGCCGCCTGGGGCGACGTGTAGGCCTCGAGCGCCGCCGCCTGGGCGAAGCTGACCGCATCGGACGTCTCGTGGCTCATGAGGTTCTTCATGGCCGAGATGATGTCTTTCGGCCCGGCCGCCCAGCCCAGCCGCCAGCCCGTCATGGCGAACGTCTTGCTCAGGCCGTTGAATGTGACCGTCCGCTCCAGCAGGCGGCTGTCCAGGGACGCGAACGACACGAATCGCGTGTCGCCGTAAACGAGCTTTTCGTAAATCTCGTCGGAAAACACGACCAGATCGGTCTTCAGGACGGCCTGGGCGATGGCGGCCAATTCTTCAGGACTGTAAGTCACGCCGGTGGGATTGCTGGGGGAGTTGATCAGCAGCACCTTGGCGCCCTTGGCGGCGGCCAGCACCTGTTGAGGAGTGATCTTGAAGCCGCGGTCGGATCCGGCCGGCAGGATCACCGGTTCGCCGCCGGCGAGCTTGATCTGTTCGGGGTAGCTCACCCAGTAGGGGGCCGGAAGCAGGACCTTGTCGCCCGGATCCAGCAGCACCTGGAAGGCGGCGTACAGCGCGTGCTTGCCGCCGAAGGTGACGATGATCTGCGAAGGCTCGACGGTTAGATTGTTCTCGCGGGCGAGCTTGTCCGCGATGGCCGCGAGAAGTTTCGCGCCCACACGGGCGGTGTACTTGGTGTCTCCGGCGTCCAGGGCCTTTTGGGCGGCGGCCTTGATGAAATCGGGCGTGTCAAAGTCCGGCTCGCCGGCCCCGAAGCTCACCACGTCGATGCCGTCAGCCTGCATCTGCTTAGCACGGGCCGTGATCGCCAACGTGGCGCTGGGAGGCACGGAGGAAATCCGGCGGGAGAGTTTTCTGCCAGCCATGTCGCGCTCCGGTCTGAAGTTTGTAACTAGGGCCTTCGAGCCTTTTGACTTTTGTGGTTTTGTAGCCAAGAGGGCCGCCTAAACCATAGCGAAGGGGTGGCGTTTGTCAACGCCGCGGCGGGCTCCGGCAGCAGACCAAGTGCCTCTTGCCGTCCTGAACCTAGCGGCTGGCGAGGGAGAAGATTATTTTTCCGTCGCCTTGCTGCTGTAACCGATCAGGGCCAGGAAACGGTTGGTGTTGAGGACGGGCACGTGCATGCTCTTGGCGGCTTGGAGCGTTTCCTGGTATCGGTTGTATTCGCGCAATTGGGCCTGATAGACGGCCCAGACCGTCTCGGCGGCGCTTTCCGACGGTTGCGGGGGTTTGGGCGGATCGGTGCCGAGGACCACGAAATCGGTCTGGACGTCCACTTGGTCCGCCACCTTGCCGCCGGAGCGTTGGATCAGGAGCTTGACCTCCTGGATATCCTCCGGGGAGGCTTGGCCTCGGTTTCGCAAGTCGAACTGGCCGTCCACCACGAACGTCAAGGTGCGCCGCGGATCGTAAGCGACGTTGGCCACCAGATCGCCCGGGATGATCGGCTCCTTGCCGCTGCGTTCCACGATACGGCATTCGCTGATGGTGTCATGCACGGCGGTCACGGCGATCTTGGCCTTGCCTTCGCCGTTTTCGGGAATGCCCGAGGTGGGATACACGGTAAACGTCAGGCCGGGCGTGACGCGGTCGCCGGTCCCTAAGTTGATGTAGCAAACGTTCTCCCGGTCCTTGACCTGGAGGATCTTGCCGTCGGCCTTGCGGGCGATGACGTCTTCCCCGCTGGTGCCGCGCTTCTTGTCCAATTCGTCGCGCAGGCGCTCGATGGTCTGGTCCTTGGCCTCTACCGCCATTTCCAGCTCGCGAAGCTGCTGGTTCTTGTTGGCGATTTCCATGCTCAGTTCGCCGCGGCGGTCTTCAAGCTCCTTCTGCAACTGCTGTTGCGAGGCGACGAAGCCCTCATGCATTTGCTTGACCTTGTCGTCCAGCGTTTTCTTCTCCGCCTCGAGCTGATCGATCTTGGTCGTGAACGAGTTGGTCAGCTCGGCGACGCTCTGGTCTTTCTGGTTGAGCTTTTCCTCCAATTCCGTGTTCTGCGTTCGCAGGAGTTCCAGCTCCGACCGCACCCTGGACAGTTCCGAGTAGAGGTCTTTCGTCTCGGCCACCAGCCCCCGCCCCAGCGTGCTGCCGATGTCCTGGGCGAGCTGTTCGGCCTGGGTCTTGGCGACGTTGTAACCGCTGCGCGTACCCGTGATGATCGCGCTGAGGTCCTCGATGCGGGCGGCCTGCTGGCTCAAGACGGTGGGACGCTTAGGATCCTTGTCGTAGATGTTGAGCATCTCGCGGATGCTGGGGGTCGGGTTGCTGAGCTCCTGGACCGAGGCCGCGCGGCGGAAGTTGTCTTCCAGTTGCCGGTTGCGGTTTCCCGCGTTGTCGATCTGCACCCACAGCAGCACCGCCGCCGCAGTCGCCAGAAGAAAGAGAATGACAAAGCTCACCAGAAGATAGGGCGGGCCACCTCGTCGCTGCACCACACGCGCCATGCGTCAACTCCTCTGCTCGTTCCCGATCCGCGCACCCGTCCGAAAGCGGCGGAAGGGGACCGGGGAAGGAACCATCCCTTGAGGGCAGTATCGTCTATAAACGCCGAGAACTCAACCGTTTTTTGCGGAGGTTGTGCGTGGCAATTCGCCCAAGGCGGCCTTTAAAAGTTTCATACGAACATTTACCGAATTTTGATTGCGGCGAATTCGGGCAAGATCTCAGGACGCCGGCTAAAAAAATTCCCTCCGCCAGGCGGCTGGCGGAGGGGAATGAATGAACGTGCGCGAAACGCCGTGCGGGGTTAGACCAGCCCCTGGGCCATCATGGCCCGGGCGACCTTCAGGAAGCCGGCGATGTTGGCGCCGACGACCAGGTTGTTCTTGGCCCCATAGGCCTCGGCGGCCTGGACGCACTGGGTATAGATGGCGTCCATAATCTGCTTGAGCCGGGCGTCCACTTCCTCGAAGGGCCAGTTCAGCCGCATGGAGTTCTGGCACATCTCCAGGGCGCTGGTGGCCACGCCGCCGGCGTTGGCGGCCTTGGCCGGGGCGAAGGACACGCCGGCGTCCAGGAAGACCGCGACGGCCTCGGGAGTCGAGGGCATGTTGGCGCCCTCGCCGACGGCCTTGCAGCCGTTCTTCACCAGCAGCTTGGCGGCTTTTTCATCGATCTCGTTCTGCGTGGCCGACGGCAGCGCCACGTCGCACGGGAGCGTCCAGATGCCTTCCCAGCCCTCGGTGTACTTGGCCGAGGCGTGTTCCTGACAGTATTCCTTGATCCGGCCGCGCTGGACTTCCTTGATCCGCTTGACGGTGTCCAGCTTGATGCCCTTGGGGTCGACGATGTAGCCGTTGCTGTCGGACAGGGCGATGACGTTGGCCCCCAGCTGCTGGGCCTTCTGCACGGCGTAGATGGCCACGTTGCCCGAGCCGGAGACGACGACCTTCAGACCCTTCCAGCTCATGCCGCGGGCCTCCAGCATCCGGCTGACCAGGTACACCAGGCCGTAACCGGTGGCCTCGGTGCGAACCAGCGACCCGCCGTAATCCAGCCCCTTGCCGGTCAGCACGCCGGTGAAGGTGTTGGTGAGCTTCTTGTACATGCCGTACATGAAGCCGATTTCACGGCCGCCGACGCCGATGTCGCCAGCCGGGACATCGCAGTCCGGGCCGACGTGGCGGAACAGCTCGGCCATGAAGCTCTGGCAGAAGCGCATGACTTCGTTGTCGCTCTTACCCTTGGGGTCGAAGTCGCTGCCGCCCTTGGCGCCGCCGATGGGGGTGGTGGTCAGGGCGTTTTTGAAAATTTGCTCGAAGCCCAGGAACTTGATGATGCCCAGATACACCGAGGGGTGGAACCGCAGTCCGCCCTTGTACGGCCCGATGGCGCTGCTGAATTGCACGCGGAAGCCGCGGTTGACCTGAATCTGCCCCTTGTCGTCCATCCAGGGTACGCGGAACATGATCTGACGTTCCGGTTCGACGACCCGTTCGAAGATCTTCGCGCGGGCCAGTTCCGGGTGCTTGTCGATGACCGGGGCGACCGACTCGGCCACCTCGCGCACGGCCTGGTGGAACTCCACCTCGCCGGGGTTCCTCGCCACAACCGTTTCCATAACGCTTTCGACGAACTGCTTGGACATGCCTGCGTCTCCTTATTACCAGGGCCCGTGGGGGCCTTGCCTGAGGGGTGTGATTTCGCCGCCGGAGACTACAGGTCCCGGCCACGATGCGACAAGTTTGTCGCGTTAAGCTAACATGAAATCCCAGGGTCTATATATAAAAAACACTAATAGTAAACCTCGTGCGGTCTTATGAGGTTTGCCCCGATGGTAGTTGGAAAAAATCGCTTGGGGAAAATGGGCAGACCCGTGGGCGTTTTTGTGGACAAGACAGGTCCAAAAAGCCTTTGAGAACGTGGAGGGCGACAAGAATGTATTATGACGTAGTATGAAAAAAGTTACTTGGCTTCGCCGGCGGCGGGTGCCGTCGCCGGCCCAGGGGCCGGAGCGGTGGTGGCGTTGGCCAGCAAGTAGCGGGCGTAATTGGCCAGGATCGTGTCTCCGCCGGCCGTGGCTTGAAGCTTGAGGGCGTAGGTCCTGGCCTGGTCGAGCTGGCCCATGTTGGCATGCATGAACGCGCCGATGAAGTAGAGCATCGGCTCCGGTGCGGTTTGCTGTTCAGCCAGCCGCATCGCCAGGAAATTCAGCCGCCGCTGGATCAGGTCCGCATCCACCAGGCTGGCGATGTCCAGATGCGTCGTCAGGACGGGCGGATAGATTTCGGCTGCGCGCTTGAGATGGTAAGCCGCCGCCAGCGATTCGGCGTTGGCGAATTGTGCCAGGCACAGGCCCAGCCTCGGCAGGGGGTTGGAGGGGTCTAAGGCGGCGGCCTGCCTGTAGGTATCGGCCGCTTCGTAGTATTGGCCGGCCTTAAGCCGCTTTTGGGCCAAGGCCATGGTCGTGTTGAACTGGTCCGGGCCGGTGCCCGCCAATCCGTGAAGCACGATCCCCGTGCGCGGCGAATATTCCACCAGCCTGCCGTTCTCGCTGGGCACAAAGGGGGCATTGGACTCCGTAAGGGCGGCAGGATGCTGCCGCAATTGCGGCTGCCTGGCCTGGATGGCCTCGGTGACGGTGGAGGGGGCGTTGGCCTCTTCGGTTTCCTCCTGTGGCGTGGCGGAGGGCGTCAGCCACGGCGCGGGTTGCAACGAACCGCCGAGCTGCATGGAACCGCCGGTTTGCAACGAGCCGCCGGGCTGAAGGGTGCCGCCGGGGCCGCGAGGCATCCGATAGAGCATGTCGCGGAAGACGTCCTGGTTGGGGGTCGGCGGCCGGCCGAGGGAACCTCTCGCCGGCAACAGGACCGCCGGCACGGCGGAGGGCATCCGGTTCGGCTCGTTGGCTTCGGCTTCGCCCTCCGGTGGAACAGCGAGGCGCCGCTCCCGGGCCACGGAGGGTTCCAGCCGCGTGTTTACTTCGTTGCGGACGGCCATGTCGGCGGGCAGATTCACCTGGCTCAGCTCGCGGGCCAATTGCTCCTGCTGAGCGGCGTTGGAGAGGGCAAAAAGGTTCAAGCCGCCCGTCCCGCCGATGGCGGTGCGCTCGGTGCCGCTGGGCTGCAAGAACGTGCCGCCGATCATCGCCGTGTACATCCCGGTGCCCCCCGCACCGTTCATGGGAGTCACGCTAAAGGGCGTGTAGACCGTGCCCCCTTGGATGAGCGACTCTGCCGACATCGGCGGCGGCGGGTAAGACAAGATCACCCCCCCCGGCCCGACCTGCCCCGAGAGAAGAAACGGCAGCCCCGCGATTGTTCGTCCGGGGGCGTAGAAAGGGGCCGGAGCATAGACGTTGCCGTGCAGCACGTCAGAAACTCCCACGGACTGCCGGTTGAACGTGTCCATGGCGTCGGTCGGAAGATTGAGGTGGATCTGATCCGTGGGGAAATATCCGATGGCTCCGGAGAACCCCGCCAGGCCGGTGACCTGACGGGTCACGATCAGCTGCGTGTTGAGAGGCGGATATACGTTGACCGGGCTGTTATAGCCTCCGCTGCCGACATAGGGGTTGGCGTCGAGCGCCTGGCCATTTTGAATAATGCGTACCTGCCCCCATGCCCCAAGCGGGGCCACTAAAAGACCCACGACCAAGATGAGCCGTTTGCCAACCGTTCTCATGTCCTACGTGCGGCCCAGCCGATCAATCCTCGCCGCCTGGGGGAGGTTTTTCGGCCTCTTCCGCGTCGGGCGCATGAAGCCAGCGGCTGCGCCCGTAAAGCCTGGAATCGCTAAGTATATCACGCCAGAACACCCGTTTCCCTATCCGCCCGCGGCGGTAGGAACGAGTTTCGCGAGGCTCCTGCAAAAATGTCTCAGCCTGCTCTTGATGACGCATCTGCCTTCCCTCCGTTGCATTTCTTTCCTTTCGGCCTTATCCGTCAGGCCAACTGCACTGGGCCGGATTCCCTCCCGACCTCTGTACTTTAATCGGCACTTCCTTAATTCATTCCCCTATCTATATTCTACACCTCCAGGGGGGCAGTTGGTTCGGCGGTCCTGAAAACCGCATGGGGGGGCAATCCCGCGCCCTGGGCCTTCCAAAGCGGTTTGGGCGAATCCGCCCGTGCGGTTCCGAATATACGGCGACAATCCCGCTGCGCTCAAGTATCGCTCTAAAGGGGAGATAGGATTTGTTTCTGCTTTCAAAGATTGCCGTATTGCTATAATCCTGCCGGGGGCAATTGCCGATGTGAATAGTATTAACAGCCGGTGCATCGGCAGGGTGTGTTGTTGCGCCCCTCAGGCGAACTGACAAGACACAGGTAGCTTATGCGACCTTTGAGGACGTTCACCGTTGAGCCGTCGCTGCCCGACGTGCTAATGCCCTTGCTGGAGGTGGCCTACAACCTCTGGTGGAGCTGGCAGGGGGACGCCCAGGACCTGTTCCGCCGGCTGGACTCCGCCGCCTGGGAAGGCTGCTACCACAATCCCGTGGCCATGCTGGGCCGAATCGACCAGCAACGACTGATGGACATGGCCAGGGACGACGCGTTCCTGGCCCACCTCCAACGCGTCTACGGCGACCTGAAGGATTACCTCGCCAGGCCGGGGTGGTGGGGGAAGACCTTCGGCAGCGACCGGACGGTCCAGGCGGCCTACTTCTGCGCCGAGTACGGCATCACGGAGTGCCTGCCGATTTATTCCGGCGGCCTGGGCGTGCTGGCCGGCGACCACCTCAAGAGCGCCTCGGAGATGGACGTTCCCCTGGCGGGCGTGGGATTGCTCTACCAACAGGGCTTCTTCCGCCAGCGGCTTAACGCCGACGGCTGGCAACTGGAGCTGTTCCCCCGGAATGATTTTCACAACATGCCCGTGCAGCTCGTGCGGGGCGAGAACGGCCAGCCCGTGACGGTCTCCGTCGATATGATGGGCCGGCCGACCCGCGTGCAGATTTGGCGCATCCAGATCGGGCGGGTCAGTTTGTTCCTGCTGGACGCCAACGTGCCGGAGAACTCCCCCGAAGATCGCCACATCACCAGTCAGCTTTACGGCGGCGACCAGGAGATGCGCATCCGCCAGGAGATCCTGCTGGGCATCGGCGGCGTGCGGGCTCTGAAGGCCCTGGGGATTTCCCCAAAAATCTTCCACATGAACGAAGGGCACTCGGCCTTCCTGGGCCTGGAGCGGTGCCGCATCCTGATGGCCGAGGCGGGGGTGAACTTCGAAGAGGCCCGCGAGGCCGTGGCCGCGTCCAACGTCTTCACCACGCACACGCCCGTGCCGGCGGGCAATGACGCCTTCGAGCCCTGGCTGATCGACAAATATTTCGCCCACTACTGGGAGCAGTTGGGCCTGTCGCGGGACCAGTTCCTGGCCCTGGGGCGGCAGGAGACGGGCAACAAGGACGAACCGATGAACCTGACCGTTCTGGCGCTGCGGTTCAGCAGCGCCCGCAACGGTGTCAGCAAGCTGCACGGCCAGGTCAGCCGCAAGCTGTGGGGGGGCGTCTGGCCGGGCGTGCCGGTCAGCGAAGTGCCGATCCAGTCCATCCGCAACGGCATCCACGTGCGCAGTTGGATCAGCCACGACACGGCCACGCTGTACGACCGCTACCTGGGGCCGGCGTGGCATGAATCCCCCATGGACGCGGCCTTCCGCCGCGCCGTCGACCAGATCCCCGACATGGAGCTGTGGCGCACGCACGAACGGCGGCGCGAGCGGCTGGTGGGCTTCGTCCGCAGGCGCGTCCGCGAGCAGCTGGCCAAGCGCGGCGCCGGCTCGGCCGAAATGGCCGCGGCGGAAGAGACCCTGGACCCCGAGGTGCTGACGATCGGCTTTGCCCGGCGGTTCGCCACCTACAAGCGGGCCAACCTGATCCTGGCCGACCTGGATCGCCTAGCCAAACTGTTCTCCGAGCCGCACCGCCGCTGCCAGATCATCTTCGCCGGCAAGGCCCATCCGCGCGACAACCCCGGCAAGGACCTCATCCGCCAGATCGTCCACGCCGCGCGGCTGGAGTCGCTGCGGCGGTCGCTGGTGTTCATCGAGGACTACGATATGAACGTCGCTCGCTACCTCGTCCAGGGCGTGGACGTGTGGCTGAACACGCCGCTGCGCCCCATGGAAGCCTCGGGCACCAGCGGCATGAAGGCGGCGGCCAACGGCGCGCTGAACCTCTCCGTGCCCGACGGCTGGTGGGAGGAGGGCTACGACCCCTCCGTCGGCTGGACGATCGGGTCGGGAGAGACCTACGACGACCTGGAGTATCAGAACACCGTCGAGAGCCAGGCGCTGTACGACCTGCTGGAGAAGGAGATCATCCCGCTGTTTTACGATCGCGGCAGCGACGGCCTGCCTCGCGGCTGGATCGCCAAGATGAAGGCCGCCATCGGCACGCTGGCGCCCGTCTTCAACACCAACCGCATGGTCCGCGAGTACGCCGAGCGTTTCTACATCCCGGCAGCCAAGCGATGGGACGAGTTGACGGCCTCCAACCTCGCCAAGGCCCGGGAGCTGGGCGGCTGGAAGCACAAAGTGCGGGACCACTTCGGCGAGGTGCGGGTCGAGAGCGTCAGCGACAACATGGGCGAGGCCAGCGGGGAGGCCAAGGTCGGCAAGAGCCTCCAGGTCCAGGCGGTCATCAACCTCGGCCAGCTGGCTCCCTCCGACGTGACGGTGGAACTGTATTGCGGGGCGCTGGATGAAGACGGTCAGCTCAACGACGGCCTGGCCCTGCCGATGGCCCAGGTCGGTCAGGAAGGCAACAACCGCTTCCGCTTCAGCGTGGACATGCCCTGCGTCCACAGCGGCATGACCGGCTACACCGTCCGCGTGATGCCGCGGAACGCCCTGTTGGCCGGCCCGTATGAAATGGCCCTGATCCGCTGGGCCTAGCACGTCCCAGACGCATCCTGCCCCTCACAATCCCGCGGTGTTTTTCATGGATTCTCTTGACCGCCGCCGGCCGGAACACTACAAACACCCGATAATCGCTCACAAGCCACGGCCATTTCGAAGGTGTGGTGTTATGCCAAGGATCGCCGTAGTCGCTTCGCTAGTGTTGGGAACCTGCCTGCTCGTCGGCGGCTGCGCCAAGCCGGAGTCCAAGGACCAGGCCATCGACTACTTCGTCAAGGGCAAGACCCTCCTGGACGCCGGCGATTCCGAGGCCGCCCTGGCCGAGCTGGGCAAGGCCGTCAAGTCCGACCCGCAATTGTCCATCGCCTATTCTACGATGGGCGACATCTACCGCCACCAGGGCAATTGGGAGCAGGCGAAGGTGGCCTACGAGAGCGCCTGCCAGACCAACCCCTTTGCCTTCCGGGCCCACTACAACCTGGGGGTGACCTACCAGGCCCTGGCCGCCGTCGCCCAGGTGGCTGAGAAGGTCAAGGATTACCTCGAAAAAGCCGTCACGGCGTACCTGCGGGCCATCACGCTCAGCCCGGACGATTTCGACAGCAACCTGAACGTCTCCGCCTGCTACTTCCAGCTCGGCCAGATGGACGATGCTGAAAAGTATTGCCGGGCCGCCATCCAGATCGATCCCAACAACGCCGTCGCCTACTACAACCTCGGGACGATCAAGGAAAGCCAGAACGACCTGGCCGACGCCATCCGGTCCTACAAGGCCTCGCTGGAGCAGGACCCCAATCAGCCCGACCTGCTGCTCCGCCTGGGTTCGGTCTACCTGAATCAGGGCCGGCTGATGGCGGCGCTCCAGGCCTTCCAGGAAGCCGCCAGGCAAATGCCGACCGACTCGGCACCCTGGGAGAGGATCGGCGCCTGCTACTTCCACCTGCGCGACTTCGGCAAATCGCAGGAATCCTTCGCCCAGGCGCTGGCGCTGAACCCCGCCAGCGCCGCCGCCCATCGCGGCATGGGCGTGGCCTACATAGCGCAGTTCATCATGGACCGCAGCCGGACCGACCTCCGCGACAAGGGCTTGGAAGAGTGGCACGCCTCGCTGGACATCCAGCCCGGCCAGGAAGACATCCGCCACCTCATCGACAAGTACACGCCGCCTCCGGCCGGTCCGAAGCTGTAAGAGAAGGCTATTTGACTGTAGACTGTTAGACTGTTCGGTCGAAAACTTCTTCGGACGCGACAGAGCGCGTCCCTCCAGAAGGGCCACGCTCCGTCGTGGCCGAGTTGCGAGGATTCCCCTTCACATACCCCCGCCAAGGGCGTATATTTCGTATTGTGATGTGATGTGGTATGAGAAAACCCCCTGGGGACGTAGCTCAGTTGGGAGAGCGGCTGGTTCGCAATCAGCAGGTCAGGGGTTCAACTCCCCTCGTCTCCATTCACCGACGCTCGGCCCCGATAAAGGGGCCGAGCTATGGCGAATGCCTCGGCGTAGCCGAAGGCGAAGCCGGGCCATTCAATTCTTAAGACTATGTGACACGCCGGAATATCCCGGTCCAATCAGTCCTAAGATGTCTTAGTACATTTTCAAGACCACAAAGGAGTCATCCATGGGCAAGCTTACAGGCAGGCTTACGGGTAAAAAGGTCGCCGTGCTGCTGGATAAGGACTATCAGGAGCTGGAGGTGTGGTACCCGTACTTTCGGATGAAAGAGGAGGGGGCCGAGGTCAAGTTGGTCGCGGCTGAGGCGGGCAAGACATATCCCTCCAAGCTGGGCTACCCGGCCACCAGCGAGGTGGCCGCGGGCAAGGTCAAAGCCGCCGACTTCCACGCCGTCATCATCCCCGGCGGCTGGTGCCCCGACTACATGCGCCGCAGCGACGACATGGTGAAGTTCGTCCGCGACGCGGCCAAGGCCGGCCTCATCCTGGCGGCCATCTGCCACGGCGGATGGATGCTCTGCTGCACCGATGCCCTGAAGGGCAAAAAGGCCACCAGCTTCATGGCCATCCGCTTCGACATGACCAACGCCGGCGCCACCTGGGTGGATCAGGAAGTCGTGGTGGACGGTTCTTCGCCAAAAATCATTACCAGCCGCAAGCCTACCGACCTGCCGGCCTTCTGCCGGGAGATTGTCAAGGCCCTCGGCGGCTGAGTAGACCTAGCTTGCGGCGGGAGGCGCTGTGGAGTTGGTCGCCCGCACCAGGGCGTTGAAGGCGCCGATCCGCTCCCGCAGATCGCTGAGCGCCCAGGACACGTAGGCCTCCAGGTGGCTGGTGCGTATCGCGCGGACGGCATTCAGGCCGTCGTAAACGTGGCCTAGGAACGTTTCCAGTTCTTCGGGGGCGATGGGGGTGGGCTTGGCGCCCCATTCCACTAATTCGTGGAAAAGCTTGCGGTGTTTCCTGTGGGCGGCGTACTGGGCGGCGGTCATGAAGCTGCCCGGGGCTAAGGCGACCTGGATGCCCATCAGGGCCAGGGCGATCGGCTCGTAGTTCAGGGCCGCCGAGAGCCGCAGGAACTTGAACTGCTGCACGTATCGGCCGGGGCTGCGCGGATGGGGGAGGGTCGCGTCGTCCGCATCGCTGCTGCGGCGCAGGGACACCTGCGAAAACAGCACGTGCGGCTGGTCGCCCGTGGCGATGATCTCGTCGGTGACCAGCCGCCGGATCTGCACCGAGCCGTCGGGTTCTTGCACCGGGTCGCCCGCGATGGCGAACAGGCATTTCATCGTCTCCAGCGGCAGCAGGCGGTCCTCGTTAGGGTGCCGGCGGCTGTGGATCTGGAGCGAGAGGTGCACGCTGTGCGGCGCGAGGGGGTAGAACGCCCTGGCTTGGCGGATCAGCTCGTTGAGCACCCAGGGGTCGTCGGTGACGGGCTTGGAGATGTTGGCCTCCAGCGACAGGTTGCCCAGGGCCAGTTCGAAGAATCCCCGTCGCGGCCGGGCGGAGACCTTTTCGCGATGGTCGTCCACGTGGCCGCCCAGCTTCCAGGTCAGCACGTCCAGGCCGAAGTCGTTGAAGTAGTAAAAGCCGTCGTAATGCGGGTCGTACAATTTCCGGCCGGAGGGGTCGCGGATGACGCCGTGGCCGATGTTGGAGAATTCCAGCTCCGCCCCGAACGGGACGAACCCCCGTCCCATGTGGGAGCGGAGGAACTGGACCTCGCCGCTTGCCGTGGCGGGATCGTACATCGCGTCGGCGGCCAGGACGGCCTGGCGGACGAAGTCCATCAGCCGCCTCGCGGGAAAAGGCAATTGGGCCAGGCAATCGGCCACGTGCCGCTCCAGCGTGCAGGCCGCGGCGTTGAGGAGCCTCAAAGCCGCCAGGCAACTCAGCGTCCGCTCGTAAAAACTTTCGCCCGGGGCCATGTGGTCCAGCTCGTAGCGAAAGTCCCGGTAGATGCGATCCTCGATCTGGTTGAAGATGACCTGGCGGACGACCAGGGCCAGATAGTTCGGCGCCACGGCCGCCGCTTCGGCGTCCCCGACGAGGCGGGCGAAGTCCCGCAGGGGGACGTCCTTGAGGCTGTGGCGGATGGCGTAATCGCTGATGCCGCCGGCCTCGAAATGTCGGCGAACCAGATCGCGGACGGTGTCGCCGTGCAATTCGCCCACCGCGCGCCGCGTGGCGCTCGCCTCGGTGTGGAACTGCTCCTGGGCCGTCTCCAGCAGCGCCGCGTCGATCTTCTCCCGCAGCAGCACCTCCTGCTTGAAACGATCGTGGAAGGCATAACCGAAAGAGTGCTCCAACACTTTGAGGTTGCCCAGGAAGGCGATGGCCTTCTCGGAACCGGCAGCCGTCTGGACGCGAACGGTCTTGCGCGAGTAGTTTCGGCCTTCGTAGCTTCGCAGGGCGGCCATAGAGCCGGCCGACAGGGGACCGATCAGGTAGCCGCGGATGCGCGCCAGCGGGTCGGGCACGGCGTAGAGGTAGGTGTGGTCCGGGCTGATTTTGCGATAGCCGCCGAGGATCGCGTCGCGCGCCCAGACAGCCTGGACGCCGTCGGCGTCGGCGGCCGTCGTGACCATCCGCAAGCCCAGCACGGCCCGGAACACCGAGGGGTTCATCAGCGTCCCGTACACAAAGAGGTTGAAGGGCTTGTCCTTGGCCATCGAACGCCATTCTACTGTGGCTCGCCGCAACGATAAAAGAGTTACAATGCAACCGTGCCTGTAGCTGATCGTTCCCAACCCGTGCCCGTGAAGCCCTGGTCCTTCGCAGGCCTTGTGCTGACGACCTGGTGCAACGCCCGTTGCGCCTGCTGCTACCTGTGCTGCGGCCCCGACCGCAAGGGGGAAATGACGGTGGAGCAGGCCCTGCGTTACTGGCGATCCCTTCAGGAGGCCGCACCGGGCGGGTGCAAGGTGCACCTGTCGGGGGGAGAGCCCTTCGGCGACTGGCCTCGGCTTATCGAACTGGCCCGGCGGGCGAAGGCCGATGGGCTAGGCCCGCTGGCGAAGGTGGAGACCAACGCCTTCTGGGCGGATGACGCCGCTGTTGTAAAAGACCGCCTGGCAGCCCTGGACGCCGCAGGCATGGGCAAGCTGGTGATCTCCACCGACCCCTATCACCAGGCCTTCGTCCCCATGGCCAAGGTCCGTCTGGCGGCGGCCGTGGCGACGGAGGTCCTTGGCCCCGAGCGCGTGCAGGTCCGCTGGCGGGATTGGCTGGCCGAGGGCTTCGATACGGGGGGCCTCCTGGAGGAAAAGGAGGAAAAGGAGAAAAAGGCCGCCTGGGGTGCCCTGGTGGGCCGTTATGCCGCCGGGGGCAGGGACCGGCTTTGCGGCCGAGCGGCGAAAATGCTTCCGCCTCATCTGCAACTCAAGGCGCTGGGGGAATTTGTCGATAAGCCATGTAGCCAGGCCCTGTTGCGGTCCAGGCACGTGCACATAGACCCTGCCGGCTGCGTGATGCCGGGGACCTGTGCCGGATTGGTTCTTGGCCTGGCCGATCAGGAAAGCATCGCGGCGATCTGGCAGCGGCTCCGGGCCGATTATGCCGACAGGCCCATTGTGGGCACGTTGGCGCGGCAGGGGCCGGCAGGGTTGCTGCCGTTGGCGGAATCGGCGGGTTTTGTGCCCGCCGAGGGCTATGCCGGCAAGTGCCAGTTATGCTGGAACATCCGGCGGCATCTGGCGGCCGGGGGGCGGCACGCCGACGAGCTGGGGCCGACGGAGCTGTACCAAGCAGGTGGCCAGTCGGATAAAGTGGACTAACACGACCGGACAGTAGCGGAAAATCGTATAATAAAAAGCGGCAGGCATTCAGGGCTGCACGATGCAGGTTTTTGGGATAGATTCTTTGTACTTGACGGGCTTGAGCGCAAACGGTAATCGTTTTAGTCCAAGACGATCCGCGAGCCCCAGGCGAGCATTTCGTGGGCATGTGTGATGGCGGAAAATAAACCCAAGGCGTCAGACACGTCCTTCGACACGGAGTTGTCGAGGGTGGTGGTCGAGCAGCGGCTGGCGACACCAGCCGAGATTCAGCATTGTGTCGACATGAAGACCCAGCTTGCCATGGAGGGCAACGAGCAATCGCTGGCCGCCGTCCTGGTGCGTGAGGGGGTCATCACCAACAACCAAGTCGGCCGCGTGAAAAAGCTGCTGGAGGAGTCGCGCGGCGCCCGGGAGATTCCCGGCTATCGCATCCTCGAAAAGCTGGGCTCCGGGGCGATGGCCCACGTCTTCAAGGCCAGGCAGCTCAGTCTGGACCGGCTGGTGGCCATCAAGGTGCTGCCGCGGCAGCTATCGGAAAACGCCGAATATGTCGAGCGTTTCTACAAAGAGGGCAAGGCGGCCGCCAAGCTCAACCACGCCAACATCGTGCAGGCGATCGACGTCGGCGAGGCCAACGGCTTCCACTACTTCGTCATGGAGTACGTCGATGGGCACACGCTGCACGACGAGCTGATGGCCCAGAAGGTCTTCTCGGAGAAGGACGCCCTGGCGGTGATCATTCAGATCGCCAAGGCCCTGGAGCACGCCCACAAGCACGGGCTGATCCACCGCGACATCAAGCCCAAGAACATCATGATCACCAAGGAAGGCGTGGCGAAGCTGGCCGACATGGGCTTGGCTCGCGTCGCCGACGACGCCGCAGTCGCCCAACGAGAGGCCGGAAGGGCCTTCGGCACGCCGTACTATATCAGCCCCGAGCAGATCCGCGGCGAAGTGGACGTCGATTTCCGGGCGGACATCTATTCGCTGGGCGCCACGTTGTACCACCTGGTGACCGGCCGCGTGCCCTTTGAAGGGCCAAGCCCCCAGGCGGTCATGATGAAGCACCTCAAAGAACCGCTGGTCCCGCCCGATCACATCAACACCGCCCTGTCGGCGGGGCTGGGGGAAGTGGTCGAGGTCATGATGGCCAAGGACCGCGACCGCCGCTACGCCTCCACCTCCGACCTGTTGCTGGACCTGGAGGCCATCCAGGCCGGTCAGCCGCCGCTTCAGGCGCGTCAGCAGATCAAGGAAGGCGTGTTGAAGGGGCTGACCACCGAAGCCGAGGAAAAGCCCCAGCCGGGCCAACCGGCCGCACCACAGCCAGGGCCGGTCGAGGAAGAGACCGTCCCGGTTTCTCACTCGACCATGTACATCACCGTGATCGTCGTCCTCTCCGCCGCCCTGGTCTTCAGCATCATCCTGAACCTCTTCTTCCTGGTCCATCACTGACAACGCTTGACAGCCTTCCCGACGCCGCCTAGTATCCCATCGCCAACCTGATGAAGGAGTCTGATTCATGGCAGAACGCCCCAAGCGTCTGAAGGTGTCGGTGGACAGCAACGGCATCACGACCGTGGAACTGACCGACAAGAAAATCCTCGACGAATTGAACATCGCGAACATCGGCGACCAGCTCAACGCGCTGGTGGCCGAAAGCGCGTCCCCGAAGCTGGTCCTGGATTTCTCGGCGGTGGGACACATGTCCTCCAGCGCCCTGGGAATGCTCATTACGTTGAACAAGCGCCTTCGCGAGAAAAACGGCCAGCTCAGACTTTGCGGCATCCGGCCCAGCATCTACGAAGTGTTCGCCATGACCCGGCTGAACGAGATTCTTCAGATTTGCCCCACCAAGGAAGAAGCGATCGCCAGCCTGGGCTGAGCAACGTGCAGGCCGTGCCGCACCGGATGATCCACGGTGGTAAAAACGATGGTGATACCCTCTGATTTGCGGGCGGCTCACAAACTGGCATTGGAACTGCTGGGAATCGTGAACCGCTGCGGTTACGAGGAATCCTGCGCGTTCGCCATCCGGCTGGCGCTGGAGGAAGCCCTCAGCAACGCCATCCGGCACGGCAACCAAATGAACCCCGCCAAGGCCGTGGAAGTGGAATACGACATCGACCCCCGGCGGGCCATCATCACCGTGACCGACCAGGGGGAAGGCTTCAATCCCGCCGTCGTGCCCGATCCCACCATCGACGAGAACCTCGAGAAACCTTCCGGCAGGGGGATTATGCTGATGCGGGCCTACATGGACGAGGTCTGCTTCAACAACCGCGGCAATCAGGTCCGCCTGGTCAAGCAGAACCACTGAAGGCCGCCTGCGGCTTCAATCGCTCTTTCCCGCCCCGATGGCCTGGACGGCCGTGATGGCCGCAATCAATACGATGTCTTCCACCGAACAGCCGCGGGACAGGTCGTTGATGGGCTTGGCCAGCCCTTGGAGCAGCGGGCCCAGCGCGGTGGCCTTGCCTAGCCGCTCCGTCAGCTTGTAAGCGATGTTCCCGCAGGACAAATCCGGGAAGACGAGCGTGTTGGCCCGGCCGGCGACTTCGGAGCCTTTGGCCTTGTGGGCGGCGATTTCCGGCACGACGGCGGCGTCCAACTGAAGTTCTCCGTCCACCTTCAGCTTCGGCCGGCGCTGCCGCACCAGCTGGGTGGCGTCGATGACCTTCTGCACCGCCGGACTGTGGGCCGAACCCTTGGTGGAAAAACTCAGCATGGCCACGTAGGGCTCGGTGTCCAGCAGGGCGCGGCAGGCGTCGGAGGCGGCGATGGCGATGTCGGCCAGCTGTTCGGCCGTCGGCTCGGGCACCACGCCCGTGTCGGCGAAGATCAGCGAACCGTCGACGCCGATCTCCGGAACGATCGTGCCCATCAGGCTGCATGAGCTGACGGTCTGCACGCCCGGCGCGGTGCCCACCCCGAACAAGGCCGCCAGAACGGTGTCGCGCGTGGGGCTCATGCTGCCGCTCACCATGCCGTCGGCCCGGCCGTCGCCGACCATCATGCCGCCGTAGTACATCGACCGCGACAGCAGTTTCTGGGCGCCGGCCAGGGAGAGGTTCTTATGCTTCCGCCGCTCCTGGAGCGTGCGGGCATAGTCATCCCGCTTGCCGTCCTTTTGGGGATCGACGATCTCCACGCCTTGCAGGTCCACGCCGCTGCGGGCGGCCAGGCGGCGGACGTCCTGCTCCGGACCCAGCAGTGTCACGCGGGCGTACTTGCGATCCACGATGAGCCGGGCCGCCTGCAAGACTCGGGGATCCTCGGCCTCCGGCAGTATGATTTTCTTGCCGGCGGCAATAGCACGTTCCGTGATGCGATTAAGGACGGTACTCATGGCTTGTCCAAAACATCTCTTGGAGTTAACATGTCTTCCCAATGCAACGGAGGCGGCTATCATAGCGCCTCTAACATCTTATGTCGAGAATAAATGAGTCATCACCACTTCCATTGGCTTGAAAAGGTCATCGTCCAAATCGCCGCGGTGGTTTCGCTGGCCGGAGGATATTTCCTGCTCTATCCCGCCGTGCGTCCTGCCGATGGTCAGACCGCCTTGTCGCTCCTAGTCGCCGGCGGAGTGGGGCACGCGATGGTTTTTGCCGCGGGCGTGGTGGTTCTTGCCATTTTCTGCGGGGTCCTGACCCTTCCCGCCAGGCCCTCCAGCGCCATTTTGGCGGCCGCCATCGGGGCCGGCGGGGTCAGCCTGCGGTCGGCGGACTTCCGTACGCTGCTTTGGCTTCAGCAGGACGGTTTCGCCGGCCTGTTCCGCCTGCTCATCGCGGAAACGATGTTCCTGGCGGTGGTATTGCTGGTGGCGGTCCTGATCGTCGTCGGTATCCGATTCCTGGCCGGCCGAATGGCGCCTTGGCTGGTATGGCGGCCCATGCCCTTGGCGGCGCCTCCAGACGACAAGACCGGCCTGGTCGGCGGACTGGGACCGTGGGGACGATCGCTGGTCAGTGCCGCGCTGGCCTTGCTGATCGGCCTGGCGGCGGTGATGATCCTGCTCCAGTCCTCACGCCGGGGGCAGGTCGTCGTGGCCACGCTGGCCGCTTTCGCCCTGGCGGCGTGGATCGCCGATCGCGTGCTGCCCGCGCCCCGCAAAGGGATGTATCTGCTGGCGCCGCTGACGGCGGCCATCATCTTTTACGCCTTGGCCTCGGTCGGTGCGTACGGCTCGCGGCCTGAGGATTGGATCAACGTGCCCCTGTACGCCCGGGTCTTGCCGGTGGATTGGCTGACGGCCGGCTGCGGCGGGGCCATGCTGGGCTGCTGGACCGGCCAGCGGATGGCGGAGGTCAGAATCCTGGAACAGCCGCCCGAAGATCAGAAAGGACATGGACGTGGCTAACGGCATCCTGGGGGCGCAACTTTACACGGTTCGGAAATTCTGCCAGACTTTGCCCGACGTCGCGGCCAGCCTCAAAAAGGTCCGAGCCATCGGCTACACGGCGATTCAGATCTCCGGCTTCGGCCCGGTGGACCCCAAGGAGGTCGCCAAGATCGTCGAGGACCTCGGCCTGACTGTCGCGGCCACGCATTGCAGTTGGGAGGAGTTCCTGGGGAGCTTGGACGGCCTGATCGAACGCCACCGCCTGTGGAAGTGCCGCCATCCAGCCGTCGGCTCGCTGCCGGGGAACTATTACACCGCCGGCGGCGAGGGCATAAAACAGTTCCTCGACGAGCTGGCCCCGGTGGCCCAGAAACTCGCCGCGGCGGGGATGGATTTTTCGTACCACAATCACAACAAGGAGCTGATGCGCCTGGGCGGCAAGACCTGGCTGGAGACGCTCTACGACCAGGCCCCGCCCGCCCGGCTCAAGGCCGAGATCGACACGTACTGGATTCAGGCCGGCGGGGGCGATCCGGCGTGGTGGGTCCGCAAGCAGGCCGGCCGCGAGCCGCTGCTGCACCTGAAGGACATGGTCATCACCGCCAAAAAGGAAGTCCGCTTCGCGCCGATAGGGGAGGGCAACCTGAACTGGCCGGCCATTCTGGAAGCGGCACGCCAGGGCGGCGTGGAATACTATCTCATCGAGCAGGACGAAAGCTACGAGGCCGACCCGTTCGACTGTCTGGCCACGAGCTACCGCTATCTGACGCGGATGGGGCTGCGATAGGGGCGCCGCCGCTCACTCGTAGCGAATCTCAGGCCGGCCGACGCGGCGGCGCACGTCTTTTTGAATCTCGATGAGTTGATTGCGGACGTGCTCGACGAGCGCCTCCGCCGTCATCGCGCGGGCCTGTTCCTGCGAAATGGGCGGGGCGTACTGCACCACGACGCTGCCGGGGCAGGGCAGGGCGGACGTTCGCGGCCAGGCCTCGAACGCCCCGTCGATCAGCACCGGCACGGTCCACTTGGCCGCCCGCTGGGCGAGCATGGCCACGCCCGGCAGCATCGGCCCGATTCGCCCGTCGCGGGTCCGCGTGCCCTCGGCGAACACCACCACCTGCCCGCCGGCCTTGATTCGCCGCATGGCCTCCTTCAGAGCCGCCAAGTCCGCCGTGGCGCGGCGGACGGGGAAAGCGTTGAGCGATTCGATGATCTGCTTGAAGACCGGAAAGCGAAACAGCGTGTCGCGGGCCATGTAGTTCATCGGGCGGCGGAGCGCCAGGCTCGACAGCATCGGGTCCAGGAAGCTCTGGTGGTTGCTGATGTACACCGCCCCGCCGTCGGCCGGCTCGTAGTCGCGATGAAACACGCGGATCTGCCAAAGCGCCCCCATCGTCACCTGGAAAACCCGCCGCATGACGCGGTACCACAGGTTGGGCTGCTGGACCGTCCCGCCCGACAGCCGCCAGCCGCGCAGCAGCGGATTGGGAAAGCTGGTCGGGTGGCTCATCGCCGGACCTCCAAGCAGGCCAGCAGTTTCGCCGTGACCTGGTCAATGTTCATCTCGGACGTGTCGATCACGATCGCCCCGGGCGGTTGAATCAGCGGCGCCACGGGGCGCGTGCTGTCCCGCCGGTCCCGCTGCTCGATAGATCGCAGCACGTCGTCCAGTTCCACTGTTTCCCCGGCGGCATACAGCTCGCGGTGGCGGCGCTGGGCACGCACGGCGGGGGAGGCGTCCAGGTAGAATTTGAAATCCGCCTGCGGGAAGACCACCGAGCCCTGATCGCGGCCCTCGGCCACGAAGCTGCCCAATGCCGCCCCCAGCTGCCGCTGCAACGCCACCAGCACCTCGCGGACGGGGGGGCTATCGGCGATGAAGTGGGCGTTCTCGGTCACGGCGTGGGAGCGAATATCGTCGGTGACGTCCTGGCCATCGAGCATCACGCGGGAAATGCTCTCTTGGGGGATCACCTCGATCTTCGCCGCCCGCGCCATAGTCGTCAGGGCGGCGGCATCCTGGAGATTGACGCCTTCGCGCATGGCCTTGAGCGTGGCGGCGCGGTAGGTCGCGCCGGTGTCCAGAAATGCAATCCCCAAGGCCTTGGCCAATTCCCTGGCAACGGTGCTCTTGCCGCTCCCGGCCGGTCCGTCAATCGTGATGATCATGGCGGCAGTTTAACGCAAAGACCGGCAGGGGGGTAGGGCTTGTGATTTTGGCGCGGCGGGGCTCCTGCCCCATCGCGCCTGGAGTCAGTGTGATAAATCCCGCCTATTCCTTCGTGGCCGTCAGGCCGAAGCTTTGGAGCGTCTTCATGTAGTTGGCCCGCTCGAAGGCCTCCGGGTCGGGGACGGATTTCTGGCTGAGGACACCCTTCATCTGGGCGACGGACTCGTATTCCTTGGCCTGCATGATCTCCACCAGGCCCGCGCGGACCTTGGCCAGGTGCTCCACACCGTGGCGCAGCAGGGCCGAGGTCATCATGGTGACGTCCGCCCCGGCTAGAATCATTTTGGCCACGTCCTCGGCCGTGTGGATGCCCGTCGTGGCCGCCAGCGACGCTTTTTTGGCAAGCTTGCCGAACAGGATGGCGATCCACCGCAGCGGCAGGCGGCCTTCCCACGGTGTGGACAGCTCCAGCCTCGGGCGGATTTCCAGCTTCTCGATGTCGATGTCCGGCTGATAGAAGCGGTTGAACAGCACCAGCGCGTCGGCCCCTTCGGCGTCCAGGCGGGTCGCCATGGACGCGGTCGCGGAGAAATAGGGCGACAGCTTCACGGCCACGGGAATGTGCACGGCGGATTTGACGGCCTTAAGCACGGACAAATACCGCTGCTCCACCTGCTCGCTGCCGAGCCGCGGGTCGGCGGGGATGAAATAGATGTTCAGCTCGATGCCGTTGGCCCCGGCGTCCTGCATTTTTTTGGCGTAGGACGTCCATCCACCGGCGGAAATGCCGTTCAGCGAGGCGAACACGGGAATGCTCACGGCCTTTTTTACGGCCGCAATGTGGGCCAGGTACGCCTCCGGGCCGAGCTTGTAGTCTTCCTTGTGGGGGAAGTAGGTCAGTGATTCCGCCCACCGGTCAGTCCCGTAGTGAAGATAAAAATCCAGCTCCTCGGCGTCGTGCTCAATCTGTTCCTGGAACAGCGAGGCCAGCACGACGGCTCCCGCCCCGTGGTCTTCCATCTTTCTCACTTCGCCGACGTCCATACACAACGGCGAGGCCGAGGCCACCAGCGGGCTGGTCAACTTCAATCCCATGTAGGTTGTGGACAGATCCATAATAGTTCTCCTTGCACCACTATAGCCTTGCTTCCCAGACAGTATCGGCATTCGCCCGGCGTGCGGCTAGGCCGTTCGCCACGTTGCACCGGCCGGGCGTAGGGCGTATCCTAACGGCCACGAATGGGCCGGGAGCTTGCCATCCTGATTACCTCCTCGGCGTACACCACCGAGACCATCCTCTCGTGCATCCGCGCGGCGGCACCGGGGGCGACTATCTATGGTCCGGCGGATTTCAAAAAAGATCCGACGCTGGTTGAGCGGATCGACGTCGTCCTCGGCAAGATCCCCCTGGAGGCCTTCAGCCGGGCGGGGCGGCTGAAGTGGCTACACACGACCTCCGCCGGGGCCGACTGGGCCCAGCATGAACCGGCCCTGTCGCACCCGGCCGTCGTCACCAATTCGCGCATCCACGCCGAGCCGATCGCCGAGCAGCTGTTCGGGATGCTGCTGATGCTTGTCCGCCGCCTGCACGTGGCCTACCGCAATCAGGTGGACTGCCGGTGGGAACGGAAGGCCGAGTCGCCGCCGGACGTCCTGCCCGGCAAGACGCTGTGCGTGGTGGGGCTGGGGACCATCGGGCGGCGGTGCGCGGAGCTTGGGGTCGCCTTCGGCATGCGTGTCATCGGCGTCCGGCGGCACGCCCAGCCCGCTCCGCCGGCGGTGGCGGTCTTCGGGCCGGCGGATTTGAAAAAGGCCTTCAGCGAGGCGGACGTGGTGATGGTCGTCCTGCCCGGCACCAGCGAAACGGACAAGCTCATCGGCGGGCCGGAATTGGCCGCCCTGCCGCCTGGGGCGATTCTGCTCAACGCCGGGCGTGGCAAGACCGTCGATACCGACGCCCTCGTGGCTGCCTTGGCTAGCGGGCACTTGGGTGGGGCCGGGCTGGACGTCGTGGACCCCGAACCCCTGCCGGCGGACCATCCGCTGTGGCGGATGCCCAACGTCATTATCTCACCCCACACCTCCGGCAAGCACCGCTCCTACGAGCAGAACGCCTCCGCCGTCTTTCTGGAGAACATCAGGCGTTTTCTGGATTCCAAACCCCTGCTCTGCGTGGTGGACAAGAAATTGGGGTACTGAACGGCCCGGCCGCTTTCAACCGGACCTTCCGATGCCGCTGTCCAAAGGGGGAGGGGTTGACACATCCTGGGACGGGGCCTACAGTAGCACACGTTGGCGGGCGATACAGTCCCGACGTTTGCGGCCGTGGCGGAATTGGCAGACGCGCAGGCTTCAGGAGCCTGTGCCCGCAAGGGCGTGAAGGTTCAACTCCTTTCGGCCGCACTTGCCTACCGAAGGTTCACCCCTCCTCCCAAAAAACGCCGCTGCGCGTCCGTCTATTGGTACTCTTCCTCGTTGAGGGGCTGAGAAGAAGGCTGGGAGGTAGGCTGGTCCCCAGCCACGGGCAGTCCCTTGTGCGGGGGAGGAGGCGGCGGAGGCGGAGTCTCGGTTTCGGTGGCCGCACCCTCAACCGTCGCGGCAGGGGCAGTGGTTGGCGTCGGCGCAGGCGCCGGGGCCGGCGGTGGCGGCGGAGGCGGAGCCACAGTTGGGGCCGGCGCGGGAGCCGGGGTTGGGGCTGGCGCCGGGGTCGGTGCCGAGACCGGAGCCGGCGGAGTTGGGGCTACGGCCGGAGCCGGTGCAGGAGTCGGAGCCGGAGTCGGAACGGGGACCGGCGCCGGCGGGGCCGGGACCGGTGCCGAGGCCACCGGCATGGAAGCCGGGTGTCTTATGCGAATGACCGGCTTGGGCGGCGAAGGAAGCGTTCCGCCCGGGCCCACCACCTGGATTTCGTCGGGGTCCACCACGGACCGCTGGAGCTGGACGTCGAACTGGATGTTCCCAAAGACGACCAAGTCCATGCCCACGTACTTGTCCAGGTCTATGTCCGCGTTGGCGGATTGAAGGTAGGCCGTAACCTGCCCGCTGGTGGGGTCGATGAGCATGTATCGCTTGCCGATGGCGGCGGTGCCGGCATAGATCATGCTGGGCTGCAGAACGCCCCTGGCCGCGGGTAACCGGGCCGGCGCCGGCGGCGGGACGACCTTTTGCAGCCGCGCAATCATGGCTTCGTACTCAGCCTGCTTATCCGCTGTGGTCTTGGCAAGCTCTTTGACCTTCTGGAGGTTGGCCAGCTCGTCCAGGCTCTGGCGGATGAACGTGATTCTCGCGTCGACGTAGAGCTTCAGCGGATCGTCGGCGCCGACGGGAACGGTTTGGTAGGCGACCAAGGCCCTCTGGAGGTCGCGCTGATCCAGGGGCTTGGCGAACTCCTCTTGCAGGACGGCTTCGGCCCTTTTGAAGGCCTCCAGCTGGCCTGCCCGCGACGGTGCCTCCGGAGCGGCTGGGGGAGCCTCGGGAACGGTCTTCAACTCCGCCGGATGCTCAGCCGCCAGGGCTTCCATCTCGCTGGGGGCTGCCGCGCCGGCCTGGCGCACGTACCGCGCGGAGATGTAGAAATACGCGCCTTGCGGCGGGGTGATGCGGTAGTACTCGCCCGCGTCGCCGATAATCTGGACCGTCTCGCCGTGGTTGAGCTGCCGCTGGACGGCGATGAAATTTTCGGTCCGCAGGTCGCCGCCCGCGCGCGCCCAGACGTTGTCTCCGGTGACCGTGCCGGTCTTGCCCGTGGCGTCCGGCTGGACGTAGGCCTTGCTGATGACGCTGAAGCACCCGTTGGGGGCGGCGATCCTCAGCCAGCCGTCCGTCCTGCCCACGACGGTAACCTGGTCGGGAGCGGAAAGTCTCGCGCAGGGATATGCCTGTTCGCCCGGTCCGGAGCGCACGTAGACGTTGACGCCGGTCACGACGCCCGTCCATGGGGCGCCCTCGGTGAGGGCGGGTTGCGTCGACGGGACAGCCTCAGCCGGCATGGTGGTCTGCGCCGCAAGCGGAAGGGCCGCCGTCATCACACAAAGCCAAGCCACAGTCCTAGCGTTCATGGCGACCTCCTTGCCAATGGAATCGTGTTTGGCGGATTATAAGCCAGCAATATGCCAGGGACGCTAGCACGTTGCAAGGGGAGTGTCAACATTCGACAAGGGCCTTTGGGCCGGGCGTGCAAAGTCAGGCCGGCAGGCGAACGGTGAACGTCGCCCCCGCACCCGGAGTGCTCTCCGCGAGAATCTCGCCCCCCATGCCCTCCACCACGTGCCGGCAGAAGGCCAGCCCCAGGCCGTAGCCGCCGGAACCGTCTTCCGACCGCCGCTTGGTCGTGAAGAAAGGCTCAAAGAGCTTGTCCAGATGCTGGGGGTCGATGCCGACGCCGTTGTCGGCCACGGCGATGAGTGTGCCGCCGTTCTCGCACCGGGCGGAGATGTCGATCTGCCGCGGGCCGCTCTTGGCCAGGACGGCCGAGCGGGCGTTGATGAGCAGGTTCAGCAACACCTGCTGAAGTTCAGGCCGACAGGCGCGGACGGTCAGATCGGCGGGAATGTCCAGGTTCAGGTGAATGTTGTCCTTGGCCGGCTCGCGGGCCATGGCTTCCAGAGTCTGGTCCACCAGCGCCCGCAAGTTCACCGGCGAGGATTCCATCGCACCGTCGGCTGCAAGGTTGAGGATGGCCCGGCAGATGTGGGTGGCTCGCTGCCCGCCCTCGGCCGCCCGCGCGATGGCCTTGTCGGAAAACGACGGATTCTTCTGGGCCATCTGCGCGTAGTTCATGATGGGGGTGAGGATATTGTTCAGCTCGTGGGAGACCATCGCGGCCATGGTGCCGACGGTGGCCAGGCGGTGGGCGGTCCGCAACTGCCGGCGCAGGGCGTCGACCTCCGCCGCCAGGCGCTGGAGCTTGGTCTGCGGACTGACTGTCTTTACTTTCGACGCGGTGGTCACGAATCCTTCCTCTTGCCAAGGGTCCTGCGGCAAGATATGAGGAGGCCGAGCCTGCCTACCGACAGGCAGGCCTGTCTCCTTGTTCATCGGTTTGGCCGGTGAAGAAACTTGAGCGGGGTGGCCCCGCCTACCGACAGGCAGGTTGCCCGTGGAAGCCGACCGCCTCCTCGATGAATTGCTGGAACTGGCCCGCTCGCTGGGGATCAACGTTCGTCACGTCGAGTCCTGCCAGGAGCGCGGCGGGGCGCTGGTCCGCCTGAAGGGCCGGGAAGTCCTGTTCCTGGACGATTCAGCCGACGCCGCTGAGCGAATCGAGGCCGTCGCCGCCGCCCTGGCGGGACGGGCGGAGTTGGAGGGCCGCTTCCTGGTGCCGGAGGTCCGGACCGCCATCGAGCAAGCCTCCTCCAAGCCGTAAGACCCCAGCCCCCGCCACACCGGGGTTGGCCCTTCCGCCGCCGCGCCGTTGAGACTATGATGGCACCATGAACGTCGTCGCCCACGGTGTCGACATGGTGGAGTGCGCCCGCCTGGCCCAGATGATCGAGCGGCACGGGCGCAAGTTCCTCAACCGCGTCTTCACGCCGGCGGAGCTGGACTATTGCCTGGACAAAAAGCGGGCCGTGGAGCACCTGGCCGGGCGATTCGCCGCCAAGGAAGCCGTGCTCAAGGTGCTGGGCACCGGCTGGCGGAACGGGATCACCTGGACCGACATCGAGGTCCGCAATCATCCCTCCGGCCAGCCGCAGGTGAAGCTTACCGGCCGATGCCGCCAGATCGCCGACGACCTGGGGTTGGCGAGCATCCTGGTCTCCATCAGCCACATCGGCACGCACGCCATCGCCTCGGCCATCGGCTCCAACGACGGTGAAAAAAAGCCCACCGGCGGGGCGATGCACATCGGGGGCTGAATCAACCTTCATGGCGCCAGGCGCGACCATCTTCCTGTCGGCGGCTGAGGCCAGCGGCGACGAGCACGCCGCCCGGCTCATCCAGGCCATCCGCCAGCGCCTGCCGGATGCCCGCTTCGTCGGGGCCGCCGGCCCGCGCATGGCCCAGGCCGGCTGCGAGGTCCTAGCCGACCTGACGGGCAAGGCCAGCATGCTGGCCGGGCCGGTCCTCAAGGCCGGCTACTACCTGCGGACCGTGCGGCGGCTGTGCCGCGGCATTCGAAAGATCCGCCCCGACCTGCTGATCCCGGTGGACTCTCCGGCCCTGAACTGGCACCTGGCCAAGGCCGCCCGCAAAGCCGGCGTGCCGGTGTTCTATTACATCGCCCCGCAGGTGTGGGCCTGGGCGCCGTGGCGCACCAAGAAGCTGGCCCGCCTGACCGATCAGGTCGGCTGCATCCTGCCCTTCGAGGAACGGTACCTGTGGGACCGCGGCGTCAATGCCGCCTACGTGGGCCATCCTCTGTTCGACGCCATGCCCGCCCCGCCCGCCCCGCCCGACCTGGCCGAGGCCTGGGCCGCCGGCCGCTGGCGCGTGGCCCTGATCCCCGGCAGCAGGGAAGGGGAGATTCGCGGGCACATGCCGGCCCTGCTGGCCGTGGAGGAGATGATCCGCCGCCGCTGGCCGCAATCGCATTGCACCTTCACCGCCTACACCGACGACGCTGAGCGGCTGATACGAAAGCTAAGCAAGGGCCGGGACATCGACGTTGCCGTCGGCCGCATGCGAGAGGTGCTGGCGGAATCCCACTTCGCCGTGACCAAGAGCGGCACCGTCACGCTAGAGCTGGCCTACTTTGGCGTGCCGATGGTCATCTTCCACCGCACCTCCTGGCTGCTGGGGCTGGCGCGGCACGTGCTCGGACGCTGGGCGGTGAACACCCCCAGCTTCTCGCTGGTGAACATCCTGGCCGGACGAAAGATCGTACCGGAACTCATGCCCTGGCATGGGAACGTCAAGAAGCTCAAGGCCGCCGTCAAGGAAGTGATGGACGACTACGGCTATCTGTTCGAGATCCGCAAACAACTCACGCAGCTTACCGACGCCCTCCGTGTGGCCCCGCCGGCCAGCGCCTCGGACAACGCCGCCCAGCTGGCCGTCCGGCTGCTGAACCACACGTAGTCACCGGCCGTCAGGAAATCACCGATCCCGCCGGCACGGGACCGGCGGTGGTCAGCACCACGACCTTGCGGGCGCCGTCCTGCTCATGCGAGGCCACCAGGAGCATCCCGTTGGAATCCAGCCCGCGCATCTTCCGCGGCTGGATGTTGACCAGCACCACGACGTCCTTGCCCACCAGGGACTCAGGAGGGCAATACTCCTTCAGCCCGGCGATGATCTCTCGCCGCTCGGTCCCCAAATCGATGGTCAGGCAAAGGAGCTTGTCGGCGTTGGGATGATCGCGGACCTCCAACACCTTGGCCACGCGAAGGTCCATCTTGACGAAGTCGTCGTAGGTAATCGTCGGTTTAATCTCACTCATAAGGCGGCCTTTCTATTCGGTTCGACGTATTCGGAAGACTTCACAACACTTGGCAGTTTACGCCGACGCCGTCTGATGAGCAAGGCGGCGGCATCGGCGGTTGCAAATCCCCGTGTCCGCATTTATTGTGACAGCGAGAATGTCGGCGTCGCTCGGCGGGAGCCGGTCAAGCGAGCAAGGCTCATGGCAAGGACTATGCGAATCTATCCCTGCAAGTTCCATCCCATCTACAAAGAGCGAATCTGGGGCGGGCGAAATCTTCAGCGCCTGTTCGGCCGGGCGTTGCCGGCGGACATGAAGGTCGGGGAAAGCTGGGAACTGGCCGACTTGGCCGGCGACAGCAGTATCCTGGTCAACGGCCCCGACGCCGGCACGACGCTGAATGACCTGACGCGGCGCTTGGGCGGCGACCTGCTGGGCCGGGCCCGCCCGATGGCCGACGGCCGATTCCCGCTCCTGCTGAAACTGCTGGACGCCGAAGACATCCTCTCGCTCCAGGTGCACCCCGACGCCGCGGCCGCAGCCGCCATCGGCGGCGACGCGGCGGCCAAGACCGAGTGCTGGTACATCCTGGAGAGCCGCGGCGGGTTCGTCTACAAGGGCGTCCTGCCCGGCGTGACGCGCGAGCAGTTCGCCCAGGCCATGCAGGCCGACACGGTGGAGCGGCTGGTCCGCAAGCTGAATGTCTCGGCCGGGGATTTTCACTATCTGCCGGCCGGGGTCGTGCACGCGCTGGGCCCCGGCGTCGTGCTGGCGGAGATCCAGACGCCGTCCGACACCACCTATCGCGTGACCGACTGGGGTCGCGGCCGCGAGATTCACCCGGAAAAGTCCCTACAATGCATTCGCTTCGGTCTGACGGGCGAACCGGCCCCGGGAGCACGCGGCGACACGCTGCTGGCGACCGAGTGCTTCACGGTCAAGAAGCGATCAGCCGGCGGCGCCGCGACCTGGCCTTTCCCCTCCGGCCGCTGCACGGCCGTGATGGTCCTTGGAGCCAGCGGCCACGCTGAGATCCACCACGCCAGTGCCGTAGAGGAAGCCTTGCCCGTCGCCGCCGGGGACACGGTC
The DNA here is from genome assembly GCA_049510055.1 of Phycisphaerae bacterium. Classification (GTDB taxonomy): domain Bacteria; phylum Planctomycetota; class Phycisphaerae; order SM23-33; family SM23-33; genus JALHTV01. Next base: position 74,499 of record JBEKZI010000003.1, on the reverse strand, counting down.
CTGCTGCCGGCGGCCCTGGCGAATTGCACCATGTCCGTACAAGGAGCAGCTACCTGGCTGGAGATCACGCTACCGGAGGGCCCGTGAGTAAAATTCGCATCCAAAAAGTTCTGGCCGAGGCGGGGGTGGCCAGCCGGCGGGCGGTAGAAGAGATGATTCTCGAAGGCCGCGTCGAGGTCAACGGCCAGATCGTCAATCGCTTGCCGTGCTTCGTCGATCCCGACGCGGATCGCATCCGCGTGGACGGCCAGACGGTGGCCAGGCCGTCGGCGAGAAAGACCTACATCCTGCTGAACAAACCCAAGGGCATCGTCTGCGCTGCCCGCGACACCCGCGGCCGCCCGCGAGTGTACGACCTGGTGCCACCCCTGGAGGGGCAGACCTACTGCCTGGGCGGCCTGGACGTGGACAGCACGGGGCTGGTCCTGCTGACCAACGATGGCGCGATGGCTGACCGGCTGAGCCATCCACGCTACGGCGTGCCGCGGACATACCTCGTCGAGGTCGACGGCCACATCGAAGGCAAGACGGCCGACCGGCTGACGTCGGGCATTTTCGTCGACGGCCGCCGCAGCGCGGCAAAAAGGGTCCGCGTGCTCCGCCGCGGCGACCGCCGAACGCTGTTGGAGATCACGCTGGTGGAATCGGCGGGGCGGGAAGTTCGGCCGCTGCTGATGCGCCTGGGGCACAAGTCCCGCCGCCTCAAGCGGACGGCCATCGGCCCCGTTACCGACAGGGGAATCAAGATCGGCAAGTTCCGCCTCCTGAACCGTTCAGAAATCAAAGCCTTGATGACGTCCGGTAGGGGAGAAAAACACGATGAAAGAATGTAACCACTTTTTGGCACTTGACTTGGGTGCAGAAAGTGGCCGAGGGGAGCTGGTCTGCCTCGCCAATGGCAAGGTATCGATGGAGGAGGTCCACCGCTTTCCGAATCAGCCTGTGCGGCGGGGCGGGACACTGTATTGGGACTTCCCGGACCTCCTTGCCGGGGTGAAGGCGGCCTTGCAAGCAGGGGTGGCCAGGGGCGTCAAGATTGCCGGCATCAGCGTGGACACCTGGGGCGTGGACTTCGGCCTGCTGGACGGCGACGGGCAACTGCTGGGCAATCCCGTGCATTACCGCGACGGCCGAACCGACGGCATCCACGCCTATAGCGACCCCATCATGTCCCGGGAGGAAATCTTCGCCCTGACGGCGTACGAGCCGTGGGCGATCAGTTCGCTGTTTCAGATCCTGGCCATGCAGCGAGACGGCTCGCCGTTTCTGAAGGCGGCCAGGACGTTCCTGAACATGCCCGACCTGTTCCACTTTTTCCTCACGGGAGTCCGGGCCAATGAGCGGTCGATCCTGAACACGTCCAACCTCATGGGCATCGATGGCCAATGGGCCAAGGCGATCATCGAACGCTTCAAGCTGCCGGCCATGTTCGGGCGGCCGGTGGAGCCGGGGACTGTCCTTGGCCCGCTGACCGATACGATCCGTCGGGAAGTGGGGGGGCTGGACGGCGTGCCGGTCATCGCCACCTGCGGGCACGACACCTCCGCAGCCGTGGCCGCGTTGCCCGGACAGGGCCGGGACTGGGCCTTTTTGAGCTGCGGCACCTGGAGCATCCTGGGCTGCCTGATCGACCGCCCCCTGGCCACGCCGCGATGCCTGGAACTTGGCTTCACCAACGAATACACACTGGGCGGCTGGTACCTGGCCAGGAACATCCTGGGCCTGTGGCTGGTGCAGCAACTGCGGCGGAAGTGGGAAGAAACTCCCGAACCATGGGACTATGTCCGCATGACGGCGGAGGCCGCCAAGGCCAAAGGCGGCCTGCTGGTGGATGCGGCCGATGCGTCGTTCCTGGCCCCGGCGGACATGGAACAGGCCCTGCTAGCCTGGCTCCGCAAAAGCGGCCAGCCGCCGCCCGCCGGCAGGGGGGAACTGGTGCGGTGCGTGCTGGAAAGCCTGGCCTTGGAGTATGCGCGGCGGCTGGACGCCCTCGGCGAGCTGGTGGGGCGGCGACCGACGGCGCTCTACATGGTCGGCGGCGGGACGGCTAACACATTGCTGTGCCAACTGACGGCTAACGCCTGCCGAGTACCCCTCTATGCCGGGGCGGACCAATGCACGGCCTTTGGCAACGCCCTGGTGCAGGCGGTGGCGCTGGGTATCCTGAAGGACCGCGACGAGATTCACCAGGTCATGCGGAACTCATTTGCGCTGGCGTGCTACGAGCCGACCGACGGTGACTTGTGGGCGGACAAGGCCGGGCGGTACGCTATGCTGGTCGAGCGAAAGTAGGAAGGACGAATCGCCATGGCGAAGGCAAAGCGTCTAAGCGGTGGGGGAGTCAGAAAATCAGCGGTCACGTTCGGCGTCTGCGCCACGTGCGACCCGCGGATCGACAAGGCCTCGCGGCAGCGGGCGGTGAACATCGTGGAAATGGTCGCCGACGTCGTGGCTGCGGGCGTGAAGATGCCCGACGGCGGCGACGCGAACGTGGTCTGGTCGCCGGTGCTCATCGACGGCGAGAAGCAGGCCGACGTCGTCGCCCGGCAATTCGCCTCCGCCGGCGTGGACGCCGTCGTCTGCGCGCCGGACACCTGGGCCTTCCCGCAGCTGACGCTTATCTCGCTGCTGAGCCAGATGCCCGCCGAGACGCCGGTGAACATCACCTGCGGCAACAGCGGACCCAAGCCCGGCGTGGTCTATGCCCACGCGGTCAACGGCGCCTTGGCCCAGAGCGGCCGGCTGGCGGCGTTGAACGTGGGCACTTGGCCGGATGCGGGGCAATCGCCCAAAATGACCGCCGCGACGGCCAAGGCGCTGGTCGATTGGTGCTACGCGGCGCTCGCCCGTGCGGGGCTGCGGGGTCGCCGCGTGGTCGTCTTCGGCCACGATTCGATGGGCATGGAGACGGCCTTGGCGCACGTGATTCCCACGCGCCGCACCTTCGGCCTGGAGATCACGCGGCTGGACATGAAACTCCTGGCCGACATGCTGGCCAAGGGCGCCTACGACGCCAAGGAGCTGCGGAAACTCCGCAGCTGGCTGAACCGCCATCTCGGCGACCGCCTGACCGTGGCCACGGCGGCCGACAGCGAGCGGTTCGACAAGGGGCTGGCGCTGTACCTGATCGTCCGCGACCTGCTGGCGGAGCTGAACGCCGTCGGCGGGGGGTTCATGAACCAGTTGGAGTGGGGCAGCGACCGGCGGGGCATTCCGCTGCCGATCGCCGATGCGATGGAGTCGCTGCTGAACTCCACCTTCGACCACAACGGCGCCAAGCCGGCCATGCCATTCGCCACCGAGGCCGACGTGCAGGGGCTGCTGACGATGCTGTTCAGCACGTGGCTGTCGGGCGGGAATCCGCCGCTGTTCATGGACTTCCGCAAGGTCTGGGAGCCGTGGGAAATCCAGGCCCTGGCGCGGCGGCTGAAGATCACGTTCAGCGGCCAGGAGCTCTGGGCGCAGCGCGGGATCGTCGATGGCGACAACTCCGGCTCGGCCAGTCTGAACTGGGCCGGCCGGCCGGGCGAGAGCGTCGGGGCGATTATGCGGCGGATCGCGATGCCGCCTGCGGAGCCGTATTACTTCCCCGGCGGCGGCAACAGCGTCACGTTCATCACGCCCGGCGGCATCGAGGGGATCGCCGCCCGCCTGGCCTACAGCGAGCCGACGGGGCTGTTCAGCCTGGTCTGGGACCAGGCTTGCACCGTGGACCTGCCGGCTAAGCTGGCCGAGGCGGTGGCCAATACCTCCAACGTCACCTGGCCGCACACGTGGGTCGTGCCCAAGTACGCCACGATGGCCGAGTACAAGCAGTACGCCCCCGCCAATCACTTTCACATGGTCTGGAACCTGCCGCCGGCGCGGCTGGAGCATTGGATGGACCTGACGGGCGTTCTGTCCGCCACGCCGTGGCAGGCCCGGCCGGCTTCAATCGAGGGCGTGGACCGGTCGCTGCCGCTGCTGTACGTGCTGAATGGCGGCGAGACGGCCGCCAAGATGCGGCGGGCGGGCCGCTGAAACGGCCGGCGGCGGTAGGGGAGATCGGGCGAAAAATAAGGCGACCCGCCGATTGCTCATCGGCGGGTCGCCACGTAAGGAGGGATACAATTCTCGTTCTACAAATTACCGCCTACGTCTACGGAGTACCATCAAGCCGGCGCCCAGCGCCAACAGGCACAGGGTGGCCGGCTCGGGAATCTGATTGGTCGTGGCAATGTAGATGATGTTGTCCGAGAAGTAGACCCAGCTGTTTGGATCGCCGTTCGGATCGCCCATGAAGAGATTGCCACCCGCGTCGGCATAGAAGCTGATCGTCTTGGGATTGACCTGCTGGCCCGTGTTGGTGCCCCAGGTGGCGGCGTTGGAATCGCCGAAGTCAAAGAAGTTGACTTGGGTGATCCCGCCGGACTTCAGCGAGTTCGCGTCGATCATGATGCGGATGACCTGCTGATCGGACCAGTCGCTGAGTTTGTTATAGCCCGACAGGCCGGCGAGCACGCCGCCGTCCGTCGCGCCGGTCACGCGGTTGAAGTATCCCGTAAAGGCGTCCTGATAGAGGTACGCGTGGCCGCAGGCATCCAGCTTACCTGAGTTGAAGCCGGGGACCTCTTTCAGTTCCTGGGAATTGACCAGCGTGGTCAGGTCGTTGGCGTCATAGCCGTTGGCCGTCATGCGGAGCTGGTTGACGGCCCAGGTGTAACTGCCGTTGGCGTCGTCAAAGATCGCCGGATGGCGCGTCTTGTAGTCCAGCGTCTTGTCCAGGCTGAGCACCGGATTGATGTCGTTGCTCATGGACACCTGGGGATTGGAGATGCTGGTCCCGAACGGCTGGCCGTTGACGGTCGTCCCGCCGTTGAACGTGCCTCCGCCATCGTGGACGGCGACGGTCATGTTAAACGTGCCGGCGGGGGTCTGCGTCAGCTCGGCGTTGCTGTCGCCGATCACCCATCCCAGGTTCCAGCCGCCGCGGCCTTCGTGCCGCTGGCGAACGATTGCCGATTGAGTCGGGTTGCTGCCGTACTTAAAGTTGGGGTCATCCCAGGTGCAATTGTCGAACTGGCTGTAGGACATGTAGAAGTTAATGGCGTTGTTCGCCCGCGGCAGCCAGTAGTTGTAGTTTGGATTGTTGGCGTTGGGATCGCCGCTGGGCAGCGTGTACGTCGCCCAGTTCATCGGGGCCGAAGTCAGGTCGCCCGAGGTCACGTTGGGATCGTCGTTGTAGAGTCCCTGGGAACCGCTGGACACCGGCGTCCACCAATTCTTCATCTGAGAGATGTAGGTGTCGCCGGGGTTCAGGATGCCATCTTCGTTGCTGTCATTGAAGATGTACCACGTGTTGTTGTAGTTGGACCGCAGATCGCGGTAGTAGCCCTGCTGCGGCGTCGGTTCGTAGGCGCCCAGGGCCTGGCCGGCTAGGGCCAGCATGACCAGGGAGAGCAAAGCAACCCTGGCAAACGGCAGAATCCTCATTGTATCTCCTCCTCTAAAAGCTGAGCGTTATTGACTGCCTTTTATAAGCCGTCCCGGCAGGGGGCTTGCGTCACTTCGACCTTCGAGAAAGCTCCGATGACCTTGTAAATGAAAAGCCCAAACGTGATTGCTTTCTCAGAGAACCGAAGCGAATCAGCCAAACTCTCCTGAAAGAACGGATAACTCGGAACCTAAGCGTTTTGCGGTTCCGCTACATCCGGCGGGATCTTAAGCGTAGAACCCGCCTTACAGCCTTTTGCTACCTCCAGCAATTTCTCTATGATACGGCCAAAGGTTTACCCTGTCAAGATAAATAATGAATGGGCGTTTTTTTCCTCTACCGTAGCTGTCCCGCCTGGTCCGTGAGCCGTCCAGGCCCCCAAACCTCACTCCCGGCCTGCCATCCTTATAGTCCGATAATATATGTTATGTGACGTTCAGTGTAGGGGAAAGGCGTTTTTAGGGTCCTAGACCCTAGGGCCGGGGAACCCCCCGGCCTGGGGCGATAATGGCTACAAAAGGCCGCTAAAGGCGGTTTTTCCCCTACTTAAGGCCTAAGGCTTGGAGAAGTCATTGACGAGCGTCAGGCCGAGGTCCTGGACCATTTGGAGGTCGGCCGCGGCCCCCCTGCCGGGCGTGGTGAGGTAGTTGCCGACCATCAGGCTGGTCGCCCCGGCGTGGAAGACCCAGCTTTGCAGGTCGCGGAGGTTGACCTCCCTGCCGCCGGCGACCTTGATGTCGGCGGCGGGCAGGATAAGCCGGTAGATGGCGACGATGGCTAGGATCTCCATGGGCTGGAGGGGTTGGGCGTGTTCCAGTGGCGTGCCGGGGATGGGGTGCAGGAAGTTTAGGGGCACGACCTCCGGGGCGACCTGGTCGCGGAGGGTTAGGCCCAAGTCCACGCGGTCGGCCCAGGTCTCACCTAGCCCGAAGATGCCGCCGCAGCACAGGCTCATCCCGGCCGAGCGGGCCACGGCGAGGGTGGCCAGACGGTCGTCATAACCGTGGGTCGTGACCATCGAGGGAAAAAACCGCCGGGAGGTCTCCAGATTGTGATGGTATCGGCGGACTCCGGCCCCGGCGAGCTTCCGGGCCTGATCGGCCGTGATTTCTCCCAGCGAGGCGCAGACGCCCAGCGGGCAGGACATATCGGACAGGATCGCCCCCGCTGCCTCGGCCACGGCGCCCAGGTCGGCAGCCGAGGGTCGCCGGCCTGAGTTGACGATGCCCAGACAGGCCGCACTGTTCTCGCGGGCGGCGTGGGCGGCGGCCAGAATCTCCCGGCGGGGGGCGACGCGCGGTTTGGCCGGCGCGGCCTCCTTGGCTGTCTGCCGGCGGGACGGCGTCCAGGCCAGCGATTGGGCGCACCACTTGCAGTCTTCCGAGCAGGCCCCCAATCGGCCGGCGATAATCGAGCAAAACCGCACCTGGTTTCCGAATCGCTCCTGGCGGACGCGGTGGGCCCAGGCCATCGCCTCCCAGGGGTCCGCCGCGGCCAGGTTGGCCAGATACAAGGCCTGGTCGGCGTTCAGGAGTTGGCCGGACAGGACTGCTTCGCCGAGCTGAGCTATGGCTTTTTGCACGGACACGGACGCTGACACCACTGCCGCCTTAGGAGCCTGCGCAATCTTTGCCATCAGTCCAGATGCGTCCTGCGGCTGCTCATGAAGCCCAGGACGCAGATGACCAGGACGGCTACGATGCTGCCGATGATGGCCGTCCATGACACGGAGGGATCCAATGGGGGCGCCGCGGGCTTCCTGGCCTCGGCGGCCAGGGCGGTCTGGAAGGCGGCAAGGATTACCGGTGCCGCAATCCCTAATTTTGTCATCACCTTCATGGCTTGGCATCCTAGCGGCCGAGGAGGCGTTCCGCAACCCTGCCTGCCGGCAGGCAGGTTACAGGAACGAGGCGAAATCCGTCGCCGAGCGGGAGAACGTGGCGGCCGGGACGGTGATGGTCTGCCACTTGGCGCTTCGCGGCCGGGCGGCGGCCACGTAATCCGCCAGGCGGATCCCCAGGAAGGCGTAATGCCGCTGGCGGAACACGTGCACGTCGCCGAAGGGCGACCGCTGCGGCGGACCCTGGAACCAATAGGCGAATACCAGCACGGCTACGAACGCGCTGCCGAAGACCTCCTGCCACTGCGTCAGGCCCTCGACGTCCTGGCGGGTGATCCAGTTTTCCCAGGTCCGCTTGGACTTGACCCCCCTGCCGCCGCTTGGAAATTTCCGGCCCTTGACGTCCACGATCAGGTTGGGGCCGGTGGAGCTGTAGACGACGAAATCGAAGCTCTTCAGCGCGACACTGGCGAACATGGCCTTTTTGGCTTCATCGACGGCCACATAGGGCCAGCCCTTGGCCCGCAGGTAGTCCTCGAAGGCGGCTTCGTAATGGTTGTCGCGATGTGCCATCCTTGTCGATCGATTTCGGCGAGGGCTTCGAGTGAGCCTCAGCCGAACTCCTTTGTCGAGCCGCGCGATGGCGGTCCCCGGTTAACTTGGCGGCTTATCCCAGAGGCTTGGCCAGGAATTCGTCGATGGGCCGGTCGACCTGCTGTCCGCTGGCCAGGTCTTTCACCGTCACCGTTTGGCCGCGGACGATGGCCGCCCGCAGCGCCGAGCGGCGGTTGGCCTCTTTGAGCTGCTTGCCCAGCGGCTGGCGCTTGTAGCTAAAGTCGGCCGCCAGCCCCCCCTTCCGTAACGCGGCCACGACGGCTAGTACGGCCTGGACCTGCCCCTCGTCTGCGTCGATGACGAAGAAATCCAGCCGCTGGCCAGGGAATTCTTTGGGAATCTTGCCTTTTTCTTCCAGCAGGATTCCCAGCACCACGTCGCCCATGCCAAAGCCCGTGGCAGCGATCTTCGGCCCGCCCAGGGCCTCCAGCAGGTTGTCGTACCGCCCCCCACCGGCCACGGCCCGCATCGCCTGGCCGGCGTCGAAAATCTCGTACACGATGCCCGTGTAGTACGCCAACCCGCGGACCACGCCTGTGTCATACTGGCACCAATCGGCGATGCCGAAATTCTTCATCGCCGCCTGGAATTGTTCCAACTCGCCAAGGGCCGCTTCGGCCTGGGGCGAAGGCTTGCCTACATCAGTCCCCTTTGAATCCAGGAACCGCAGAATCCCCCGCCGGGCCGACTCGTCTGGCACAGCTTGGCGGAGCATCTGGTTGAACGCCTCCGCCGGCACCTTGGACCGCTTGTCCAGCACCGAAAGAATCTTGGGAACCTGCTCCTCCCCCACCGCCAGGGCCTTCAGCACGGCCGCGATCAGGGCGCGGCTGGAATATCGCACTTTCACTTCATCGCTGGTCAGGCCAAGCTCCCGCAGGGCCTCGACGGCGACCAGGACGCACTCGGCATCGGCCCCGGGAGACTCTTCGCCGATGATGTCGATGTTCCACTGGAAGAACTCTCGCAGCCGGCCTTTTTGGGGGTTCTCTGCACGGCAGATCCGCGGGATGGAGAACCACTTGATCGGCCGGGGCAAGGCGTTGACCTTGGCGTTGACCATGCGGGCCAGCGACGGCGTGATCTCCGGAAGGATGGCCAGCCGCCGGCCGCCGCGGTCGGTGAAGGCGAACAACTGCTCGGAGATTTCCGGCCCGCTCTTGGCCTCGAACAGGTCCAGGTACTCGAAGATCGGCGAGTCGTATTCCTCAAAACCGTTGCGCAGCGACACCCGCCGCCAAGCGTCCGTGATCCAGTTGCGGACGCGCATGGCGTCTGGGTAGAAGTCTCGGGTTCCTTTGACGGCTTGAAATTTCATCGTTCTTTATCCGTTTGGCCACGTCGAGCCCGGCCGGGCATAAGCTACCAAATCCCAAGGCCGCTGAACATGATATTGACGGCCGGGACCTTTGGACTATAATCGGTAAAACGACGGCCCTTACGGGCATGCAAAGTACGAGGACCCATGCGGACGAAGCAGGCACAGGCATCCGACGTTACGACCCCTTGCGGGGGTGCGCCCTTCGTCCGCGCAGGTATTATTGTCGCGGTCATCGTACGTTGCGTGCCTTAGGGCCGGCGTGAATCGCCGGAGCGTTTCCAAGACCACGGCCCTGAGGCGAAACAAAAGCTTCAGGGTTTTTTGTTTTGTTATGGCCCCATTTAGGATACGAATTCAGGCGCCCCGGCCGAAGATTTCCACAGGCCGCCGGACGCTTGCAGGATAAAAACACCATGACACCTTCATCGCAAAAAGCGTCGCAAAAAACGCAGAAGATCGAAATCTACGACACCACGCTCCGCGACGGCGCCCAGGCTGAGGGCGTCAGCCTTTCGCTGGAGGACAAGCTCCTGGTCGCCGAGGCCCTGGACCGCCTGGGCGTGGACTTCATCGAGGGCGGCTACCCGCTGAGCAATCCCAAGGACGCGGCCTTCTTCGTGCAGATGCAGCAGCGGAAGCTGAGCCACGCCGCGCTAGCCGCCTTCGGCATGACGCGGCGCAAAGGCACGCCGGCCCAGGACGACGAGGGCATGAAGGCCCTGCTGGACAGCCAGGCCCCCGTCGTGACGATCGTGGGCAAGAGCTGGGACCTGCACGTCCGCGACGTGCTGCGCGTCAGCAACGACGAGAACCTGGCCATGATCGCCGACTCGGTGGCCCTGATCGCCAAGGCCGGGCGAAAGATGATCTTCGACGCCGAGCACTTCTTCGATGGCTGGCGGGCGAATGCCGATTACGCCCTGGCCACGCTCCGCGCCGCACAGCAGGCCGGGGCCGCGTGCCTGGTCCTGTGCGACACCAACGGCGGCGCCCTGCCGGAGCAGGTCACCGAGTGCGTCCAGGCCGTCCGGTCGGCCCTGGGCGACGTGCCGCTGGGAATCCACTGCCACAACGACGGCGGCATGGGCGTCGCCAACACGCTGGCGGCCGTGCAGGCCGGCGTCCGGCACGTCCAGGGCACCATCAACGGCATCGGCGAGCGGTGCGGCAACGCCGACCTGACCGCCATCATCCCCAACCTGGTCGTCAAGTACGGCTACCAATGCCTGCACAAAGACTCGCTGAAAAATCTCACGGAGGTCAGCCGCTTCGTGTACGAGGTGGCCAACCTCAACCTGCGCGAGAACCAGCCGTTCGTCGGCTCGGCGGCCTTCGCCCACAAGGGCGGCATGCACGTCCACGCCGTCGCCCGCAACGTGGCCACCTATGAACACATGGACCCGGCGACGGTGGGCAACAGCCGGCGGGTGCTGGTCAGCGAGCTGTCCGGCGTGAGCAACATCGCCGCCGCGGCCTCGGCCAAGTTCCACATCGCCGACGACAAGGCCGCCCAGCGCAAGGTGCTCAAGGCCCTGATGGACATGGAAAACCAGGGCTATCAGTTCGAGGCGGCCGAGGCGAGCTTCGAGGTGCTCATCCGCAAGACGCTGGGCGGGGCGTGGTACCGCCGGCTCTGGGAGCTGGACCACTACCGCTGCGTCATCTCCAAGCAGAACGATCATGCCTCCAACACCGAGGCCAGCGTGAAGCTGACGCTGGACGGCCAGGAGGTCCACACCGTGGCCGAGGGGTCCGGCCCGGTGGACTCGCTGTACAAGGCCCTGCGGTCGGCCTTGCGCGGGCGCTACCCGCACGTGGACGACCTGCACCTGGTGGACTACAAGGTTCGCGTGGTGAACACCGCCGCCGAGACGGAGGCCAAGGTCCGCGTCGTCATCGACTGGCACGACGCCCACGGGGAGGCCTACTTCGGCTCCGTCGGCGTCAGCGAGAATATCATCGACGCGTCCTGGCTGGCGCTGGCCGACGCGATGGAGTACAAGCTGCTCAAGGAGTTCGACAAGGCGACCTAGCCCCCTGCGGTTGCGGTCAGGGGCCGGACGAAAGCGAACGATGGCCAAGGAACTGGCGAAGGTTTACGAACCCAAGACCGTCGAGGCGGAGGTCTCCAAGCGATGGTTGGCGGCCGGCGCGTTCGACGCCGACCCGGCCGACCCGCGCGAAAAATTCTGCATCGTCATCCCTCCGCCCAACGTGACCGACGTCCTGCACCTGGGCCACGCGCTGAACAACACGCTCCAGGACGTGCTGGTCCGCTTCAAACGCATGGGCCAATTCAACACGCTGTGGATGCCCGGCACCGACCACGCCGGCATCGCCACGCAGACGGTTGTGGAGAAGCGCATCCTGGCCGAGGAGGGCAAGCGGCGGACGGACCTGGGCCGCGAAAAATTTGTCGCCCGCGTGCAGGCTTGGAAGGACGAGTACGAATCCCGCATCCTGGGCCAGCTGCGGACCATGGGCTGCTCGTGCGACTGGCGGCGGACGCGATTCACGATGGACGAGGTCTGCGCCGCGGCCGTGCGGGCGGCGTTCTTCAAGCTCTTCGCCGACGGCCTCATCTACCGCGGCAAGCGGCTGGTGAACTGGGACCCGGCCACACAGACCGTCCTGGCCGACGACGAGGTGGAGTACGAGGAGGTCCAGGACCACTTCTACTACCTCAAATACCCGCTGACCGAAGCCGTGAAGGTGGGCGGGAAAAAAATCGAGCACGTCACCGTGGCTACCACGCGGCCGGAGACGATGCTCGGCGACACGGCCGTGGCCATGAACCCCGCCGACCCGCGGGCCAAACACCTGGTCGGCAAACATGTCCACTTGCCTATCGCCGGACGGATGATTCCTATCATCGCCGACGACCACGTCGTGCTGCCGGACCCCGAAAGCGACGATGAGAAGGCCAAGTTCTCCACGGGCTTCCTGAAGGTCACGCCGGCCCACGATCCAGACGACTACGCCATCGGCCAGCGGCACGACCTGCCCATGATCAACGTCATGGCCCCGGACGGCTCGATCAGCGATAAGCACGGCTGGGACGACTGCAACGCCGAAGCCCAGTTCCTGCTGGGCATGGACCGCCTGGAGGCCCGCGAGGCCATCGTCGAGTGGTTCCGCGAAGAAAAACTGCTGGAAGACAGCCGCCCCTACACCCACCAGGTCGGCCACAGCTATCGCAGCCACGTGCCCATCGAACCGTACCTCAGCGACCAGTGGTACATCGCGGTGAAAAAGCCGATACCGAATTGCGAATCGCGGGTCGCAAAGCGCGAATTAGTCGACAAGCAAGGTTTGCTAAAGGGTACCGATATACCTGCCAACTCCCTCGCCGGGCTAGCCCTGGCCCCCCTGCTAGATGGGCGACTGAAGTTCACGCCTGCTCGATATGCCGACACCTATCGCTCCTGGCTGGAGAACTTGCGCGACTGGCCCATTTCCCGCCAGCTTTGGTGGGGACACCAGATACCGATCTGGTCGCAGGACCTGGAACTGAACGTCCCCGCCAGTCCGGAGCACGCCAATCGCGGACCGGAGCCGGCGGCCGTGGCGGCCTTGGACAAGGCCATCGGCGGGCCCTTCAGCAAGACGTTCAAGCCGCTGAAGGTCCGCTACGAACTACGGGTGGACGTCCATCCCGAAAAGGCCGGCTGGATTCGCACCTACATCTGCTTGGACCGCGACGACCCCGCCGCCGTCAAACTTATCGAACGGGCCGGCTGGGTGCGCGACGGCGACGTGCTGGACACCTGGTTCAGTTCGGCCCTTTGGCCGTTCAGCACGATGGGCTGGCCCAAGGACACGCCAGAACTGAAAAAGTACTACCCCGGCGACGTGCTGTGCACAGCGCGGGAGATCATCACGCTGTGGGTCAGCCGCATGGTGATGATGGGCCAGTACTGCCTCGGCGACATTCCGTTTTCCGACGTGTTCATCCACGCGATGATCCAGGACGGCGAAGGCCGCAAGATGTCCAAAAGCCTTGGTAACGGCATCGACCCGCTGGACATCATCGACAGCCACGGCTCCGACGCGATGCGATTCACACTGGTCAGCATGACCACGCAGACCCAGGACGTCCGCATGCCCGTGGAGGAGATGACGCTGCCCGACGGCCGAACGTGCCACACCAGCCCCAAATTCGACGCCGGGCGGAACTTCTGCAACAAGCTATGGAACGCCGCCCGCTTCATCCTGATGAACCTCCAGGGCCAGCCGAGCTGGGAAGACGCCCGCGCCAGTGGCGGCAATGGTGAAAAGAATCTCGCCGATGCCTGGATCCTCAGCCGCCTCAACGGCGCCATCCGCGACGCCACCGCGGCCCTGGAAGGCTTCCGCTTCAACGAACTGGCCGAGACGCTGTATCATTTCATGTGGGACGAGTTCTGCGACTGGTACGTGGAGATCGCCAAGTCGCGGATCAACGTGGGCGACCCGGCCCCCAAGGCCGTCCTGGCCCACTGCCTGGACGTGCTGCTCCGCCTGCTGCACCCCATCACGCCGTTCATCACCGAGGCCATCTGGGCGAACCTCAACGAGGTTGCACCCTTCCGCGGCCCGGGCGACCAACAGGCTGAGCCATTGCTGGTCCGCGCCGCCTGGCCGATGGCCGACGCCCGCGCGATCCACGAAAAGGCCGAAAAGGACTTCGGATTGCTGGCCGAGCTGATCCGCCAGATCCGCAACGCCCGCAGCCAGCACAACGTCCCGCCGAGCAAGAAGCTGGCCGTTTCCGTCGAGGCCGCCGGCCAGGCCGCCGCGCTCATCACGGCCAACGCCGAATTGCTCAAGAGCCAGGCCAACCTGGCGGAGGTCACGGTCTCGTCGTCGCCCATAACGCCCCCCACCGATGCCGCGGCCGTGATGGCCGCCGGCGTGAAGCTCTACGTGCTGGGCCTGGTCGATCGAGACGCGGAGACCCAAAGGTTGGAAAAGCAGGCCCAGACGCTCCGCCGCGGCGTGCAGGGCATCGAGGGCAAGCTGGCCAACGCCGACTTCCTCGCCAAGGCCCCCCCTGCCGTTATCCAGCGCGAGCGCCAGCGCCTCGAGCAGATCAAGACCGACCTGGCGGCCATTGAAAAATCTTTGGCGTCATTGAAGTGACTTCAGTGGAAATTTAAATCCGAATATCGAAACTCGAAACAAACACCAACAAGGCAAAACGACCCTAGGCAAAGTATAACGCGAACGATTTTGTTTTGTTGTTTGCTGAATTGTCGTTTGTTTCGGATTTCGATATTCGAATTTGTTTCATTGATTTGAATTTTGCGCTTCAAGATTATGCAAAACGTCTTGGCACATGAGGATTTCAGCGATCTGGACATTGGGCCGTTTCCGTCGGATTACTTCGCCACCGGCGAGTATCACTACCTGCCCCCTTCTGGCCGAACAGGCCGCTGGTATCAGCCCACGCGGCTGCACTCTTGGCGGCCGAACGTGGCGTGGGTGGTCTTCCAAGACGGCAACCGGCGGCGAATGCTCCAGACGCTCCTGCCGGATAAGCGCATCCTGCGGATGCTCACCACCGGCTCAGACGGCTGGACCGATTACGTCCTGACCGTCCGCCTCCAGCCCCTGCGGGCCGACGGCTTTGTCGGCGTGCTGTTCCGCTGCCAGACCAGCCGCACGACCTACCGCGCGGGCTTCGACGGGCCGGGGCTTTTCCGCCTGGTCCGCGACGACCACGAGGAGCATGCCGTCCTGGCGGAGGCAGCCGTGGAGTATTCCTGCGACCAGACCTACTGCATCCAGGTCAAGGTCGCCGGTCCGGACATCCAGGTCCTGCTGGACGATCGGCCGCTGCTGGCGGCCCGCGACGCGGCGTTCGCTTGCGGCAAGGTCGGTATCGCGGCCTCGACGACCGCGATTTTCGATTCCCTGGAGGTGATGGCTGAGGATTCCGTCTGCGCCGCCAACGTCATCACGCGCGACCGCCGCCTGCGTGAGCTGGACGATCTGCGGCAAAGTTATCCCAAGCCCGCACTCGTCCGGCGGCTGGACACCAAGGGGTTCGGCGCGGCCCGCAATCTTCGCTTCGGCCACCTGCGAAACCGCGACCACCTGGACCTCGTGCTGGCCCAGACGGTGCCCTTCCTGCCGGGCGACGCGAACAGCTGGGGCCTCCGCGCCCTGACGGCGATGGACCTGGACGGTAACGTCCTGTGGCAATTCGGCACACCGGCCGCCGGGCTGGACGCCGCCATGACGATGTGCGACATGCCGGTGCAGGTCTATGACATCGACGGCGACGGGCAGGACGAAGTCCTGTGTATGAGAAACTTCAATTTTTACATCCTCGACGGGCGCGACGGGTCGGTGAAGTCCAGCTTCCCCCTGCCGCGCGACCCGGCCGAGGAGAACCGCTTCGGGCGGCTGCTGGGCGACGCGATCATCATCGCCAACTTTCGCGGCCTGGCCCGGCCGGCAGACATCGTCATCAAGAACCGCTACAAACAATTCTGGGCCTACGACGAGCACGGCCGGCGGCTGTGGGACCGCCGCTCGCGACAGACCGGACACTTCGCCGTGCCGTTCGACTTCGACGGGACGGGCAAGGACGACTTGCTCATCGGCTACAGCCGCGTGGGGCCGGCGGGCGAACTGCGATGGGAACTGCCCTGGGGCGACCACGCCGACGAGATCGCCGTCGGCTCCTTCGATCCAAATCGGCCGGGCGTGCAGATCGCCCTGGCCTGCGGCGACGAGGGGTCCAACATCCTGGCGCCCGACGGGACGGTGCTGCATCGCGAAATGCTCGGCCACGCCCAGCGGCTGACGGCGGCGAAATTCCGCGACGACCTGGAGGGCGTCCAGTTTTACGTGGTCACCTACTGGGGGCACGCCGGCATTATCTCGCTGCACGATTGCACCGGCCGGCGCCTGCTGCAATTCCAGCCCAACGCCACGGGCAACGTCCTGAGCCCGGTCAACTGGACGGGAAAAGGCACGGAGCTGGCGCTGCTGTCCGGCAGCGTCGAGCACGGCGGCATGATCGACGGCCACGGGCGAACGGTGGTGGTCTTCCCCGACGACGGCCATCCGCAGCTCTGCGCCGAGGCCATCGACCTGCTGGGCGACGGGCGCGACGAAATCCTCCTGTGGGATCAAGACGCCATCTGGATTTACACGCAAGACGCCCCCCACCGCGGCGAGCTCTACCGGCCGCTGCGGTGCCCGCTGTGGAACCGCTCCAACTATCGGGCGGAGGTCTCCCTTCCACCGCGGTGACGTGCGGCGGCTTTGCGAGAAAAGTCGGCGAGACTATAATAGGTGGTGCGAGGTGTCCCATGGACGTGCCGATGGAGTTGGCTCGGATCGTCATCAACACCGCCGGCGGGCAGCAGAAAATTTACCTGCGCGAGCGCGGCGGCAAGGGCCGGGTGTTCCAGATCGGCATCGGCCTGACCGAGGCGCTGGCCATCGACCGCCGCCTGAAGGGCGTCCCTTTCCATCGGCCGCTGACCCACGAGCTGCTGGCCAACACCATCCAGGCGCTGGGCGGGACGTTGGAAAAAATCGTCATCAACGACCTGCGCTACGACGTGGAGGACGGCTGGGGCACCTTCATCGCGACGCTCTACATCCGCCAGGGCGGCCAGATGATCACGGTGGATTCCCGCCCCTCCGACGCCATCGCGCTAGGGGCGGCCCTGGGCACGCCCATCTACGCGGCGGAGAAAGTGCTCCAGGACGCGGCCGAGGGCCCCGGCGAGCCCAAGGATCGCATCGAGATGCTGCGGCGGCGCATGGACCTGCTGGCGAATATCATCCAGCAACTGTCCACCAAGCTGAACGACGAAAAGTTTCTAGCCGCCACGGCGCCGGAGACTCTTCAGGAGCATCGCCAGCAACTGGCGATGATGAAGCACGAGTACGAGGCCATCGACCGGCTGCTGCGGGAAGTCCTCTAAGCACGAATCATCCAGCGGGAAGATCGCGACGCGATTTATCGCAATGAATGCACGTTTTATGAGTTCGGCGTCGCGAAGGCGGGTTTACGAAATGTGAGGGCATAGAATCGCCCATTCCGCAGCATCTCAAGATGTATTTCCTGCATCTGGGGATGGACGAGATCCATCGGAGCTGTGACAGGTTCCCGGCGGTTCCTGAAATATCGGCCTATGATGGGACCTCGTTCAAAAGTGCTTTTCACATGCTCTTCGGTCTCATCGGCAATCAACAAGCGACTCCCTGGCTTTGCCACACGGATCATTTCCTGGATCGCTTTGGCCCTGTCATTAAAGAAGTTGATTCCTCCCACGTGAAACACCACATCAAAACTGTCATTGGCAAATGGCAGCTCCTCGGCATTTCCGAGAAAAAGATCGGCGTCCATCTCCCATCGGCGCAGATTGGCCTGGCAATTCGTCAGCATTTCCGCCGAGAGATCAAGACCAAAGAGCTTTACGCCGTGCGGTAGGTATTTGTAGTTGAGGCCGGTGCCGATGGAGGTTTCCAGCACTGAATCACCGGGCTTGATTTCAAGGAATCGCAGATAATCCCAAAGGTATTGGCCCAAACGGATACCCCGTAACGCACATTGCACCCTCTGGATGTCGTCATAGAAACCGCCGATGATTTCATACAGTTGGTTATATTTGCGGTTGGAGCCCGTGAGCTTCTTGGGATCCAGAAAGACGGGAATTCCGTTGCGAACCGCAAACCGTTCGCCCGACGGGCTGACCAAGACTTCATGACCGTGTTCGCTGATCACACGTAGAGAATCTCCGGTGAACGGGCTTCGCAAGAGGGCGACCGTCTCGGTTTTATCTGCCCATAGCTCGCGCCGCTTGCCGGACTGAATCAGACACCATGCGCTCACCATCAAGCCTCCAAGCAGACATAACCATGCAAAAGCCGGACTCGTGGGCAGAACATGAGGCGTCCCAGGGTGGGTGGTCCGCAGGAAGAAGCCGTATCCCAAGACAAGGACGCACACGGCGACGAAAATACTTGCGCCCGTGGCAATCTTCTTGGCCCGGAATTCCTGGTTCCAAATCCAATGGATGACAGCCGCGAACCAGTAGATGAGAAACGAAATTGCATCCGTCCTGGGGATTGCGGACAGGCTGGCCGGCAGGAACAGCGGCCCCAGTGTTTGCAAAGCAACGCCATAAAACGGCAAGGAAAGGGTTGACAGAAAACCTTGCCGACGCTGGCTCGTGAATCGATAGAGCAGGAAGGGCAGAACGTTAATGAGGGCAGCCAGCATGGTCCTGCCGACGTGCTCAAGTTCAGTCGGGGAAGTTCCATGCCATTTCGAAAACACATGTGAAATGAAGTTGATGCCCACCAGCAATAAAAATCCGCGCCATGCTTTCTGCGTGCCTATGAACCACGCGCCTAAGACCGCGCCCGTCCACGCCCCCAGGGAGGAGAACACAAAGCCGAGTACAAAGATGCCGATGATCGCAACGGCCGCGAACTGCAACAAACGATTAGGAGATGTTTTTATCCGGCATTTCTCCTGCATGACATACGCCCCATGACTGTCGCGGGCCACACCAACTTTCGACCGAACGCGGATAGATCGCCGCTCAGCGGGCAAAGGGGAACTGCCCCAACGACACCACGATACCCTGTGGATTGCAGTAATGCGCGCAGAAGGCGTTTTCACTGAGGCTGGTCCAGACGAGCAGATAGTAATTGCTCTTGCGTGCCGCGGCGACTTCCTCGGCCGTGGGACCGGCCCGGTTGGCGTTGCGAAGCGTCTCAAAGTGCCCCAGGAAGCGACACATGGCGTCTCGCCCGTCGGACAGGAGCCGGCTGCTGGGCGCGTAGGTCAAATCGCCGGACGCCAGCTGGCGATCCATGGGATACACCCTGGCCAGCGCCTGCCCCCCTTCTAGGAAGACCAGGCCTCCGGAGGTGCGATGGGCGTCCTGGCGGTCCTCCTCCGCCAGCATGGCGATGGCCGCCTGGATGTTGGAGCGACTGATCATCTCGTCCAGCAGCCACAGATTCCACAGGTCCACCATCGTCAGGCGGTCGGCGAGCTTGTCGAAGCGGGTGGATTGGTCCTCCTGCGAGAGAGGTACCACGGCATAGCGGACGTGCCGCCGCCTCAACAGGTTCCTCGACAAGTCCGCCACAAGCTGCTCCCGCGACATGGCGGCCTTGCGGGGGTCGGCGGCCAGGCGGCTGATGAGGTGGAAGTCGCGAATGTTGAAACGGTATCCGTACTCGCGGCGCCACTTTCCGGCCAGTTCCGCCGTCTGCGGCAGCATGTCGCTGTGCGTCCGGAACACCGAGGCGGCCGACAGCAACTCCTGGCCCGCCGTCGGCAGGTAGTCGAAGCGGCTGATGCAGGTCTGGAGCACGGCCATCGCTTCCGTGCGGGCGTTGGCGTCCAGAATGGCCCGCTTCAGCACCGCCGGCGGCAGCCGCGTCGTGAGAACCTCCAGGGCCGATCCGCGGGCGGAAAAACCCTGCGAGTTCATCGCATCCACCAGGGCCCTGTCCCAGGGCTGGTTGGTCAGCTTTTCCACGACTTGGCGGAAGTTGGTTTCCTCGGCCACGTTGCTGGGCGGGATGTCCGCCCACGTCTTGACGATCTCCGACAGCGTGGAAGCCGTGGGATGGCGCACCAGCCAATCGAGCAGCACGTCCCGCAATTTCTGGGAGCCCCGCACGTGCGGCAGCACCTTCACGACGTACTGGGCCAGCTCGGGGTAGTCCTTGCTGAGCAAAAAGGTCAGGACTTCGTCGCGCAGCGATGGAGGGGTGTTGGCCTCGCTCAGCACGCCGGCCAATTGCTCCAGGACCATCGGATCCTCCCCGCCCAGCTCCGCCACGACCTTCATAGACGCCACGCGGCTGGAGGTATCCAGGTCGTGGTCCAGGACGCGCTGAAGGTTGTACAGCAGGATGGTCTGCCGCGGGTAGCTGGTCCGCCAGGAGGCCTGCATGGCCCGATATTCGTCCGGGCTGGCCGGCGGCGACGCGCCCGGCATCGCCGCGCAGCCCCATTCCACGGCCACCAGGGCAAGCAAGCCGAGCAGACCCAATCGAGCCACCACTAGCCACCTCGCCGTCCGCGTGCGTCGTGTGAAAAAACTTTGCCTTAGAAGGCCGGCAGTTTAGCGTCTCCATCGGGAGCGGACAAGAGGCTAAAAAAGTCAATCGGCCGAGCGGTCAGGCGTCGTTCGGCGCGTTTTCCTGATCCTCGTCATCCTTAGCCGGATAGGCGGGCGGACGTCCTTCCAGCACGGCCACGACGTCGTAGACCACGTCACACATGGCCTCGACGGCGGCCGGGACGCGGGCGGCGACGTGCGGCGTGAGAATAACGTTGGGCAGGCTGAACATCGGATAGTCCGGCGGCGGAGGTTCCGGATCGTGGCAGTCGATGACGGCTGCCGAGATGTGCCCGCCACGGATGGCCGCGGCCAGGTGAGCGTAGTTTACGCAGGGCCCGCGAGCGGCGTTGATGAACTGGGCGCCCTTCTTGAACTGCCGCAACGTTTCCTCGTTGATCATGCGGCGGGTCAGGCGGGTCAGCGGCACGTGGATCGTGACGATGTCGCTGCGGGCGTAGAGCGTGGGCTTGTCCACTTCCTCGGCCGGATAGTCCAGTGAAATGGGGATAATGTCGTTGTACAGGACCTTCATTCCCAGGGCCGCCGCCGCCCGACCGACGCGCGAGCCGATCCGGCCGCAACCGACGATGCCCAGCGTCGTTCCCGACAGGAACCGGCCGAACGTCTGCTTGCGGACCTGGTGGAACTCCGTCGCGATGAGCGGCCCGCCCAGCGGCCAGAAGCGGCGGTTCATCTGGACGATCATGCCAATAATGTAGTCCACCACGGCCAGCGTGTTGGCCGCCGGCGTGTGGACGACCTCGATGCCGCGGCGACGGCAGGCGGGCACGTCGATGTTATCCAGCGCCACCCCCGCCCTGCCGACGACCTTCAGCCGCTTGGCCCCCGACAGCAGCGCCTCGTTGACCTGCGTATAGGTCCGCACGATCAGGGCGTCGGCTTCGGCGATGTGGGCGGGCAGGTCCTGGATGGTCATGCGGCGGAGGTCGCCGTGCTCGGCCAGGTACTTCAGCGTTCGTTCGTTCAGCGGCTCGGTGACGACAATGACGGGGCGGGACGGCGTGTTCACGTGCCTTGTCTCCTGGCAGGTCAAGGAAGGCGGTTGTGGATCAACTCTAGTCGCGGGGCTTGTCGCTCGGCAGATACAGGCGGCCCCGCAGGCGGGTCCAGAAGTCCTTCGTGCCCAGACGGCGGCTGAGGCGGCGGAGGTTCTCATCCTCCGGCGCCACGGTAATCGCCCGGGCGGCGTAGCGGCGGGCGCGGGCCATCTGCCCCATCCGCATGTGGGCCAGGGCCAGGTTGTACAGGGCCTGCGGGTAGTCCGGTTTGAGCTTCAGCGCCCGCCGGCAGCAACGAACGCCCTCGGGCAATTGATCCATCATGAAATAGCTAATGGCCAGGTTGTGCTGGGCCTGCGGATCGTCGGGCTGGAGGTTCACCAGCCGCCGCAGCACGAGATTGGCCTGGCGGCCGCGGTTGGCCTCCAGCAGCAGCTTGCCCACCTCTTTGAGCATCTGGTGATCGTGGCCCGACCGCCGCAGCTCAAGGATCAGGTGCTTGGCGCCTTCCTGGATCTTTCCGGTATGAATCAGGGCCTCGGCCAGCTTCAGGTGGGCCGCGGGATATCGCTCGTCAAGCTCCAGCACCTTGGAGAAGTGCTCTTCGGCTTGTTCTTTAGGCCCGGTGCGCAGCAACAGCTCGCCCAGGCAGAAATGGACCGAAGGATTGTCTCCCGCCTGGGCCAGGGCCTTGCGAAAGACGTCGCCGGCCCCGTCCATGTCGCCCAACTCCATCAGCAGCTCGCCGAAGTCCAGCAGCGTTTCGACGTCGGCGGGCCGATCGGATTGAATTTCCTTCTCGTAGTACTCGCGGGCATGCGCCAGGTCGCCCTTGGCCCAGCAGGCTTCGGCGATGCGGACATGGGCGTAGGGGTGCGAGGGGTCCAGCCGGATCGTCTGCTGCCAGCAGTAAATCGCGCGGTCGTACTGCCCGCGGGCATACAGGCTGCCGGCGATGTTGTAATAGCACTGGGGACATTCTTCCTTGATCTGCCGGGCGCGGTAGAAAATCATCTCGGCCTTGTCGTGGTCGCCGATCTCGGTATAGGTGATGATGCGGTTGCAGTAGGACGGTTCGTAGTTGGGGTCCAGCTCGTCGATGCGCTGGAACTGGCGCAGCGCCTCGGCGTAGCGGCCCAGGCGGGTCAGATTGACGGCCAGGCAGTTGAGCGTCTCGACGTCATTGGCGTCCAGTTTCAGCGCCCTGCTGAAGGCCTCGCAGGCGCGTTTGTAGTCGCCCAGGGCCTCCAGCGTCAGCGCCAGGTTGAAATGCCAGGAGGGATTGTACGGATTGATCTCGATGGCGGCGCGAAGTTCGGCGGCCGCTTCCAACCAGCGGCCGCGTTCGTACAACTCATGCGCACGCTCGACGCGTGTTTCCGCATTGGTCCAATCGTTCGTCGGCTCCATGGCCATGATCGTGATCGGTGAGCTGGTGGGTGGCTGTCGTCCTGCAACCGTTAAGACATTCTAACACCACTTCGATGTTCTTCACAAGGTGCAAAACTGCCGGCGCAGAAAAGTTGCCGTCCTTTCCGCCCGCGGCGCTGGCGGGCGGGGACGCCGGTCCCTATCATGGCCGCCATGGACGGGCGAGACTCCCTGGACATGGACGACAAGGCCCTGCTGGCCCAGTGCGATGTCCACACCTACAAGTCCTCCGGCCCCGGCGGCCAGCATCGCAACAAGGTATCCTCGGCCGTGCGGCTGAGGCACAAACCCACCGGCATCACCACCCACGGTGACCAGAGCCGCAGCCAGCACGAAAACAAGCAGTTGGCCCTGCAACGACTCCGCATGAACCTGGCTTGCACGTTGCGCCGCCGCGTCGACCCTGCCGCCCCACCTCCGCCGACCGTGTGCGAATGCCTGTTTACGGCCCGCGGAGGCCCGGGGGCGGACCGGTTGCGCCTGCAAGTGGGCCGGCGCGACCGCCGCTATTGGCCG
Organism: Phycisphaerae bacterium; assembly: GCA_049510055.1. Classification (GTDB taxonomy): domain Bacteria; phylum Planctomycetota; class Phycisphaerae; order SM23-33; family SM23-33; genus JALHTV01. Next base: position 51,188 of record JBEKZI010000003.1, on the reverse strand, counting down.
GTGGCGGCCTACCTGTTGGACGTCCTGGACCATTACGAAGGTCGCCTGGCCGATGCCGCCGCGCACGTCGGCATTTCGACCGGCAACCTCGTCGGCCTGCTGGAACAGGAACGGCACGCCCTGATAGCCGCCCAGGCGATCCGAAAAGCCCACGGACAACGGCCCCTGATGTGAGCCCAAGACCGCAGGAATGGGCGGAAACCCTTGCGTTTTAGGAATGTTTTAGGGAAGGAGGCGGGACGGAAGGTCGATGAAATAGGAACAAGAGTCCCTGCCTTGAGGGAACGCGTCGGACAAGTTTTTCGCCAGGTGCCGTGAGGAAAACAGCGATAAAACGCTGGTGCTGGCGGTGGAGCTTGACCGCGCTTTATCAATTTCTGTACAATGCGTTGACGGACCCCCTAAGGCAGGGCCCTGACGCACCCAGCTTACGGGTGCGAGGGGCCGGCGGTTTCCAAGGATGGTGACTAAAGTGCCTGGGCAGAAGCCCGCCGCTTAGCCCCCACGAAAGCTGCCCCGCCCGCGGGGCTTCCTAAGCTCCGACGCGCGGCGCGCCTCCGCCGGCACGGCCCGGCCAGGCGCGACAACGGGTGAGAGATGGCGAAAAAGAAGCGAAAACGTCTCGGTGAAATCCTGGTCGAGCGGGGCGTGGCCAGCCAGAAGAGCATCGACGAGGCCATGGCCCAGGGTCGAAAAAAGGGCATGCGCCTCGGCGAAACCCTGGTCGCGATGAACCTGGCCAGCGAGGAGGACATCGCCAAGGCCATGGCGTATCAGTACGAGATAGAGTACTTCGACCTCAAGCCAGACACCCAAGCCCCCGAAGCCCACCTCCTGCCCGAAGAAGTTGTCCGCAACCGAATGGTCCTGCCCCTGAACCGCGAAGCGGGCAAGCTCAAGGTAATCATCACCGACCCGATGGACCTTGAGACCCTGGACATGCTGCGATTCCGGCTGAATTGCGAAATCCAGCCCTGCCTGACGACCAAGGCGAAGTTCCACGCCTACCTCAACAAGGCCAATCCGGCGGCCGCGGAGGTGAGCATCGACGCCGCCGTGGACGAGATTCGCCGGCAAACCATCGACGTGGCCCCGGGGGAAGCCCACGGGCTGGACCTGCTGGAAGACGACGGCGCCGCCCCCATCGTGCGGCTGGTGACCATGCTCATCACCCAGGCGGTCGAAATGAGGGCGTCGGACATCCACGTGGAACCCATGACCAACCGTGTCCGCGTCCGTTACCGCGTGGACGGCGTGTGCATCGACCGCGAACCCATTCCCAAGCGGATGCAAGGCCCCGTGATCAACCGCTTCAAGATTATGTCCGGCATGGACCTGGCCGAGAAACGCCTGCCCCTGGACGGTCGAATCAAGATGGACATCGGCGGAAGCAAGATCGACTTCCGTGTCTCGTCCCTGCCCGCCTACCACGGGGAATGCATGGTGCTGCGTATTTTGCGGCCTGAAAGCGTCCGCCTGGGCATTCCCGCCCTGGGATTCGAGCAGGACGACTACGAACGGTTCATAAGGATCATCAAACGCCCCAACGGCATGTTCCTCGTAACCGGCCCCACCGGCTCCGGCAAGACCACCACCCTCTATGCGGCTATCAATGAACTCAACCGCCCCGACCGCAAGATCATCACGGCTGAGGATCCCGTTGAGTACAATTTCACCGGCGTCAACCAAGTCCAGATCAACGAGGCCATTAATCTCACCTTTGCTCGAATCCTTCGAGCCATGCTGCGCCAAGCACCGAACATCATCCTGGTCGGCGAAATCCGAGACTTAGAGGTCGCTGAAGTTGCTATCCAGGCTGCTTTAACTGGACACTTGGTTTTTAGTACACTTCACACCAACGATGCCCCATCCGCCATCACGCGCCTGATCGATATGGGGGTCAAGCCGTTCCTTGTCGCAAGCAGTATCCAGGCCATCATGGCCCAGCGACTGATCCGAGTCATCTGCCCCAAATGCAAGGGCGTTGACAAAGATGTCGATCAAAAAATGATCAGGATGCTCGGGTTTGGCAAGGAGGAAGCCGCAAATGCAACCTTCTACAAAGGAAAAGGTTGCGAAAACTGCCACGGAACAGGCTATCGGGGCCGTCAAGGAATCTTTGAGCTGCTGGTCATGAATAACGAGCTCCGCGAGCTGGCCTTCCGAGGGTCGACTCTGTCGGACCTGAGACAGGCTGCGATGGCTAGCGGCATGAGAAATCTTTTGTCCGACGGGAGACTCAAAATTCTCCACGGAATCACGACGGCGGAGGAAGTTTTGGCGAACGCTCAGGCCGGTGAACTTGTTCTCGAATGAGAGTTTTTCTGTAACAGTATGCCTAAAATGAAGTTAGATTTAACGAACAGTCGAGGGAATTTTTGGGGTACTCTGCCGAAAACAGTGTAAGTGGCGAATAATAAGCAGGAGAGGATCAGATGTCCACAATCCATATTGACAGGCTGCTTGAAACGTGCGTGAAACGAGGTGCCAGTGACTTGCACCTCTATGTCGGGCGCGCACCGACACTTAGACTGCACGGGCGGTTGCGTTCGCTGGAGACCAAGCCCTTGGAACCGGAGGACACCATCGCCCTGATGAAGTCCATCACGCCGGAACGAAACCAGCAGGAACTTCAGGAGCAAGGCGGCACGGACTTCGGTTTTGAATTCGGCACGGCGGGCCGATTCAGAACGTCGGTGTTCATGCAGCGCGGGAACATCTCCATCTGCCTGCGTCTGATTCCCTCCAAGCTCTTGACGTTCGAGCAAATCGGCCTGCCGCCAATCGTCCAAAACATCTGCCGCCGCCCCAGAGGGATCTTCCTGGTGACCGGGCCTACGGGTTCCGGAAAGACCACTACGCTGGCGACGATGATCAATTACATCAACGAGACGTTCGACCGGCACATCGTCACTATCGAAGACCCTATCGAGTATTACCACTATCACAAGAAGTCCCTGGTCAATCAGCGCGAGGTGGGCCCGGACGTGCCGAGCTTCAGCGAAGCGCTGCGGCGCGTGCTGCGTATGGACCCCGACGTGATCCTGGTGGGCGAACTCCGCGACCTGGAGACGATCGAGGCGGCCCTTCGTGCAGCCGAGACCGGCCACTTGGTGTTCGGCACGCTTCACACCACCACCGCCCACCGGACGGTGACGCGCATCGTGGACATCTTCCCCACCAACCAGCAGGAGCAGATCCGCGTGCAGTTGTCGGAGTCGATCATCGCGGTGCTGTGCCAGGCCCTGATGCCCCGCTGCGACATCAAGGGCATGGTCGCGGCCTTTGAGTTCCTGTACGTCACCAACGCCGTGGCCAACCTGATCCGCGAGAACAAGGTCTTCCGCATTCCCTCCTCCATTCAGACTGGAAAAAAGTACGGCATGCAACTGCTGGACGACCACCTCTTCCGGCTCTGGTCGGAGGGGAAGATAGACAAGATCGAGGCCATCGACCGCAGCCAGAACCCCGGCGATCTCCAGGAAAAGATCGAGGCCACGGAAAGCGGCAAACCGATTCCGCCGCCGTCGAGCAAACCGCTGGTGGAAGCCAAGGAAGCCAAGGAAGAGCAATAACCCACTTGAGGCTATAGACCCATGGCTGTTGAAACCTACAACGTCAAAGAGCTGAAAGGGCGCGTCCTGGGACGGGTCTTGCTGAAGATGGGCAAGGTGACCCGCGACCAGGTCAACCAGGCCATCGAGGTCCAAAAGCAGCGCGGGGGGCCTATCGGCCAAATTCTGGTCGACCTGGGATATATCGATGATAGGACTCGCAACCTGGCCCTGGGTTTCCAGGCGGGCATGGAATACGTCGACCTGTCGTCTGTGGAAATCCCTCCCGACGTCATCGCCCACATCCCCCCTCAGATGGCCAACAACTACAAGGTCCTGCCGTTGGAATTCATCCCTTCCACCAAGCGGTTGGTGGTCGCCCTGGCCTCGGCGGACAACTTTCGTGCGGCGGACGATCTGCGGACGCTGACGGGATTCGAGATCGTGACTCGCATCGCCGACGGCGAACAGTTGGAAGCGGCCTTGGCCAAGCATTACGGCTTAGAGACCCAGGCCACCACCACCATGGGGTCCATCGGGGAGTTGATCAACGAGATCGTCGGCGACGAGCAGCTGTCGCAACTGGAAAACCGCGGGGAAAGCATCGACCTGGACACCCTTCGCGGCGCCGCGGAGGCCAATCCCGTCAAGCGGCTGGTGAACATGGTGCTCATGCAGGCCATCAAGGACCGCGCCTCGGACATCCACTTCGAACCGTTCGAGGACGAGTTCAAGATGCGTTACCGCATCGACGGCCTGCTGTACGAAATGCTGCCGCCTCCCAAATCCATCGCGGCGGCCATCGCGTCGCGCATCAAGGTCATGTCTCACCTGAACATTGCCGAGCGCCGCATGCCGCAGGACGGTCGCATTCCGCTGACGATCAACAACTCGCCCGTGGACCTGCGCGTCGCCGTGTTGCCGACCATGTTCGGCGAAAGCATCGTGCTTCGCGTGCTGGACCGCTCCCAGGTGCAATTGGAGCTGGACCGTCTGGGCATGCGCGAAGACGACATTCGACTGTTCCGCCAGCTCATCAATCGGCCCAACGGAATCGTGATCGTCACCGGTCCGACCGGTTCGGGCAAAACCACCACGCTGTACTCGGCCCTCAACGAGCGGAACGACGTCGGCGTGAAAATCCTCACGGCGGAGGATCCCGTCGAGTACGACATCGACGGTCTGGTGCAGGTCCAGATCAAGGACGACATCGGCTTGACGTTCGCCCGCTGCCTGAGGCACTTCCTGCGGCAGGACCCCGACATCGTGCTGGTGGGCGAGGTCCGCGACCAGGAGACTGGCGAAATCGCCGTGCAGGCGTCGCTGACCGGGCACCTGGTGTTCTCCACCGTGCACACCAACGACGCCCCCTCCACCATCGCCCGTCTGCTGGACCTGGGCATGGAACCCTTCAAGTTGACGGCGACGCTGGAAGGCATCGTCGCCCAGCGCCTCGTGCGTCGGATTTGCCAGCGGTGCAAGGAGACCTACATGCCGACCGAGGAAGCGCTGATGGAGCTGAACCTGACGCCCGACCAGGTCGCCGGCAGGACGTTCTTCCACGGGCGACGCTGCGACGTCTGCCGCGGCACCGGTTACAGCGGCCGGGTGGCCATCTTCGAGATCATGCTGTTGGACGATCACATACGGGACTTGATCATGAAGCGCAGCAGCACCAACGTGCTTCGCGAGGCCGCCCGCAAGAAGGGTATGAGAACCCTCCGCGACAGCGGCTTGCTGGCCATCTACGACGGTCTGACGACCATCGAGGAAGTGGTCTCGCAAACCATTTACGAGGACACAGAATAGGGCCGCTCCGGCGACCCGACTGCCACAAAGGAGTTCGGCCATGCCCGTTTACACGTACGAAGCCATGAACAGCGTGGGCCAGTCCGTCAAGGGCGAGGTGAACGCCGCGTCCTCGGAAGAAGCCATCACCAAGGTCCGGGCGATGGGCAACTTCCCCACGAAGATCAAGGAAAAGACCGCCAAGAAGGCCGCCGCCGGCAAAGGCCGCGCCGCTGCCGCGGCAGCGGCCCCCGGCGCCAAGCGCCGTAAGGTCAGCGGCGTGTCCACCAAATTGATCACCCAGTTCACGCGACAGCTGTCCACGCTGATCAACGCGGGCCTGCCGATTCTGCGAAGCCTCCGCATTCTGGAGCAGCAGCAGAAGCCCGGCATGATGCGCATCGCCATCCGCTACGTGGCCGACGACGTCGAAGGCGGCGCCACGCTGTCGGAGGCCATGGCGCGGCATCCCAAGGCTTTCGACCGCTTGTACACCAACATGGTTCGCGCCGGCGAGGTGGGCGGCGTGCTGGACACCATCCTCTTCCGCCTGGCCGACTTCATGGAAAAAAGCCAATCCCTCAAGAGCAAGGTCAAGGGCGCGATGATCTATCCGGTCGCCGTCATCAGCTTCGCCTGCGCCATCATGGGCATGATGCTGACGTTCGTTATCCCTAAGTTCAAAGACATCTTTCAAGGCATGGGCGTTAAGCTTCCGGCCATCACCAGCTTTCTCCTGAACACCAGCGATTGGGTCGTCAAAGGCGGCTGGGCGGTCCTTTTGGGCATTCCCGTGCTCGTTGTGGTCCTCCTGAAGCTGATCCGGTTCTCTCAAGGCGGACGGTACATACTGGACCTTCTGAAGCTTCGCGTGCCCATCTTCGGCATGATCATCAGCAAGACGTCCATTGCGCGGTTCAGCCGCACGCTGGGAACGCTGCTGGCGGCCGGCGTGCCCATTCTGGAGGCGCTGACCATCACCGCCGAGACCGCCGGAAACGACGTGTACTCCCGGGCGCTGGGCAAGGTCCGCGAGGGCATCCGCGAGGGCGAAAGTTTCGCCGCCCCTCTGCGGGTCGCCCGAATCGTCGATCCCATGGTGATCAACATGATCGACGTGGGCGAGGAAACCGGCGAACTGGACAAAATGCTCAACAAGGTCGCCGACACCTACGACGAAGAAGTGGACGGCCTCGTGGGCAACCTGACCCACCTGCTGGAACCGGTCATGATCATCATGTTGGGCTTGATCATCGGCACCATCGTCATCGCCCTGTTCATGCCCCTGGTGTCCATGATCCAAGGACTTGGAACTGGAAGATAAATGCGGTCGTTCATGCGAAAGGTGCTAGCCATGAAAACGCAAACAGCAAAAAACTCCTCGACGCGCCGCATCTGGGCCGAGGGCCCTTCGATCCGAGCCCTCAGGGCTAACGCTTTCACCCTGGTGGAACTGTTGGTCGTGATCGCCGTCATCGCCCTGCTGGTCACCATCATCATGCCTTCCCTCAACGGGGCCAAAGTGCTTGCGCGGAAGGCCCGCGTCACGACCCTGATCAAGACCATCAGCGGCGGCCTGGAAATGTTCCGCAACGACCAGTCCCTTGGCGATGCGTACCCCCCCTCCTATTGGGACACCGATGAGGGAGGAAACCCCTATTCGGGTGCTGGGCAGGATTCCAGCAAGGCCCACCCCACCAAGGTGTATGGCGCCCAGATGCTCGTCTGGGGCCTGGCCGGAGCGGACCTGCTTGGCCCGCCTCCGCCGGGGTTTGAGAGCATCAACTCGAACAACCAAATTCAGAATTATTACAATCTGACCACCGGCACTCCCAACACGGCCCGGGAAGGCCCCTTCATCGACACGAGCAAGGCCACCATCCAGAACCTCACCACAAGCGGTTCGAATCAAAATATTTACGTCGGCTCCACGGAGGCCAACCCCAACATTCCCGCCATTATCGACGACTTCGGAAGGCCTGTCCTGTACTACGCGGCCACGGACGCCAACACAGGGATGAACAAGTACGCCTACAACGACAACCTGCCCTTCTACAAAACCTGGACGGGGAACAAGAAGACCGACGACTGGATCGCCAACACGGGCACCGTAACCTTTGGAGATGGAAAAAGCTTAACGGGTTTCAACGGCTTCATCCACAATCCAGCTATCACCAGTTCCGCCCAGCCGATGAATCCGAAATCCTACCTGCTCATATCCGCGGGGCCGGACGGACTGTTCGGCACGCAGGACGACATCACGAACTTCCCCATTACCGGGAACAATCTGCTTCCATAGCGGAGGTGACTTATGAAGTCTAAAACCGACAAACGCTTCGCCCTTCGCCTCGCGGCCTCTTCGAGCCTGAGCACTTCGTCTGAGCTCAGTGTCGAAGACCTCAGAGCCGAAGGCCCTTCGAGTCGGCCCCTCAGGGCTAAAGGCTTCACGCTCGTGGAGCTTCTGGTGGTCATTTCCATCATCATCCTTCTGGCCGGCATCCTGGTCCCCAGCCTGGACTACGCGCGTACGTTCGCCAAGTCCACCTCCTCCAAGGCCCTCATCCATACCCTCAGCGCCGGCCTGGATATGTACAAGATCGAAACGAAACTCGGCAAGGTATACCCCCCTTCGACCGGCACGCTCAACACTGTCGCCGTCGACGGGGCTCAAACGCTTGTGTTGGCCCTGGCCGGTCAGGACCTGTTGGGCACGAAAGGTTTCCCTAATGGCAATGTTTATGATTCTAATACTTCTGATCCAAGCTTTGGGCCGTTCATCGACATCAGCAAGACCACCATCAGCTCACCCAACACACTGAAGAACTTTAGCTGGAACGGGAGCGGTGGAAATCCTTCTGCCCCTGTTGTCGTGGATGCCTTCAACTGGCCCGTGCTGTACTTTGAGCCCAATGCAAGCGGAAGCTACGTCGAATCGGACAACACCCATTTCCTGACTCCTTCGCGTGACCCCATCGCCGATAGTGGGAAATTTGCCGCTTATATTCAGGACTACCGAGTAGCGAATCTTACGGGTGGCACCTACAAGCCATACAACAGCGACAGTTACATACTGATCTCGGCCGGGCCGGACAAAAAGTACGGCACGGCGGACGACGTGGACAACTTCGATCCCAGCGCACAACTGCCGTAATCGGCGGACCTGCGAGGTGAGAACGTGAGGAGCATTCGGACAAATAACGCGGCGGCCCGCCGCTCGACCAAAGCATTCACGCTTGTCGAGGTGCTGGTGGTGATCTTCATCCTGGGCGTGCTGGCGGCCATCGTCGCCGGCGTGGCCGGATACGTGATGAAGTCCGCCGCCTCTCGCGAAACCGCCTCCACCGAAAAGGTCCTGATGCAGGCCATCCAGGCCTTCCACGACGCCAACATCCCCCAAGGATATCCGCCTGTTACCGATCCCAATAACAGCGGAATAGACCTGATGCGTTACCTCACTGGAAAAGACCCTAGCGCTCAGGCCGCCGCCGCCAAAGCAGCTACGGACGTACTGCTGAAGCTGCCCAAAGATGCCTGGACCGGCGACTCGAACTCCGCCGTCAAGGATTCCTGGGGACATGACATGCACTATGACCCCAATGGCGGATTGGGCGGCAAGCCCGTGGTCATCTCCGAAGGTCCGGACGGAAAGTTCGGCGGGACATCCGCCGGCGATCCCAACGGCGAGGACGATATTCGCTCGGACGAAAGTCAATGAGGCGGTTGGACCATGACGGGACGTACGACGACAATGCGATGGACCAAGGTTCCTTCGGGCCCCAGCCTGCGGGCCGAAGCTTTCACCCTCGTGGAGCTGCTGGTGGTGCTGTTCATCATCGGCCTCATGGCGACCGTCGTGCTGCCTAGCATCGTCGGCCTGTTCACCGCCGGTTCCGACGCCCAGGCCTATAACCTCCTGGTCGGGCAACTCGCCGCCGCACGCATGGTGGCTATCCAGAACCGCACCTACGCCGGCGTTCACATCCAACTGGCCGACGCCAACAACACCAACGCCCCGTACCTCAAGAACCTGACCAACACGTGCTTCTCGGCCATCATCTGGCATGACCCCAACGACAGCGCCAACCCCAATCGCTTCATCCTGGCCGAGGGCTATGCGCCCCAAAAAATGCCCGCCTCGATGGCCTTCGGCGGTGTGGCCGGTGGAAACTACCGTCCTGACCCCAACCAACTGAATCTTTTCACCACTCTGACCTTCGTGTTCGCGTCCAATGGGCAATTGGAGGACGGAAAGACCATAACTTTCGACAACACAACAGCCGGCTTTGCAAACTCGACGACCAGCAGGGCTTACCTGTGGAATTCTTCCGACGCCGATAACTCCGCCTGCAACAGTTCCGTCAAGGCGGCGGTGCTGTTTGACTATGACAAGTTCCTAAAGGCCACCGACAAGCCCACCTACCTGACCAATTACGGGCAGCTATTGGCCATCAACCTTTACACCGGCACGGTTTTAGGGAGATAGGCCCATGAGACGCGCACGCCATATTGGCCGACGGAATCGAGCGCGACGGGCGTTCTCCCTTATAGAGTTGCTGCTGGCGTTGGGCATCCTGGCCATCGGATTGTCGATGGCCGCGGCCCTGTTCCCCGCCGCCATCAGGCTCAACGAGCAGTCCGGTCAGGATTCCATCGGCACCATCGTCGCCGAAAACGGCCTGGCCGTGGCCCAGACGATGCTGCACAACTCCGCCATCAACCAAACGGCCGGCTCCCTCGTTTGCGTGGTGGATGAAAGCATGGCTAGTCCCCCCATTGATAGAGAGCTTCAACACTACCTCTACGACCCCAGCGCGCCCGGCGCCGCCACGCGAGGATTCGTGGTCCTAGGCCGAAGGCTGGATACGGCTGACCCCAGTGGCCCGGTCCAGCTTGTGATCGTCTCCTACAACAAGCAATCCAGCGCAAATATCGTGAATGCCCTGTCCACCACCTTTAGCACGACCACCTCCAATGGCGTGACCGTGGCGGCTTTAGGAACCATCGCGCCCATAGGTTCCCCTCTCATCGTGGCCGCCGACGGCAGTTGGGCCAAGATTATCGACCGCGATTCCAGCGATCCCAGCAATCCCAATAAAGGAACATTAGACCGCGCGCTGAGCGCAACCGGCGGCGGTGCCTTTGTAATCGTGGATCCCAGCGCGACGGCCAAAAGTCCGGCCACGGCGGTCGTGGTGGCCGACGTGCTCCTGAATCCGTGAGCCTAAAACATGAGAAGGCGTTCGGCACAATTTGACGCTCACTCACCCGCCCGGCGACCAAGCCATGGCATGACGATGGTCGAACTGCTGGTGTCCATGGGCATACTGGCCCTCATCATGGTGGCCTTCAGCACGATCCTGGCGCAGACCCGAACGGTGTCGGACATGTCCAACGCCTTCATACAGGCCAACGCCTCCGCCTCGGCCATCGCCCAGGTCCTCCGCGACGACATGGCACGCCTGTCGCCCCAGGGCTTCCTGGCCGTGTACGACCCCAATAACCCCGCCACCGACCCCAACAATCGCCTGGTCTTCACGGCCGTGGGCACCTTCACCGGCACGACTTCCACGACCAAAGACTCCGTCGCCAACGCCGCTCGGATCGCCTATGGCCTGGATGCCAACGGCAATCTATGGCGCAAGGCTACCTTGCTCCTGCCCGGCGCCGCGACCACTACGCTCGACGTAGAGAACACCTGGCTGGGGCAATACGACCCCAATTGCCCCTCTCGCATTGACACCGTCAACCAAATGCCAACGTATTGCGCCGACCCCAACATCCCCAAGACCGTCGCACTGGACACTAACGGCTTTTGGTCGCTGCTAGCTGGCTCGTGCGCTCAGTTCAGGGTGTCTTGGTGGAACCCGACCGGCAACACCTGGGTCACGACCACTGCGACCAATCTTCAACTTTGGACGACTACGGCTTTTGAAGACCCCAACTCGGCCAGTCCATACCCCCTTCCTCCGGCCATTAAGGTCAACTTCCGCCTCAAGACGGGGAACGACCCCAACAAGGACTACATGGACTACGAGGTAATCTGTCCTGTTCCGCGGTAGTGAGATAGGTGCGAACATGAAACAAAACAAGAGACATCGCGGTTCGGTGCTGCTGCTGGTGATCGGCCTGCTGACGATCATCGCCATGCTGGGCTCGATGCTGCTGCTGGTCAGCCGCCTGGACCGCCAGACCAGCCAGGCCATGGCCGACACCGCCCCCCAGCGCCACGTGGCCGAAAGCGTCCTGGACCGCCTCCTGGCCAATCGCGTGGCGGATTTGTACATCAACGCCTCCAACGTGATCTACGGCAATTGCAACGCCGACCCCAGCATCGCCGAGCGGCAGATGATCGATTACCCTGCCGAGGCGAGCAATGGAGTCACCTCCGTTGATCCGAATCAATGGTTCGACAGCGCCCTGGCCAGCATCGAGCGTGACAACAGCACGCCCCGCAAGTGGCCTCATGTCTCGCACATGTCCGGCGTGAGTGCGACGTTCGACACCTATAATTTCAATACCGTAGACCCCAATGTCGACCCGAACCTTGTGGTGGATACGGATGGCGATAGCGTCAGCGACGCCTACCTGTTCGACACGGGTCTCACCGACCGCCAGGGTAACAAGTTCTTCGCGGCCGTGCGGATGATCGACGCCGCCGGCCTACTGAACGTCAACATAGCCAACACCACCCGGGACGCCAACGCCGTCCACGTCATGGACGCCTCCGACTGCAACATGGCCGCCCTCCTGGCCAATGCCGGCACTGTGGCGAGCAGTCGAAGCAGCGGCCTCTACGACATGGGCGATATGCTGGCCCTAGGCCACCTGTCGGACCCCAACGTGGACCCCAACACGGTCGTCGGACGATTGGCTACAGTGGGTAATCTTATAGCCACGAAAGGGTCTTTCAACTTCACGACCGTCTCATCCTCCAAGACCCTCAGCCCCCTGTGGACCTACCGTTCGGGCGCCACACAGTTCAAGCAGGATCCCAACCCTCTTGCGAGTGATGCCAACATGTATAGCGCCTTTCGGGCTATGCTTCAAGCTTACTATCCCACCGCCCCGCTGCCCCCCGACTCCAACAGCAACCAGATCAAGGCCGCCCAGCTCGTGGTGAACCTGAAGAACTACCTCAACGTGGATCCCAACGCGGTGATCCGGCTGGACGTGAATATCTTGGATTCTAACGTTCCGGCTAACACCTACGTTTACGGCGTGGCGCGGCATCCGTTCGTGTCCAAGGTGTTCTGGAAGAAAACATCCGACGCCGATGCAAACACGTCATCAATATCCGCTGTGGAACTCATCAATCCTTACGTCAATACCATCCTCCTGGATAACTACAGCATCCAGGGTGGCACATCCTTCACGGGCAAGTCCATCCCCGGCAATGGAGGACGCTTTCTCATCTCCGATTCTTCCGTACAGACGACACCCACCGGCGACCCCAATATGCCAGACCCCGCCTCACGTCTGGTGGCCTCGCTGGCCCTTGACGGAGTCCAACAAATCATATGGACAGACCCAAACGGTGGAGGGACGGTCTGTGTCGACCAGACACCGGCACTCACCATGCCGCCCCCCAGCGCCAATTCGTCCCGCTGGATGGCCGCCTTCCGTAACGACGTTCTCAGTACCGCCGGCTACAGCGTAGAAAGCTATCGTATACTCGACTCCAACACCATCGTCACCGACCCTAATTATAGCGACCCTAGCGGTTATGACTACACGCTCCCCAGTGGACCCAAGATGGGCCTACCCAATCCATTCCTGCCCACAAGCGGGACTCCCACGCCGGTTTATGTCCGCAACGGCCCCATGATCAGCCTGGGCGACATGATGCGCATCCTCACCGTTGGACCGGCAGGAACCGTATCGCTGTCGACGCCTGCCGGGGCCTTTCCGGCCGTGCCGCTGGGCTGCGCCGTCAGCGAGTACTTCAATCTCCTGCCGCCGGACCCCAACTACAACATCCAAGGCCAGATCAACATCAACACGGCCCCGCGTGCGGTCCTCAAATGCCTGCCCGGCATCGCGTCCTTGTCAATAACTGACGCGAACACGATGGTCGATGAGATCATCGCCTATCGCGACATGACCATGGCGGCAAACGGCCATGATTACAGCACTCGGGCGGCCAGCACCACCGGCATCACCAATCTGCGGATTCAGCGCGGCTTTGTCTGTGCCGGCGAAGTGGCCATTCCGTTGCACGAGGCCAATATGTCAGCCAATAACTACTACAACAGCAATAAGCCGCCTAACAACTATGCCGTGGATCCCAGCGTTAGCGGCAGCGATGACGGCCTGTCGACCTATCCCTCCGGCGACCCGATCAAGTATTACACGCTTTATAGCTGGTTGGCCAATCAGGTGACCGTGCGGAGCGACGTGTACATCGCCTTCATCCGCGTGCAGGTGGTGCCGGCGGGCCGCAGCTCCGCGGCCCCCCTGTCCACGGACCCCTACCGGCGATACGTGGCCGTGATCGACCGCAGCAATTGCACCACGGCCGCCACCAAGCCGCGGGTGCTGCTGTTCACCGAGCTGAAGTAGGCCGGCAGAATAACGCTTTAAATATGAAGGTGGCGGGACAGGAGCCCCGCCACCTTTTTTTCACAGGCAGCTTAGAACAACCCCACCACGCCGCCTTTGTCGTCCAGGTCCACGTCCATAAAGGCCGGGCGCGACGGCAGGCCGGGCATCGTGCGCATTGTGCCCAGCAGCGGGTAGAGGAACCCCGCCCCGGCCGACGCACGCACCTCGCGGATGGGCACGGTGAAGTTTTTGGGCACGCCCTTGAGCGCCGGATCGTGCGAGAGGCTCAGGTGCGTCTTGGCCATGCAGATGGGCAGGCGGTTCAGCCCGGCCTTTTCGTAGAGGGCGATCTGGTGCTCGGCCAGCGGTTCGTAGGTCACGGCGCCGGCCAGGTACACCTTCTTGGCGATGGTTTCGATCTTGTCCTTGATGGACAGGTCGTCCTTATAGAGGAACTGGAACTTGCTGGGCTTTTGGCAGGCGGCGACGACGGCCTCGGCCAGGGCGACGGCGCCCTTGCCGCCCTTGGCCCAGTGGTCGCAGGGCACGGCATCTTCGGCCCCGGCGGCCTGGGCGGCGCGGCGGACGAACTCGGCCTCGGCGGCGGTGTCCGTGGCGAACTTGTTGACGGCCACCACCACCGGCACGCCGAACATCTTGGCAATCTCGATGTGCCGCACCAGGTTGCAGACGCCCTTTTCCAGCAGGGCCGGGTTTTCCTTCGTGTAGGCCTTGTCCAGCGGGCGGCCGGGGGAGACCTTCGGCCCGCCGCCGTGCATCTTGAGCGCCCGGATGGTGGCCACCAGCACCACGCAGTTGGGCACCAGGCCGCTGATGCGGCACTTGACGTCGAAGAACTTCTCCATGCCGATGTCGGCGCCGAAGCCGCTCTCGGTGATGACGTAGTCGGCCAGCTTCAGCGCGATGCGGTCGGCCACGATGGAATTGTTGCCGTGGGCGATGTTGGCGAAGGGCCCGGCGTGCACGAAGGCGGGCTGGCCCTCCAGCGTCTGCATGAGGTTGGGCTTGATGGCGTCCTTCATCAGCACGGCCATGGCGCCGTGGACGCCTAAGTCCTGGGCCGTGATGAACCGCCCGCGGCGGTCCGTGCCGATGATGATCCGGCCGAGGCGCTCGCGCATGTCCTTCAGGTCGGTCGCCAGCGCCAGGATGGCCATGACCTCGCTGGACACGGAGATGTCGAAGCCCGTCTGCCGCGGCCGGCCGTCCTCGCGCGTCCCCAGGCCGATGACGATGTTCCGCAGCGCCCGGTCGTTGACGTCCACCACGCGCCGCCAGGTGATGCTGTAAGGGTCGATGTCCAGGCGCTTCAGGCCCGCCTTGACCAGTGCGGCGTCGGACATGTCGTGCTCGTGCATGATGCGTGCGTCGATGGCCGCCGCCAGCAGGTTGTGGGCGATGGAGACGGCGTGAATATCGCCGGTCAGGTGCAGGTTGAACTCCTCCATCGGGATGACCTGGCTGTAGCCGCCGCCGGCCGCCCCGCCCTTGATGCCGAACGTCGGGCCCATCGACGGCTGGCGAATGCAGAGGAAGACCTTCTTGCCCGCCAGGCCCATCGCCTGCGTCAGGCCGACGGAAGTGGTGGTCTTGCCCTCCCCCAGCGGCGTCGGCGTGATGGCCGTCACGTCGATGTACTTGCCGTTAGCCCGGCCGGCCATGCGGTCCAGGATGCTCAGCTTCACCTTGGCCTTGACGCTGCCGTAAGGCTCCAGCTCCTCCGGCAGGATGCCGGCCTGCTGGGCGATCTGGGTGATCGGCCGCGGGGTCGCGGCGTGGGAAATTTCAATATCGGAAGGAACGGCGGCGGCCATGATCACTCTCCTTAGCGGTGATGTGCGTCTAAACGTTGAATCTCCGAAAGAATTTTTCGGGCGGCTTCCAGATGGTCCGTCAGCACCTCGGCGGCTTCGGCCCGGCCGCCGGGTGCGATTCGCATGACGCCCGCGGCCAGCCGATCATCCATCGGCAAATGGCCGACCAGGGGGATATCTTCCAGGCGCCCGGCAATCTTTGCCAGCTCCGCCGGCCGGTCCACGCGATTGGCCACGGCCACGACGCGGCGCAGACCCAAGTCGGCGGCCAACTTTCGCACCCGCCGGGCGGTCTGGATGCTCCAGGCGCCGCCGTCCACCACGACGACCAGGGCGTCCATAGATTGGGCGGTGGCCCGGCCCAGATGCTCCAGGCCGGCCTCCATGTCCATGACTAGGCCATCGTCCCGGCCGAGCACCAGGTGCACTAGCAGGGCCTTCAATAAGGCGGTAGCTGGACATAAGCAGCCGTCCCCGCCGCGGGTAATGCCCCCCAGCACCAGCAGGCGAATATTGCCGATCCGCCGGCAATAGGCGTCGGGGATGTCCTCCACGTGCGGGTTGAGCTTGAAGAAGGCCCCGTAGCCTTCCTTGGCGCCGGTGCGTTCCTGGATGAGCTGCCGCATTTCGGCCAGCGGCGTGATGCGTTCCTCGGCGGGCACCCCCAGGGCCCAGGCCAGGTTGGCGTCGGGGTCGGCGTCGATGGCGACGACGCCGCGGCCCTCCAGGCTCAACGCGGCTGACAGCATCGCCGACAGCGTCGTCTTGCCCACCCCACCCTTGCCCGATATCGCCAGCTTCATCGTCGCTCCGGCCCCGTGCTCGTTTTCGTTTTTATCTTCGCTGAAATCCCCCTGTCCCTCCCTCCGGTCGGAAGGCGGGAGCTTATCCGCCTTGCCCGTTTGCTGCAAGGCAATCCGCGACCCGGCCGTCTTGCCCGGCTTTGCCTGAAAAATGGGTTGCTTGGACAACCGGTGTTTTGCTACCTTCCAGGGACGTAGTCATCCAGACAGGCCGGAGGAAATGGCCAGTGTACCGTTCTGATCACGGAGGGTTGTGCAAGTCTGCCAAACTCGGCCTCTGACGCCTCCAGGCTGACCGCCCAATCCAAGAAAAGAGGTGCCGTTGTGAAAACCCCTCAACAACGCAGCGTTGACCCTGCAACCATAGCCATGCTGACCAAAGCAGCCGCCCAGGACCTCCAGGTCGCCTGGGACCGCCAGGAGGCCATGGAGCCGCAATGCGGCTTTGGGCAACTGGGCATCTGCTGCCGCAACTGCAAGATGGGCCCCTGCCGCATCGACCCCTTCGGCGACGGGCCTTCCGAGGGCATCTGCGGGGCGACGGCGGATATCATCGCCGCCCGGAACCTGGTGCGAATGATCGCCGCCGGGGCATCGGCCCACTCGGACCACGGGCGGGACATCGCCCACACGCTGCTCATGGCGGCCGAGCGGGCCGACTGCGACTATCAGATCAAGGACCCCGTCAAGCTCCGCGCCCTGGCCGGCGAGCTGGGCGTGGCCACCGACGGCAAGGACCTCCGCGAGATCGCCCTGGCCGTAGCCACGATCGCCTTCGGCCAGTTCGGCCAGCAGCACGGCGAGGTGGTGTTCGCCGCCCGGGCCCCCCAGGACCAGCGCCGCCGCTGGCGAGAGGCGGGCGTGGTGCCCCGCGGCGTGGACCGCGAGGTCGTGGAGATCATGCACCGCACCAACATGGGCGTCGACAACGAACCCACCAACATTATTCTTCAAGGCGTCCGGGCGGCCCTGGCGGACGGCTGGGGCGGCTCGATGATCGCCACGGAGCTGTCCGACGTGCTGTTCCGCACGCCCACGTGGGTCCGCAGCCGGGCCAATCTGGGCATCCTGGACCCGGCCATGGTGAACATCGTCGTCCACGGCCACGAGCCGACGCTTTCGGAGATGATCGTCGCCGCCGCACAGGACAAGGAGCTTCTGGCCCTGGCCAAGAGCAAGGGCGCCACCGGCATCAACCTGGGCGGTATCTGCTGCACGGCCAACGAAATTCTGATGCGGCATGGCATCCCGCTGGCCGGGAACTTCCTCCAGCAGGAGCTGGCCGTGGCCACCGGCGTGGTCGACGCGATGGTGGTGGACGTTCAGTGCGTCTTCCCGGCGTTGGGCAAGCTGACCCAAAAATTCCACACCAAGTTCATCTCCACGTCGCCCAAGGCCAAGTTCCCCTACGCCGAGCACGTGGAGTTCGACGAATCCAAGGCCCTGGCGACCGCCAAGCGGATCGTCCGCATGGCCGTGGAGAACTTCCCCAACCGCAAGGCCGCCCCGTGCGTGCCGCCGGACAGCCAGCCGCTGGTGGCCGGCTTCACGGCGGAGAACATCGCCACGATGCTGGGTGGCCGCTACCGCGCCAGCTACCGGCCGCTGAACGACGCCGTCATGTCCGGCCGGCTTCGCGGCGTGGCCGGCGTGGTCGGGTGCAACAACCCCCGCATTCTCCCCCACGACTACGGGCACCTGGCCATGGCCAAGGAACTGCTCGCCAACGACGTGCTGGTCGCCGTGACGGGCTGCTCCGCCGTGGCCGACGCCAAGGCCGGCCTGCTGTGCCCCGAGGCGGCGGAGCAGTACGGTGGGGCCGGCGTGCGGGAAATCTGCCGGGCCGTCGGCATTCCGCCCGTGCTGCACCTGGGTTCCTGCGTGGACATCAGCCGCATCCTGGTGGTCCTGTCCCGGGTCGTGGCCGAGGGAGGCCTGGGCCAAAGCATCGCCGACCTGCCCGTGGCCGCGGCCGCGCCGGAATGGATGAGCGAGAAGGCTGTGGCCATCGGCTTCTACGCCGTCGCCTCGGGCGTCTTCACCGTGCTGGGCGAGCCGCTGCCGGTCCAGGGCGCCCCGCAACTGACCGAGTTCCTCTGCGGCGGCATCGAGAAACTGTTCGGCGGCAAGTTCGCTTTTGAGGCCGACCCGATCAAGGCCGCCCGCTTGATCATCGACCACATCGACGCCAAGCGCGCCGCCCTGCACCTGCCCGGCCCCATGTACCCGGTCCCCTACGCCCCGCGGACGGCCAGTGCCGCCGCCGTGGCCGTCTAGCAAGGAGCCTCCCATGGCCAAGATGATTGTCATCAACGAGCAGCGCTGCCTGGGGTGCAAGACCTGCGTGCTCCAGTGCGCCATGGCGCACAGCGAGGCCAAGAGCCTGGCCGAGGCCGTCGCGTCCGCTGCGCCGCCGCAGCCGCGCGTGCACGTGGAGGCGGCCGGGACGTGCGGCATCCCGCTGCAATGCCGCCATTGCCAGGACGCCCCGTGCATGACGGTCTGCCCGACCGAGGCGATCCATCGCCCCGTCGAGAACGGGCCGGTGCTCATCGAGTCTGCCAAGTGCATCGGATGCAAGTTCTGCCTGCAGGTTTGCCCCTTCGGCGTCATTGACCTTTCCCGCGATGGCAAGGCGATGGTGAAGTGCGACCTGTGTCTCCAGCTCACTCAGGAGGGTGAGGAACCGGCTTGCGTGGCCGGCTGCCCCACCGGGGCGCTGGAGTTTTGCGAAGTGGATGAATGGCTAAAGCGGCGGCGACAAGAGGCCGCGGCGAAGATCGCCGCGGGAGAGGACGCCGCCCGCTTAGCCATGGAGCGAAATCGTGGCCGTTGATCTCAAAGCCGTTCCGAAGCTGTGCTGCCAGTACGTCGCCGGCGACGACAGCCTGGTGATGCTGCTCCAGGAAGTCCAAGGGCAGTACGACTATCTCCCCGCCGAGGTGCTCAAGGCCGTCAGCCGCGAACTCGGCGTGCCGCTGGCCAGGCTGTACGGGTTGGCGACGTTCTACCGCTCTTTCCGCCTCACGCCGCGAGGCAAGCATGAGATTACCGTCTGCACCGGCACGGCCTGCCACGTCTGCGGGGCGACGACGATGCTGGAACACCTCCAGCGGCGATTGCAGGTCGCCTCGGGCGGCACCACGGCGGACGGCCGATTCACACTGGTCAGCGTCAACTGCCTCGGCGCTTGCGCGATAGGGCCGATCGTCGTGCTGGACGGCGCCTACCACGGCAAGATGACCCCCGACAAGGCCGACGCCCTGCTTCGCACCGTCGGTAAAGGCAAAGAAAAAGACAGAGACAAAAAAGGCCCGCGCAGGCCGGCTTCAACATGATCGCCACCAAGGCCAAATTGTTCGATTCGCCGGGCAAGCTGGAGGCCCATCGGGCCAAGCTGTCCAAGGCCCGCGCCGGCAAGCCTTGTCTGATCGTCTCTTCCGGCACCTGCGGTATGGTCAACGGTTCGGGGGCCCTGGTCGAGGCCTTGCAGGCCGGCCTGAAAGAATTGCGGCTGACCGGCAAGGTCCTGCTGCGCGTCACGGGGTGCCTTGGATTCTGCGAGCAGGAACCCCTGCTCATCCTGCGCCCCAGCAACATCTTTTACCCTCACCCGGCCCCCAAAGACGTGCCCCGCTTGCTAAAAGAGTCGCTGCTGGGCGGGAAGGTCATCGAGGAGTGGTGCTATCGCGATCCGCGGACGGGTGAGGCGGTCCGGGACATCCGGCGTCTGCCTTTCTATGAGCGGCAGCAGCGGCTGGTGCTTGGAATGAATGCGGAGGTGGACCCCTGCTCGATCGAGGACTACATCGCCGCCGGCGGGTATGCGGCCTGGACCAAGGTCCTGGCCGGCGGTTCGCCCCGGCACGTCATCGACGAGATCGAGCGGAGCGGTCTGCGTGGGCGGGGTGGCGGCGGTTTTCCCACCGGAAGAAAGTGGCGCATCTGCCGCGACAAGCCGGGCGACAAGAAATACGTCGTCTGCAACGCCGACGAGGGCGACCCCGGCGCCTACATGAATCGCTCGGTCCTGGAGGGCAACCCCCACAGCGTGTTGGAGGGAATGCTGATCGGCGGCTACGCCATCGGCGCCGATGAGGCCGTCATTTACGTCCGGGCCGAGTATCCCCTGGCCGTGCGGCACGTCTTGGCCGCCATCGAGCAGGCCAAGGCACATGGCCTCGTGGGCGAGAATATCCTGGGCAGCGGGTGGAATTTCCAGGTGCACGTCAGCCGCGGGGCCGGGGCGTTCGTCTGCGGTGAGGAAACGGCCCTGATCGCCAGCGTCGAAGGCCGCCTGGGCACGCCTTCGCCCAAGCCCCCCTACCCCGCCGAGCGCGGCCTGTGGGGCAAGCCCACCGTCATCAACAACGTGGAGACCTGGGCCAACGTGCCGCAGATCATCAATCGCGGCGCTGACTGGTTCGCCGGCATCGGCACGGAAACGTCCAAGGGCACGAAGGTCTTCTCGCTGGTGGGCAAGATCCGCAACACCGGCCTGGTCGAGGTGCCCATGGGCACCCCCCTGCGACAGATCATCGACGACATTGGCGGCGGCGTTCCGGCGGGACGAAAATTCAAGGCCGTCCAGACCGGCGGCCCCGCCGGCATGATCCCCGAATCCCTGCTGGACCTGCCCGTCGATTATGAGTCCCTGACCGCGGCCGGGGTGATGATGGGCTCCGGCGGGATGATCGTCATGGACGACCGCACGTGTGTCGTGGACGTGGCCCGCTACTTCATGAACTTCCTGCGGGAGGAATCTTGCGGCAAGTGCACGCCCTGCCGCGAGGGCATCAAGCACATGCTGGGCATCCTCACGCGAATCTGCGACGGCCGGGGCGCCGTCGAGGACCTCGCCCGCCTGGAGACGTTGGCCCGGGGCGTCAAGGCCGGCTCTCTGTGCGGGCTGGGCACGACCGCCCCGAACCCCGTCCTCAGCACGCTGAAATATTTCCGGGACGAATACTTCGCCCACGTAGTGGACAAGCGCTGCCCCGCCGGCGTGTGCACGGCCTTGAGAAGCGATAACGATTCTTTAGGCGAAAAACGCGAAAAAGGTGCAAACAAGAATGGCTGACGAGGCATTCCAACTTGTGGTGGATGGCCAGGCGACCGAAGGCCGCCCCGGCGAGACCTTGCTGACGGTCTGTCGAAGGCTGGGTAAGGACATCCCGACCCTTTGCCACCACGAGGCGTTGGAGCCCTACGCCGCCTGCCGCGTCTGCCTGGTGGAGGTCGCCGCCGAGGGCAAAAGCGGCCTGGTGGCCTCCTGCCAGTATCCGGCCAGCGGCGGCCTGGAGGTGCAGACGGACTCTCAACCGGTCCAGCAAGCCCGGCGGGTGGTGCTGGAGCTTCTGCTGGCGCGGTGCCCCAGCAGCGAGGTCATTCAGAAATTGGCGGCCAAGTACGGCGTGACGGAGACCCCCTACCCCACCGACGACCCCGACGAAACGTGCATCGTCTGCGGCCTGTGCACGCGCGTGTGCGAAGAGGTCCTGAAGATCGGCGCGATCGGTTTTGCCAGCCGCGGCGTGGACCGGCAGGTCGGCACGCCGTTCCGGGAGGCCTCGGACGTCTGCATCGGCTGCGGCGCCTGCGTGGCCGTCTGCCCCACGGGACATATTCGCAGCATCGACGACGGCCCGCTGCGGCGAATGCAGACGTGGAACACCGACATGGACCTAGCCCACTGCCAATCCTGCGGCCGGCCCTTCGCGCCCTGCCGACAACTAGAACACATCCGGCCCATTTTGCCCCAGCACGTACCGTTGGAAAATCTTTGCCCCGCCTGCCGGCGGTTGCAGACGGTCGCTCACATGGTAAAGGAAGGGCCCGAGGCTGCCGTTTACACTCAAACATCCAGCCCAGCAGTTTCCAAGCGATAGCGATAGACAGGAGACAGTGTCATGTCGAAAGAGGTCATTACGGCAGTCATTCGAGGCGCCGGCGGCTTCGTCCGGGAGGCTGAGGCCAAGCTCGCCGAGGCCATCAAGGCCAAGGGCGAGGACTTCAAGGTCCAGTTCCCCGAGACGGCCTTTTTCCTGCCGATGGCGTACGCCCTGATGGGGCTGGAGGTCCGGACGCTGGCCGACATGAAGGCGGTGGTGGCGCACTGCCGCGAGCTGCTACCGGCCGTGCCCGCCGACCGCCTGTGGCTGCCCTACTTGGGCGACGGGCTGGACTCGGGCATCGCCGCCCTGCTGGCCATGGAGGTCACGTGCGCCCTGCGCTATGCCGACAAGGAACCCATCGAGGAAGGCTGCACGGGTTTCATCTCCGACACGGTGCTCCGCGAGCTGGGCATTCAACTGGTGGACGGGCGCATGCCGGGCTTCGCCGCGATCCTCGGGCCGGCGCCCAGCAACGCCGTCGCGGTGAACACCGTCCGCGAGCTTCAGAAGCGAAGCATCCTGTCGTTCCTGCTGTGCTCGCGCGACGGAAAAAGCATGAAAGACCAGCTCGTGGCCGAGGGCGTGGAGCTGGGCTGGGACACGTACATCGTGCCCGTCGGGCGCGACACGCACGCGGCCATCTACATCCTGGACTGGGCCATTCGCGGGGCGCTGATGTTCGGCGGCCACAAGAAAGGCGAATGGAAAAACTGCCTGAAATACTGCAAGGACCGCATCTACGCCTTCGGCATCACATTCGGGCCGATCCCCGACGACTGGTACGCCGTCGGCGCCGGGGCCATCGCGATGGGCTTCCCGGTCATCAGCGATCACGAGTCCACGCCGGAGGTCCGCGCCACGGGCGTCACGACCTACGAAGCGCTGGTCCGCCAGACCGACCACGCCCAACTGGTGCCCACGTGCATCCAGGTCCGCGGCGTGAAGGTCAAGGTCGAGGAGATCGACATTCCCGTGTCTTACTCGCCGGCCTTTGAAGGCGAGCGCATCCGCCGGGAGGACATGCACGCGCAGTTCGGCAGCAAGTACTCTCATGCGGTGGAGCTGCTGGACTCGGCCGCCCTGGAGGAGGTCACCGACGGCGAGATCATCGTCCACGGCCAGGACCTGGACGCGATAGCGGCCGGCGGCGCCTCGGACCTGGGCGTGCACGTCCGCGTGGCGGGGCGAAAGATGAAAAAGGACTTCGAGGGCATCCTGGAACGACAGATCCACCGCTACTGCAACGGGGCGATGGGCTTCATGCACACCGGCCAGCGCGACCAGATCTGGTGCCGCGTCAGCAAGGCGGCCATCGCGGCCGGTTTTCGCCTCAAGCACATCGGCAAGATTATTCACGCCAAGCTGCACGATGAGTACGGCGGCATCGTGGACAAGATCGCCGTCACTATCACGACCGTCAGCGAGGAGGTCGCGGCGATCGTCCAACGCTCCAAGCCGATCTGCAACGCCCGCGACGAGCGCGTGGCCGACATGACGGACGAATCCGTGGACGTGTTCTACTCCTGCACGCTGTGCCAGTCTTTCGCGCCTAACCACGTGTGCATGATCACGCCGGAGCGGCTGGGCCTGTGCGGGGCGTACAACTGGCTGGACGGCCAGGCGTCGTACGAGATCAACCCCACCGGCTGCAATCAGCCGGTGCCCAAGGGCCGATGCGTCAACGAGACCGTCGGCGAATGGGAAGGCGTCAACACGTTCGTGCACGAAAAGTCCAACGGCTCGGTGGATCGGTTCAGCGCGTACAGCCTACTGCAATCGCCCATGACGTCCTGCGGGTGCTTCGAGTGCATCCTGGCCATCGTGCCGGAGGCCAACGGCGTGATGGTCGTCAACCGCGAATACGCCGGCGAGACGCCCATTGGCATGCCGTTCTCGACGCTGGCCGGCAGCGTCGGCGGCGGGGCGCAAACGCCGGGCTTCCTGGGCGTGGGCCGGCTGTACCTGGCCAGCCGCAAATTCATCCGGGCCGAGGGCGGACTGCCGCGCCTGGTCTGGATGCCCAAGGAACTCAAAGAATACATGCGCGAGCGCCTGGAGAAGCGGGCCGCCGAACTGAACCTGGCGGGCTTCGTGGACAAGATCGCCGACGAAACCGCCGCCACGACGTCCGAGCAGCTCCTGGAGCACTTGCAGCGCGTCGGGCATCCGGCCCTGAGCATGGGCCCGCTGATGTAACCGCCGCGACAAGAAAAATCGAGGTTAGGCCATGGCCCTGACGGGATTGGAAATTTACAAACGCCTCCCCAAGGCGAACTGCAAGGAGTGCGGCGTACCGACGTGCCTGGCGTTCGCGATGAAGGTTGCCGCCGGCCAGTCGGGATTGAACGACTGTCCGCGCCTGTCGGAGGAGGCCCGCGCGGAGCTGAGCGAGGCCTCCGCCCCGCCGCAACGGCTGGTGAAGATCGGCCCGCAGGATAAGACGATCCAGGTGGGCCAGGAAACGTCCCTGTTCCGCCACGACGACAAGTTCTACAATCCCCCGGCCGTGGCGCTGCGACTCTGCGACACCCATCCGCCGGACATGCTGCGGCAGGCGTGCGCGGCCTTCAAGCAGTTGCAGTTCACCCGCGTCGGGGAAACCCTCCACCCGGACATGATCACGCTGGTCAACGAATCCGGATCGCCGGAGGCGATGCGGTCGGCTGCGGAAATCATCCACAAGGAGCTGGGCATCGGGATGGTCTTGATGAGTCCGCGGCTTGACAGCCTGGCCGCCGCGGCCACCGGGCCGCTGGCTGGCGCCCGGCCCGTGCTGTATTGCACCGGCCAGGCGGCGGACGACCTGGCGGGGTTGGCGGATTTGGCAAAAAAAGCCGCCGCCCCCCTCTGCGTGGCCGGGACGCTGGAAGCCGTTGCGGAACGCACCGAGGCCCTGGCCGCCAAGGGCGTCAAGGACATCCTGATTTCCCCCGGCGAGGTATCTAGCGCGGCAGCGGCCTTGGCCTTCCTGACGCAGAGCCGCCGGGCCGCCTTGAACAAAAAGTTCCGTCCGCTGGGCTATCCGTCGCTGGCGGTCGCCTGCGGGGCGGACAAGGCCGCCGCCGCACTGGACGCCTGCGCGTACGTCTGCAAGTACGCCGCCGTGGTTGTCGCCGACGCCTGGGAGCCGTACCACCTCCTGCCGATCCTGACCACGCGGCAGAACATCTACACCGACCCGCAAAAGCCGGTGCAGGTCGAGGCCAAGCTCTACGACGTCGGCGAGGTCTCCGCTGCCAGCCCCCTGCTGATCACCACGAATTTCTCGCTGAGCTATTACGCCGTTGAGTCGGAAGTCGAGGCCTCGCGCATCCCCTGCCGCATCCTGGCGGTGGACACCGAAGGCACCAGCGTGCTGACAGCCTGGGCGGCGGACAAGTTCAATCCCAAGACGATCACGGCCGCCTTGAACGCCACCGGCGCCAAGGACAAGATGAACCGCCGCCGCCTCGTGATCCCGGGGCTGGTGGCCGTCATGACCGCGCCCCTGGCGGATGAATCCGGCTGGGAGGTCCTGGTGGGTCCCAAGGAGGCGTCGGGAATCGGGCCCTATCTCAAGACCGAGTGGAAGAACAACTGACGCGGGGGTGTGAAAAAATATTCCCGACCGGCGCGGCCGGCGAGGACTTTATTTGACTATGGCCAAGACCTGCAAAGTGGAGTTTCGCCCCGATGGAGTATCCGCTCAGGTGCCGCAAGGCGCGACGATTCTGTCCGCGGCGGTCAAGGCGGGCGTGCTCATCGACTCCCTCTGCGGCGGTGAGGGCGTCTGCGGCCGCTGCCGCGTGATCGTCCGGCAAGGAACGGCGGCCGGCGGCTCCAACGAGTTCTTCACTCCCCAGGAGGCCGAGCAAGGTTACGTCCTGGCCTGTCAGGGCCGCGTCGAGTCGGACCTGGCGGTGGAGGTTCCGCCCTCCTCCCGCTTGGGCGGCGCGACACAACACGTCCCCGCCGAACCGCCGCTACCGGTAGAGCTGGGCAAGCAGATCGGCCGCCTCGCGCCCCTGGTCCGCAAAATTTATCTCGAACTGGCCCCGCCTGACCTTGGAGATAATTCGCCTGACCTCCAAAGACTGGAGGAGGCGATTCGTAACACATTTGATTGCAAGGAATTACGAAGTGATATCGAAGTCATCCGCCGCCTGCCGAGCCTGCTGCGTCAAAGCAATTGGAAGGTCACGGCCGTGACCGCGTATCGCGGGAAGTACACGGAAATCCTCGACGTCCAGGCCAGCGACACCACCGAGCGAGACTTCTGCATCGCGGCCGACATCGGCACCACCACGGTGGTCTGCCACCTGGTGGACCTGCGAACCGGCCAGACGCTGGGCCGCGCGGCCAAGTACAACTCACAGGCCGCGCACGGGGCCGATGTCATCCGCCGGATTATGTACGCTTCCCAGAGCGCCGGCCACCAGCGGGCCATGCAGAAGGCGATCGTCGGCGACCTCAACGAGCTGATCGGGGAGCTGGCCGGCCGATACCACCTGGAGGCTAAGGATATCCTGCTGATCACCGCGGCCGGCAACACCACCATGACGCATCTGCTGGCCGACCTGCCGGCGGCCAACATCCGCAGGGAACCCTACGTCGGAGCAGCCTATCATCTGCCGCCCTTGCCGGCGGCGGAGGTCGGCCTGCGAATCCATCCTCGCGGCCTGCTGTACTGTCTGCCATCCGTGGCCGGTTTTGTGGGCGGTGACCTCGTCGCCGGCGTGTACGCCACCGGACTGGCGCACGGCGAGGGAGTGCGGATGCTGATCGACATCGGCACCAACGGCGAGATGGTCATTGGCGGCCGTGATTTCCTGGTCTGCGCCAGCGCCTCCGCCGGCCCGGCCTTTGAGGGGGCCGAGTGCCGCAGCGGCATGCGGGCCACGGGCGGCGCCATCGACCACATCCGCCTGGCCGACGCCGATCACATCTTGGAATACTCCACGGTCGGTTCAGCCCCCCCGGTAGGCCTGTGCGGCACCGGCTACGTGGACTTGGTCGCGGAGATGCTCCGCGTCGGCGTGATCGACAAGACCGGCCGGCTGCATCCTCAAGCCACCGGCGAGCGAATGCGCCGCGGCCGCCACGACGAGGCGGAATGGCTGGTCGTCCCGGCCTCGCCGCCGGGCACGCCCAAGGACGTCCTGGTTACCCAGAGCGACATCAACAACCTCATGCGGGCCAAGGGGGCGATCTACGCAGCCGCGACGGTCCTTCTGCACGCTCTGAACATGAGCTTCCAGGACGTCTCGGAGATCGCGGTGGCTGGGGCCTTCGGGAATTTCCTGAACCTGGCCAATGCCGTCTTCATCGGCTTGCTGCCGGATATCCCGCCGGAGCGTCTGCGGTTCGTGGGCAATACCTCTCTGGCCGGGGCGAAGCTGGCGGCCTTGAGCACCGAGGCCTACGAGGAGATGGCCCGCATCGCCGAGCGAATGACGTACTTTGAGTTGAGCACCGACCCGACGTTCATGGACCAGTTCGTGTCGGCGTGTTTCTTCCCGCACACACACATGGAATTATTCCCGCGCGTCTCGGCTGAGATGGCCGCGGGGAGGTGAGTTAACGATGGGCGTACTTGTGGCCTTCAGCGGCAAGGGCGGTTCGGGCAAGACCACGCTGGCGGCGATGGTCCTGCGGCAATTGGTACGCGCGGGGGTCAAGCCCATCCTGGCGGTGGACGCCGATCCCAATTCCACGCTCGGCTTGACGCTGGGCGTGCCGGTGGAAGGCACAATCTCCGACCTCCGCGACCGTATGGGCCAAGCCGCCAAGGCCGTCAGCGAGATCCCCAAAGAGCGGCTGATGAACCAGTGGCTGGCCCAGGTGCTCACCGAGGCCAGCGGCTTTGACCTGCTGACGATGGGCCGGCCGGAAGGCCCGCAATGCTATTGCTACGTCAACGGCCTGCTGCGGCGATACCTCAAGGAGCTTCGCGGCGCCTATCCGGCCGTCGTGGTGGATTGCGAGGCGGGGATGGAGTATCTTTCCCGCCTGACGGTGGACGACGTGGACGTGCTGGTGCTGGTGGCCGAGGCGACGTCGGTGGGGCTGACCACGGCCCGTCGCCTGGCCACGTTGGCAAACGCCCTGCCCATCCGCGTCCGCCGACGCGTGCTGGTGCTGAACAAGGTCGGCCAGGCGGGTCTGTCGGACGAGCTGCCTGAAGACCTCGCCGTTGCGGGCGTCGGCGACGTGGTTCGCGTGCCGTTCGACGAAGACCTGCATCGCCGCTGCACGCAGGGCGTGCCGTTGGACGACCAAGCCGGTCCGGCGGCCCAAGCAGCCGTCGCTGCACTGGCCCGGCTGTGCCTGCCGCAGATCGGCACGGGCGCCTTTGCAAAAAATGCGGAAAATGCAAAAAACGTGAAAAAGTAGAAGGGATTTTTCTTTATGCCATCGAGCGTGCCGGACGTGTCGGAAAAGTGGACGGGTGCGATCCCGTCGATGATCCTCGGCGCGACGGCCAAAGAAGGCGGCACGCGGACCAGCACGATCGCCATCGGCGGAGCGGCCACGCTGCCCTTCCTGGCGTTCGAGGGGGCGGTCGGGCGGCGGGCGGCCATCGCCGTGGAGGTCTGGGACAGCGGCGGGGACGCCTGGCCGCAGCCGCTTGGCGAGGTGTACGGCGACGCCCTGGCCTCCCCGGGCGCCTGGGCGAAAAAGGCGGTCCAGTTCGGGGCCGATCTGATCTGCCTGCGGCTGGCCGGCGCCCATCCGGATTCCGGCAATCGCTCGGCCCAGCAGTGCGCCGAGACCGTCAAGGAAGTCCTGGCGGCCGTCGGCGTGCCACTGATCATCTGGGGCTGCGGCGTGGACGAGAAGGACAACGAGATCCTGCCGGCGGCCTCGGCGGCGGCCAAGGGCGAGAACTGCTTGCTCGGCACGGCGCGGGAAAAAAATTATCGCACCGTCGTGGCCGTGTGCCTGGCCGACAAGCACAAGCTCATCGCCGAAAGCCCGCTGGACATCAACATGGCCAAGCAGATCAACATTCTCTGCTCTGACGCGGGGTACCCCCTGTCGGACATCGTCATTTTCCCCACCACCGGCGCGCTGGGCTACGGCCTGGAGTACGTCTACAGCATTCAGGAGCGCGGGCGGCTGGCGGCGCTGCGGGGCGACAAGCTGCTGGCCCAGCCGGTGATCTGCGACGTGGGGTTCGAGGCGTGGCGCGTCAAGGAGGCCAAGGCACCGCCGTTTGCCGGCGTGACGGACGAAAACCGCGACCGCTGGGGCATTCTGTGGGAGGCGGCCACGGCGACGGTCCTGCTGCAATCCGGCGCCGAGCTGCTGATCATGCGGCACCCCCAGGCCATCCAGCAGACCAAGAAAGCCATCGACCGGTTCATGCCGGCCAAGAACGCATAGAAAAAGAAAGAACGGAACTCATGTACGTCATCGGCGAACGCATCAATGGAATGTTCGAGAACGTCAAGCAGGCGATCCGCGGCAAGGATGCCAAGGTCATCCAGAACTTGGCCAAAAAGCAGCTTGCCGCCGGCGCCAGGGCGTTGGATGTGAACGTCGGTCCTGCCGCCAGCGACGCCAAGGGGGCCATGCTGTGGCTGGTGGAGACGATCCGCGCCGTGACGGACGCCCCGCTGGCGATCGACACCGCCAAATGGGAGGTCATGGCGGCCGTCGTGCCGCAGGTGCTTGGCGAGAAAATTTTGAATTCCAGCAAGGCCGATCCGGAGATCGCCAGTCAATACGTGCATCTGGCGGTGGAACACGGGGCGGGGCTGATCGGCCTGACCCTCGACGCCGCCGGCGTGCCCGGCAACGTGGAAAAACGCGTCGAGCTGGGCGCCCAGATCATCGCCATCGCCATGGAGGCCGGCCTGCCGGCGGATAAGCTCTTCATCGACCCCATCATCCTGCCGGTTAACGTAGCCCCCAAAAACCCCGCGCACTGCATCGAGGCCATTTCCCAGCTGCGGGCGTTCGCCGACCCGCCGCCACACCTGGTGCTGGGATTGTCCAACGTCTCCCAGCGATGCCACGAGCGCAATCTCATCAACCGCACCTACCTGGCCATGGCCATGGCGCACGGGCTGGACGCGGCCATCATGGACCCGCTGGACACGGAGCTGATGACCACGGCCATCACGGCGGAATTGCTGCTGGGAAAGGTGATCTACTGCGATTCATTCCTCGACGCGGCCCGACGCGGGTAAGGCGGTCCAATCATGCTGACACTCAAATGCCCAGGCCGGATGATGCCACGAAACCTCGAGAGCGTCCTGGTGCCCTGCCCGGCCTGCGGGCGGATCGTGGAATTCTTCACCGACGAGCCCAAGCGCACCTGCCGCTGCGGCCAAGTGCTGCTGCGGGAGTCGCTGCCGCGGTGCGCCGACTGGTGCCCGGCGGCCGCCCAATGCCTGGGCGAGGCGGTGGACGTGCGCGAGCTGGAGCGCCGGCTGGCGGAGGTCAAAAACGATCCCCGCGCCAAGCAGTGTCTGGAGAGCATCCGGCAGCGGCTGGAGAGCAAAGGCGACGCCGATGCCAATGCCAAAAAACCCACCTAATCCCGCGGGCCGACCGGCCGTGCCCCCGCCGCAACGGAACTACGACGAGGCCGCGGCCCGGGCTGCGGCGGCCGTCCGCGCCCAGTCCGCCGAGCAGCTCCAATGGCTAGGCGCCATTCCCGTCAGCAAGGGGTGGACCCTCGGCGTGCTGAACGAAATCTGGACCGTCGAGCCGGACGCTGGAACGGTGCGCGACTCAGCCGGCCGAAACGTCGGGCCCTGGTGGCAGGTCCTGACGCTGCATTACCTGGGCGTGTCGGGCCAGCCCGTCTCGGAACCCCCCACCGTCACCTTTGCCGATCTGCCGGGCGGGCGGGGATATGCCTCCATCTATCAGCAACGCGTCATCGGCCGCTTGTGCCGGACGGTCGGACGCGACGGCACCGCGCTGCGCCAGGCCGGCCAGGCACTGGGCGGCCGAGTGCTGCGAAGCGAGGCGCCGGCCGGCGACCTGGCAATGGAGTTCCAGGTGTATCCGCGCCTGTGCGTGCAACTGGCGTGGTACGCCGGCGACGAGGAACTGGCGCCGTCGGCGGCGATGCTGCTGCCGACCAACGTCGAGTCGTTCCTCTGCCTGGAAGACATCGTGGTCCTGTCCGAGCGGCTGGTCGCCCGCCTGGCCGCCGCGGGCGCGTCGAAGCCCGAAGGCAAAAGGTAAAAAGCCCATGAAGCCGCTCTACATCGTCGGCACGCAGCGGGACGTGGGCAAGACCACGTTCTGCATCGGGCTGATCAGCGCCCTTCAGCATCGCGGCCTGCGGGTGGGCTACACCAAGCCGCTGGGGCAGCGCGTCACGCTGGTCGACGGCCAGCAGGTCCACGACGACGCCATGCTGGTATCGCAGGTCATGAACGTGTATCGGCCGGAGTCGGCGTCCCTGGCCGTGCCGCTGACCCGCGGCCGCGTGGAGCAGGAAATCTACGAGCTGCATGAGCCGGAACTGGCGGAAAAGGTGGCTACCGTCTGCAAGCGACTGGAGGCCGACAACGACGTCATCATCGTCGAAGGCATGGGCCACGTGGCGATGGGCTCGGCGCTGAAACTTTCCGCCGCCGAAGTGGCCCGGCTCATCGGCGCCCGCGCCATGCTGATCAGCGGCGGCGGCATCGGACGCGCCCTGGACGACATCTCCCTCTGCGCGACCTACCTGACCGCCCGCGGCGCCGACCTGATGGGCACCGTCATCAACAAGGTCTGGCCAGAAAAGTACGACCGCGTCAAAGAAGCCACTACCAAGGGACTGGAACACCTGGGCCTTCGCTCCTTCGGCACCGTGCCCTACCAGCAATTGCTGGCGTCCCCCACCGTCGGCCAGGTGGCCCGGCAGCTGGGGGCGCGGATCCTTTGCGGCACCGGGGCGATGGGCAACCGCGTCGGCAAGGTCATCGTGGCCGGCATGGAGGCCAACCACATGGTCTCCTATCTGAAAGACGGCGCCCTGGCGATCACGCCCGGCGACCGCACCGACAACATCCTGGCCATCATCAGCACCTACACGCTGGTCAAAGAGGCCCCCCCGCCGGTGGCGGGGCTAATACTGACGGGCGGCTTTCTGCCGATGAGCAACGTGATGAATCTGCTGGTGGAATCGGGCCTGCCGGCCCTCCAGTGCAGCGAAGACACCTTCACCCTGGCCGGGCGCGTGCAGGACACCGTCTTCAAAATCACGCCCGACGACCGGCAGCGCATCCAGATGGCCAGGGACCTCATCGGCCAATACGTGGACGTCCCCGCCATCCTGGAAGGCCTGCAAGAGTAATCGCCGAGCCGATCCGGAAAAACTCTCCCGCCATCGCCCCCGCGATTCCAAACCTATCGGAGCATCTTGGCGACCTGGGCCGTGAGCTCCTTGGGGCCCAGAGGCTTGCGCAGAAAAGCATCCACGGGGAGGAAATCGCCCGCTTCCTTCGGCTGAAGCGCCTGGCCCGTTTTTTCCTCGATGCAGCTCAGCATGAGGATGGGGATATTTTTGAGCTTCTCGTCCTGGCGCATCTGATAGGCCAGGTGGAAGCCTTCCGTCTCGGTCTCCATCATGACGTCCAGGATAATCAGGTCCACCTTGCCGGCGGCCAGTTGTCGCTCGGCCTCTTGGCGGCCGGCGGCTTCTAGGACATCGTAGCCCGCCTTGGTCAGGACCAGCCGCGTGCTGCGGCGGATGTCCGGGTCGTCGTCCACAATCAAAATTCGCTTGGCCATCACAAGACTCCTTTGTGCAACGCGGCCCGCCCCGCTTGGGCGGTCTCGCAAAGCCGGGCCACTACAGTCTAGGCCCGGTCATCGTGGCCAAGGGCGTCCACCAGCCACTTGGGCGGGCGGATGCACTTGCCGGACTTGTCGGTGACGGCGTGCAGCGTGTAGCCGCAGATGACTTCCCGGCCGCTGGCAGCGTCAATCACGCGAATGTCGAACCGCACCGACGCCTTGCCCGGCATGGTGGCCGTGGTAATCGTCTCCAACTCGTCGTCGAATTCCGCGCGGCTGCGGTACTCCAGATGGGCCTCCACCACCGGCAGATGCGTCCCCTGCTGCTCCATCCAGCCGTAGGGCAGGCCGACGGACCGCAGCAGTTCCCCGCGGGCGCACTCGAACCATTCCAACGCCCGCGAGTTGTAGGCCGCTCCCATGCGGTCCACCTCGCTGTAGCGGACGCGAAAACGTAACGTGTGCTTCGGTGCCATGACGCAACGCTTTCTTGCAGGCTCACGCGGCGGCTGGGGCCGGCCGATGAGCCGATGAGGTTGACGGAAAATACTTCTATCGTCCCCCGTGCGGCGCATCAAGTCTCTTGGGCTCACGGCCTGCTTGTCGGCGAGGCAGCCGCCGGAGCCGTCGTCGGGCCGCCGGCAGGAGGCGCCTCGGGAAGCTGGTCCACGAGACGAGCATCCCACCGCCGGGCCTTCACCAGCGGCGCCAGGTACGCCGCGACAAAATCCTTGGCGCCGATGGTCAAATGCATGCCGTCGTAGCCATACTGGGCCATCTCCGGCTGCCAGGCCACCTGATACAGCTTGTCGTAGACGTCGTACTCCGCCGGGGCCGAAGCCGCCGACCCGCTGGCGTCCGATTTCCGCGGATCGAAGAATCCCAGGTTCCCCGCCGAGACGCGATGCCGCTTGTCCATCGTGCCGAACAGGAGCGTGCCCATCGCCAGGTAGATGCGATCCCGGGGAGAGTAGAAGCTCATGATTCCTTTGCGGCTGGCCGACAGGGCCGGCCGAAGGTCGTACTCGGGCACCAGGGGCGTGCACAGCAGGATGAGCCCATCGACGTGCACGTCTTTGGGCAATGCCTCCGCCGTCCAGATCGCCAGCGGTCCGCCGCCGCTATAGCCCACCAGCGTGACCGGCCGGCCGGGGTGATCCTTCTGGTAGGCCTGCACGTGGGCGGCGATCTGGCGGGCCATGCGGTGATTCCGCTCGACCGCGCCAAGGTTGTAGAACGGCAGCCATTGGCCGTGATAGGTCCAGTCGTAAATCTCGATGGCCTGGTCCACGCCGCCCTGGTCCAGCCCCTGGCAGATGCTCTCGCTGAGCCACAACCGGCCGTGGACGCCGGTCAATACGATCACCAGGCCCTTGTCCAGGCGACTGGGCTGGACGTTGGGCTGCCCCGTGCCGCCGCAACCGCACAACGAACCCAAAAACCAGAGCACAATCGGTGCCGCAAAAAGCAGACGTCTTATCATGAGTGACGCTCAGGTATCCGCATAGACCGTGATGACTGCACTGTCAAAGCAGTCAATGATAGCAGCCGCCGGCAGAGTCTGCAAAACCTGCTTCCGGCCAGGCGGTCCCAGAAGCCCAAGGGGCTGCTTCCGCGGCGGCGACTGCCAGAGGCCGCGGCGGCGGCAAGAAGCGAGAAAACTCTTGGCAGGATGCACCCAAACCGCGACAATCAAGGGCGACGTAGCCTTGGCGCGCGTAGCTCAATTGGATAGAGCATCGGTCTACGGAACCGAAGGTTACAGGTTCGAGTCCTGTCGCGCGTAGTTTTGTATTTGATTCTGTTCTCTTCTGTTAGCTCGAAGACTTCCCACCTCGGAAATTCCCGTTTCCACGATGAGTTGGTCAGTTTTTGGTCAGTCGGGCGATACTGTTCCCGCTAGTTTGAGATGACCTAGTGCCAGCAACCTCCGCCCGTGGCCCGAATAATCCGGGTTAAATTTATCCCCCTTCGCGAACAAGGGTGCCGGTCTATCGCAACGAACCGGGCAATGATTCCACGAATGCCCTAATCTCGTCCCGCACGCGGCGATAGTGGGCAAGGGCCTGTTCTTCGGTGGCAGCGAAGCGGGCCAGGGTGGGCGGATCGTCAAAGCCAACGTGGATGCCCCTGGTTGAACTGGGGAAGGCCGGACAGGCCTCCTGTGCCAGAGAGCAAAGGGTAATCACGCAGTCAAAGGGCACGTCGGCCAGGTCGGCGGTGGTCTTGGACTTCTGGCCGGAGATATCCACGCCCGCCTCCGCCATGACTTTCACCGCGCGGGCGTCCAAGCCATGGGCGACCACGCCGGCTGAGTAGGGCTCGATGCGGTTGCCCGCCAGATGGCGTGCCCAACCTTCGGCCATCTGGCTGCGGCAGGAATTGCCGGTGCAGAGGAACAGGATTTTCAGTCGCTTGGGCATAAGGCATTCTTGTCCGGGCGGCTTGGCCACCGACACCAAAGAATCATATCACGGGGCTCGCCGCAACGCCCGGCGAAGCGTGAGTGGACAATCGCCTGGAGGGCTCAGCGGCGCGGAGCGTGAACACCGTGATTTCCGGCCGGTGCTCGCGGCGAACACGCAACGCGTTGCTGATGCCGCGATTCACGTACAAGTGCTTGTTCGGACTCAGCATATAGTGGCCGGCGACCAACTGCTTGAAGCGGGCCGGGAAGACCGCGTTCCAGAATCGCGAATCGAGCGTCGCCTTGCCGTGCGTGTGGCCGGCCAGGATCCAATCAGCCCCCAGGGCGGCCAACTGCGGGGCGGCGTCGGGATTGTGGGCCAAGACGATGGCCGGCGAATCGCGATCCACCAGCTCCATCGCGGCCTGCGGGTCGTACCGCCGGGACCAGTAATCCTCCAGGCCGGCGAACTGAAGCACGGATTCGCCCCGGAAAAACGCGCGGGAGGCGTTTCGCAGCACGAAAATCCCCGCGCCGGCCAATTCGTCCGACAGCAGGTCCGCCATGCCCCTGGCCTCGCCCAGGCCCTTAGGGTGCCAGAGGCCGTAGTCGTGGTTGCCCAGGCAGGCCAGGGTGGCCGTCTTGACCCGCAGGTGGCGGAGCACGGCCGCGACGGCCTTGGCGTGGCGGCGCGAAGCGGTCGTGATGAAGTCGCCGGTGATGACGGCAAAATCGACGCCGAGTGCGTTGACGACTTCGACATACCGATGGAGATGCTTTTCGCTGACCAGGGAACCGCAATGCAGGTCGCTGAGATGCGCGAGGGTGGCGCCCTGGAATTCCCAGCCCAACTTCGCCAGCGGCATGGGCCGCCGCTCCAGGCGGATCCAGTCCTGCTCCAGCGGCCAGGACAATAGGCCGCCGAGCAGGCAACCATGGGCAGTACGCCAGATCAGCCGCCGCAGCCATGAGCCGGCTTGCGGCTTGCGAGAATCCTTCCCCGTGATTTCGGTCCATCGAGTATTACGGATTCCCTCGGCTAACAACGGTTTCCTTTCTGACTTCTTGCGTCTGACGTCGGAAGGCCGGATCCCAACGCAGTCTGGTGCCGCCGCGCACAACGGATCGGAGTCCCGCCAGGCAGGACTCCCCGCCGCGCCGGTCGGCCTGCTCCCTCCAGCAGACCGACCGGCCCGCTCCAAGGATGCCTCCTGCGGACGAGGTCGAACGCACGTTGGGGCGGCTTAGAATTTCCATACCAAGTCCACAAACAACGTCGTGGTCAACTTTTCATTGGGGTTGCCGTTGAGGGGAACCGTGGTGGCCGTCGTGGTGGTGGGTGCGAAGATCGGCTGGGTGAAATACAGCGTCGGACCGATCGTGAGGTTATCCATGATGTTATACATCCCGCCAAACACGTGCCCTTTGCGGTTGGCATAGCCGAAGTCGCTGTCCGTGAAGTAGCCGGGCATAGAGTCCGCCTCGATGTAGGCGTAACGGTACTTCAGCGACCAGTCGCCCTTCTTTTTGTTCACGCCGTAGTTGAGGCCCGCGCAGTAGGCGTTGTTCTGGCCGGAGTATTGGTGCATCGGATCGTTCTCGCCGCAGTTGTGCGCCCAATCTCCGATCAGGACCAGCGGCTTGTTGAACACGGGGAATTCCAGGTTGTTGCTCACGCCGGCGACACGAAAGCGGGGAATAAGGTTCAGCGGATAATCGTTGCCGCGAGCGAAAACGACGTTGGAGTTCCCCGTGGCCGTGGTGTCGTATCTCGCATAGTCCTGGTAGATGCCGGCAACGGTGTACTTGATGTTCTTGATCGCCTCCATCTTCACGCCGCCCTGGAAGATGCCCGCCGTGGCGTCGCCCGCCGTGGAGTTCTCGTTCAGGATGAAAAAGCCGCTGCCCACGAACGGCTCAACAAAGTCCGCGATCTTTGGTGCCTTGTACTCCGCCCAGAAGCCCTCGGGGTTGACGTCGGTGTCGAAGAAGATGTCATTGGTCACCCACGGCGTGATCATCTTACCGCCGATGATTGCCAAGCCTTTGATCGCCTTGGGGGCGTACTTGGCGTAGGCCAGGTCGATCCACACGATCTTTTTAGAGTAGTCCCCCGTCAGGGTCTGGTTGGTGGTCGTGGGGTCGTTGCTGTCGCCGCTGGCCAGGCGGAAGGTGGTCTCCAACTGGCCGTCCAGCCACGTCTTGGTCAGGCCCACGCGAAGGCGGAAGCGGGCACGGTTACGGTCGGCCTTGGGGGTGCCATTGGCATTCCTGAAATCATAGTAATCACCATGGTAGCGCAGGCGGAAGTCGCCGATGAGCTTCACGCCGTCCCACCAGGTCGGCATGCCCAGCCCCTCTTTTGTGTCGGCCTTCATCTCCCGAACAACCTGTTTGATCTGCTCCGTCGTCGGCTGGCTCGTCGCCTGATGCGTTTCCAGCTCGGCGATGCGGCGATCCTGGTCGCGAAGGCGCTGCTTCATCGCCTCGATGGTCGTCTTGAGATCCCCTTCGTCCTCCGCCGCCACCGCCCAAGAGGGAACGACGGCACACAACAGCAGCATCCCTACCACGACGTTCCTGACCAGTACCATAGGAGTTCCTTTCCATCCGTTTGAGTGCCTGAGCCGAGAACACACGCGAATCACCGGAATCGATTGTCCAGGAGGGATGAAAAGAAACGATGAAAGCCCTGCAAAAGTTGCGCTAAAGGCGTAGGACGCTGCACTTAGGAAGACCACGAGGGGGAAAATCGGCGGATTCTGGCGGCCTGGAGCCGGCTATTCGTCCGCCGGGGCCTTGAACGCGGCGCTGTGGCGAACGATGTCGCCGGTGTTCAGGAAGAAGACGTCCTCGGCGATGTTGGTGCAGTGGTCGCCGATCCGTTCCAGCGAGCGGGCCAGCAGCACCGCCGTCAAGGCGGTGTCCACGTCGGTCGAGCGGCGGGCGGCATCCAGCACCTCCCGGGTGAAGGCGGCGTAGGCGGCGTCGAGCTGGCGGTCGGCCTCGATGACCTGCCGCGGCAAATCCGCATCGGCGGAGTTCAACATGCGGACCGTCTGCCGCAGGATGTCCCGCGTGGCGTGGACCATCGGTCCGTAGTCGGCGTAGTCCTCCAGGGCAATGTTCCCCGCCACCAGGTGCTTGACGCGCCGGCCGAGGCGAGCGGCGATGTCGGCGATCCGTTCCAGGTCGTTATTCACCTTAATAACGCAGCAGATCCGCCGCAGGTCGATAGCCGCCGGCTGGTACAGCGCCAGCAGGTTGATGCATTCCTTCTCAATGGCGACCTCTTCCTGGTCGATCTGCGAGTCGTCCTCGTCGATCCATTCCCCGGCCGTGACGTCCCGCTGCGCGATCGCGTCGAAGGCGTTGTTCACCGCCTCGGCCACGCGCAGGCCCATCCGCTCCAGTCGCAGGGTAAGCTTCTCCAAGTTTTTCTGAAGTTCCAACATGGGCACTTCCCTTAGCCGAATCGGCCGGTCACGTAGTCCTCGGTCTGCTTGCGGGACGGTTTTGTGAAGAGGATCTTCGTGTCGTCGTACTCGATCAGTTCGCCCAGGCAGAAAAAGGCCGTGCGGTCGCTCACGCGGGCGGCCTGCTGCATGTTGTGGGTCACGATGACGATGGTGTAATCGCGCTTCAGGCCGACGATCAGCTCCTCGATCTTGGCGGTGGCGATGGGGTCCAGCGCCGAGCAGGGCTCGTCCATCAGCAGTACCCGCGGCCGTGTGGCCAGGGCGCGGGCGATGCACAGCCGCTGCTGCTGCCCACCGGATAGCGCCAGGGCGTTGCGGTGCATCGCGTCCTTCACCTCATCCCACAGCACCGCCGCCCGCAGACATTGCTCCACCCAGCCGTCCAGCTCCTCCCGCCGAGTGCCCTGAAGCCGCGGGCCGTAGGCCACGTTGTCGTAAACACTCTTGGGGAATGGGTTGGGCTTCTGAAAAACCATGCCCACTTGCTGTCGCAGATGGACGAGATTGGCCCGCGGGTCGTACACGTCCACCCCGCCCACCAGCAGTAGGCCCTCGGCGCGGATGTCGGGGATCAGGTCGTTCATGCGGTTGATGCTGCGCAGGAACGTGCTCTTGCCGCAGCCGCTGGGGCCGATGATGGCCGTGACGGACCGCGGCCAGACGTCCATGGTGATGTCCCGCACGCCGGCCTTGGCGCCGTAGTAGAGGCTGAACTTTTCCGCCTGGATGATGGCCGCCTCGGCTCCCTCGCCGCCGGTTTGTTCCGCGGCGCCGGGGGAGGCCTCCGCCGACTCGCCACCGGCCGCCCCTCGGCCGGCGCGGGCCGCCATTTCTTGAAGCTCCAGCATGTCCCAACTCCCATTCTGCGTCACGCGTCAGTCCTTTGCGGCGGCGATCATTGGCCGCGCAATCTCTTGGATATCCGGCCCCGCAGCACGATGGCGGCCGCGTTCAGCAGCAGCACGATCGCGATCAGCGTGGCCACCATCCCGAACTGGTTGTAAGGCGCCAGCGAGGCCATCTTGTCTCCCACGGCCATGTCGTAGCTGCCATACGACAGCGTGCGGGTAGGCTGGGCCAGCGAGGTGGGGATCGGCCCCATGGCCACGCCCGCGGTGAACAGGATGGGCGCGGTCTCTCCCGCCGCCCGGCTGAGGCTGAGGATCAACCCCGTCAGGATGCCCGGCAGGGCCGCCGGCAGCGTCACCGTGATGAAGCAATGAAAGCGGCTGGCGCCCAGCGACAAGGCCGCCTCCTTGTAAGCCAGCGGCACGACGCGGATGGCCTCCTCACTGGCGCGGATGATCACCGGCAGCACCAGCAGGGCCAGCGTCAGCGCCCCGGCCAGGATGCTGGACCCCGCCGGCAGGCCCAGCTTGGGCAGCAGGTAGATCACGAAAAACGCCAGGCCGAACAGGCCGAACACGATGCTCGGCACGCCGGCTAGCGTGTTGATGCACGTCCGCAACAGCCGCGTGGCGTGATTGTCTCCCGCGCACTCCACCAAGTAACCGGCCGTGACGACGCCCACCGGCAACGCGAACGCAATCGCCAGAACCGTGATTGCCAATGTGCCGATAATCTCCGGCCCCACGCCGCCGAAATAGTGGCCGCTGAGACTGTCGTCGGTGAAGTAGTGCCCATAAAACGTCCAGCGGGGCAGCAGCATCGCGCGGACGTTGTGCTGCACGTAAGGGAACAACTCCGCCAGCTCCGTGCCGGCGAATTGCTGCTCGCGGGGTATTCGCACCTTTTTGAGGGTCTGGCCGGCCGTGTCCGCTTGCCACCGCTCGGCCCACAGCAGCCGGTCCAACTGCTGGGCGGCCTGGTCCCAGCGAGTGGCGCCGTACCGTTCCATGACCACAGCCGGCAGCCGCTCGCCGGGTCGCGGGCCCAGCAGCGCCCGCATCGCGGCCTCGACTTCTCCCAGGGCCTGGGCATACTCGCCGCGGCGGCTGAGGTCCACGGTGGTCAGGACGTGGGCGTATTGCCTGGCGATGTCAAAATAGACCGCCGCGGCCGTGTCCTTCAACCCCGGCTCATCGGCGTGCGACAGCACGGCCTCCAGATGGGCGGAACCTTCCGCCTTGTCGGCGGCCCCGAAGGCGGCCAGAAGCTCATCCCGCAACTGTTGCGACAACGCCCGCAGGCGCTGGACCTCGTCGGGGAGCAGGCCGCGGTGGGACAATTGGACGCCCACGTCGCGATGAATCTGCCTGACCCTGGTGGCCAGCTCCGAGGTATCTAAGCCGGCGGCGAAGCGGTCCAGAATATCCCAGGCCCGTTGCCGCACCGAAGTGACTTGCTCGATCTCGCCGCGCAGGGTGGATAGGTCGCCACGGTTGAACTGCTCCAACTGCATGCGGCGGAACTCCACCGTGCCGCGGAATAGCACCGCCCCGCCGCCGCGCCAGACCATCGGCAGCAGGATGCCGACCAGGGCCGCGACGATCAGCACCACCGACAGCAGCGCCGCCGTCGTAAACAGGCGATTGAGCCCTTGGCGGATGGGAATATTCATGCCTTGCCTCCCGCTGCGCGCTTCGCGCGGGCCAGCAGGGTCTCGGTGGCCAGGTTCAGTCCCAGCGACAGCACCAGAAGCATCAGCCCCACCATGAACAGGGCGTGATAATGCACCGAGCCCTTGGGTGTCTCGCCCATCTCGCCGGCGATCGTCGCCGTCATGGTCCGCACCGATTGGGTCCAGTCCCACCACGGCGAGGGGATCCGGCAGGCGTTGCCCGAGGCCATCCACACCAGCATGGTCTCGCCGACCGCCCGCATCATGCCCAAAACGACGGCGGCGATGAGGCCGTGGTGGGCCGCCGGGGCGACGACCCGCAGGAGCGTCTCGGCCCGCGTCGCTCCGCAGGCGTACGAGGCTTCTCGCAGTTCGCGCCCCACCGCCCACAGCGCGTCCTCGGCCACGCTGACGATGGTGGGAATGGCCATGACGGCTAGGACGAGCGAGGCGTTCAGGGCATTGGCGCCGGTGGACAGGTGCAGATACGTCTGCAGCAGCGGCGCCAGCACCAGGATCGCGAAGAATCCGTAGGCCACTGAAGGGATGGCCGCCAGCAGCTCGATGACGGGCTTGACGGCCTGGCGGACGCGGAAGGGGACGATGTCGCTGAGTACCATCGCCGCCAGGATGCCCGTGGGCACGGCCAGGATCATCGCCCCAGCCGTCACGTAAATCGAGCCGAAGATCAAGGCCAGCATGCCAAACTGCTCGCGGCCCTGGGCCTGGGGATACCACTGTGTGCTGCCCAACGCCTCGCTCAGCCCGCGATCTCGAAGGAAAGGCCAAGCCTCTCGCACGATGAACACCAGAATCAGCCCGACGGCCAGGACCGACGTACCGGTCACCGCCAGCAAGGCCGCCCGGCCGAGCTTGGACAGAAACCAGCCGATCCAATCCTCCGCCGCCGTCAGCAGCAGCGGCCGGGTGAACGGTGAGGCCGATGGTTCGGCTGAGCTTACCACCGAAAGGGGGCTGTCAGAAGACTGACTCATGGCGCCTCGTGCGGGCGGTTAGTAGTTGGTCAGGGGGACGAATCCCTTGGCCTCGATAATCTCCTGGCCCTTCTCGCTGAGGTAGAACGTGCAGAAGGCGTACACCGGCGAGCCCAGGGCCGGATAGCCGTTGGTGAACAGGAACAGCGGCCGGCTGATGGGGTACTGGCCGGCGATGACGGTCTTCTTGCTGGGGGATACGCCGTTGATCGACAGGGCCTTGACCTTGTCGTCCAGGAACCCCAGCCCGACGTAGCCGACGGCCCCGGCCGTGGTGGCCACGCGGTCGTGGGCCTGCGGATTGGAGTTCACGTACTCGATGGTCTGGGCCATCTTGTCCTTGCCCATCACGACGTGGCAGAAGCTCTCGTAGGTGCCGCTGGAAGTGTCGCGGCTGATGACGACGATGGGCACATCCGGCCCGCCCAGCTCTTTCCAGTTGGCGATCTTGCCGGTGTAGATCTCGTGGACCTGCTGGACCGTCAGGGCCGTGACGGGATTGGAGGGATGCACGATCACGCAGACGGCGTCCAGGGCGATGGCATGGGCCACGGGCGTGATGCCCTTGTCCACGGCCTTTTTGAATTCCTCGTCCTTCATGAACCGACTCATGGTGGCGATCTGGCAGCGCCCGTCGATCAAGGCGGCTGCACCGTCGCCGCTGCCGGTCTTCTTGACCGTGATGGTGATGTCCGGATGCAGTTTCTTGAACGCCTCGGTGAACTCATCCGCGATGGGCCCGACCGTCGTGGAACCTTCGATCTGCAAAGCCGTCGGTTCGGGCGCCGGCTTGGCGTCCTGCCCGCTAGCCAGATAAGCGCCCCAACCGAGCACGGCTACCGTCGCCATCGCCAGCGTTGCTACGACTATTTTGTGGCTCATGCGTCTTCTCCTTTGATCTGAGTGTTGTCCTTGATCTCTAAATCTCTAAAAAAGGATCCGTCCGACCTTCTCCATATCCTCATCCGCCGGCGCTAAGTGGTCTTTGGGGGTGCGTTAAGACTGCGCTAGTTCATTCCAGGAGGCGTTGTGGGAATCTTCACCGGCCCGGTACAATGCCTATGGAATCATGTCTCGAAAGCGCATCATCGTCATTGAGGATGAGCGTGACATGGCCGACCTCGTTGCCGGCCGGTTGCGCAAGGAAGGCTACAAGGTCGACGTGGCCTACGACGGCCCCAGCGGCTGGGACGCCGTCTGCTGCGACCCCCCGGACCTGGTCGTGCTGGACCTGATGCTGCCGGGCCTGTCGGGGACGGAGATCGCCCGGAGAATGCGGGACGATCCCCGCACGGCCGGCGTGTCCATCGTCATGCTCACCGCCCGCAGCGAGGAAAGCGACATCGTCGTGGGGCTGAAGTTCGGGGCCGACGATTACGTCACCAAGCCCTTCAGCATGTCGGTGCTGATGGCGCGGATCGACGCCGTGCTGCGGCGCACGGCGGCCTCTTCGGCCCCGGCCGGCGGTATCTTGCAGGTCGGCCCGTTGCGGATCGACCAGGAGCGCCATCAGGCGGAGGTTGACGGCCGGGCGCTGTCGCTGACGCTGACGGAGTTCAAGCTGCTCACGGCCCTGATAGCTGCCAAGGGGCGCGTGCTGAGCCGCAACCAGCTCATGGACCAGGCGATGGGG
Source organism: Phycisphaerae bacterium (assembly GCA_049510055.1). Lineage (GTDB taxonomy): Bacteria > Planctomycetota > Phycisphaerae > SM23-33 > SM23-33 > JALHTV01. Next base: position 7,010 of record JBEKZI010000003.1, on the reverse strand, counting down.
CTGACGGCCGTGGTGACCGACCGGACGATCGACGTGCACATGACGGCTTTGCGGCGCAAGCTGGGCAAGGCCCGCGGCTACCTTCAGACCGTTCGCGGCGTGGGCTACCGCCTCCAGGCCCCCCAAGGCGGACCATGAAACGCCACAGCACGTTCGTCAAGCTCTTCCTGGACAACCTGGTGGTCATGGTGGTCATCCTGGCCATCGCGGGCCTGGTGACCTACAACCGCCTGAACGCCAATTACCAGACCGAAGCCCAAGTCAACCAGGCCCGTCTGGTCCACGTCGCCGCCGAGCATTTCCGCCAACTCTGGCCGCTGGGGCAGGGGCAAGTCGACCACATCTGCAAGACGCTGCTGCCCGACCACTCCGCGCGCCTGACCGTGATCGCGGCCGACGGAAGGGTGCTGGGCGACAGCGATACCGATCCGCTGACGATGGTCAACCACCGCACGGCGGACCGGCCCGAGATCATGGCGGCCCTGGAGGGGCGCGACGGCAACGATACGCGGCGCAGCGGCACGTTGGGTTTATCGTTTCGATACATGGCGTTGCCGCTGAGCCACGAAGGCCAGGTGGTGGCGGTTGTGCGGGTGGCGGTGCCGGTGCGTTCGATTGCCGAGGGCGAATCGCTGCTCCGCAATGCGATTGTCTGGTCGGCCCTGACGGGTACGGCCGCGGCCGTGCTGCTGGGGTTGCTGGCCAGTTGGATCTGGTACGCCCCGCTGCGGCGAATCAGCCTCGCGGCTAAGCAAATCGCCTCCGGAGACCTCTCTCGCACGGCGTCCCTGCGCGACAAGGGAAGGCTGGGCGACCTGGCCGTGTCGCTCAACGAGATGCGCGACAACCTGGGCAAGTACCTGGGGCAAATCGCCGCCCAGCACCAGAACTTCCAGGCCGTGCTGACCAACCTCCAGGAAGGCGTCATCGCCACCGACATCGACGACCGCGTCGTCTTGATCAACCAAGCCGCCGGACGCCTAACGGGCACCGACACCGACTCCGCCGGCGGCAAGCACATCCAATCGGTGCTGCCGGTGCTGGAGATCATCCGTTTCTATGAGCAGGCTACCTCCTCCGACGTACCGGTGTCGTGTGCGTTCGAGACCGACTTGGGCCAGGGACGCCGCCAGATCGAAGTCCACGTGGTCCGGGTGCCTCCGGGCGCCTCCAGCATTCACCACCTGCTGGTCATCCGCGACGTGACCGAGCTGTCGGGCGCCGCCGCCATGAAGGCCCAGTTCGTCGCCAACGCCTCGCACGAGCTGCGCACTCCGCTGGCGACCATCCGGGCCGCGGTGGATTCGCTGGCCGCCGCCGATCCCAACGATCGGCCGGAACTGGCTAAGCTGACGGGCATGCTGGATCGCCACGTGGCGCGACTGGAGGACATGACTAAAGACTTGCTCGACCTGCACATGGTCGAATCGGCCAAGGTTCCGCTCAACCTGACGGAAGTGGCCTGCGGCGCACTGGCTGCCTGGGTGAAGGAACAGTTCACGGCGCCGGCCGCGGAAAAGGGCCTGCGCCTGGACGTGGCCGCACCCAGTCCGCAGGTCCGCTTCAGCAGCGACCGCAAGCTGCTGGAGCTGATCTTCCGTAACCTGATCGACAACGCCATCAAGTTCACGCCGGCCGGCGGGCGCGTGGACTGCCGCTTCGAGCCCGACGAGGGAGGCCTGTGCGTCACCATCGGCGACACCGGATGCGGCATCTCCGCCAAGGACCTCTCACACGTCTTCGAGCGGTTCTACCAGGGCGACGCCGCCCGCAGCGGCCAGGCCAAAACCCGCGGCACCGGCCTGGGGTTGGCCATCGTCAAACACGCCTCCGAGCGGCTGGGCGCCAAGGTCGAATTGACCAGCCAACTTGGGCAGGGAACTCAGGTCACCGTTGTCATCCCCAATGCCCGATCATCACCACTTTGAGTGGGTGCCCGGCGTTAACCCGTCCACTAAACCACAAGCAGCACCCACCCCCAAGGTTGAGCATTAGAACCTTGGCAAATGTTCACAGCCGCTGTCACCACCCTGTCCGCCCTGTTCACATCCCCAAGTCTTAGACTTTTTGCACCCACCTTGCCGGCTAAGGCCCTCCGGCCGCAGTTTCTTGGATGAATGACACCCTCGGCAAAGACAGGAGGGGCCGTGAGCTATTCATACGGTTATGTTATTTATGACTAACTAGATTACAAATAAGTAATGAATGAGCAAACGCGGATAGGGGCTATCTAATGAGAAAAGCCAGGAATTTGGCCTGTATTTAGGCTTTTTCGCCATTGGCATGGGTTGTGCATGAGTCCACCTAGGCGGCGCGCGATAATCGCGATGACCGCCGAGGCAGCTTGGTAAGGAGACTTTCGATGGCCGACAACGGAACACCGACTACATCGGTCAAACCAACATTGGGGCTTGTAGGCGCCACCGTGAACGCCATGGCCCTCATCGCGCCTGGTGCGTTCCTGTGGATCACGTACCAGATACAGGCTGCGGCCACGTCGCCGGCCGGTGCGTCGGTGGCAAGCGACATCTGGTTGGGCATCGTGGTGGCCTTGATCGTCGCTTTCCTGACGGCCCTTTCCTATGCGCAATTGGCCAAGATGTACCCGGAGGCCGGTTTCGCCAGCTGCACGTACTTCGCCGAGAAGGCGTTCCTGGACAGCCGGGGCGAGAAGACCAGCGGCCCCAAGTCGGCGGCCCGCCTTGCCAAGCTCGCCACGGGCTGGTCGGCTCACCTGTTCTACTGGGTCTACCCCGGGGTCATGGTCGCCATGATGGCGACCCTGATCGGCTACATCTACAGTCAATTCTCGGGCAAGAACCTGTCCAATGAGGCGTTGACTCTGATGGCCATCGGTTTTGCCTCCGTGACCGGATACGTGGCCTACCGGGGCGTCACCGGGTCGACCAGGACGGCGTTCTGGATCAATGTTATCCAACTCGTCACGTTGGTTCTCTTCAGCGGGCTGGCGATCTGGTATCGCGTCGCGAACCCACAGCATGCTTCCCAATGGGCCTTCAGTGGAGGCTGGGACGTCCTGAAGGGCCATTCGCTCAGCGGCGTACTGGTTCAATCCACGCTGGCGATCCTGATCCTGGTGGGCTTTGAAAGCTGCACGGCCCTGGCGGCCGAGACCAAGGACCCCAAACGTACCATCCCCAGAGCCATTATCATCTCGCTGGTGATCCAGGGATTGTTCGCCTACCTGCTGGAATACTTCGCCGCCGGGCTCATGGTCGGAAACACGTTGGCCGGCGCAGATGCCAAGGGCGCGGCCATAACCGGATTGACGGCTGCCGCGGCCTCCAGCGCGCCAATCGGCGACTTGACCAAGCTCATCGGCGACTCCCTCGTTCCGGGCCTGGGCTTCGGATTGATGATCACCATGGCCGTCACGGTGGCCATCGCCGTCATCGGGACGACCCTCAGCTGCATGAACACGGCCATGCGGATCACGTGCGGCATGGCGGAGGATCGGGAACTTCCCGTCATGACCAGCTTCGTGCACGACAAGCACGGCACGCCTCACATTGCGCTGGGATTCCTGATTATCGTCACGTCGGCCATCGCGGCGGTGGGCGTGCGTTCGGTCGTGGGACTGACCGGCATCGCATTGGCCTCGAACTTCGGGACGTTCGTCCTCTACGGCCTGACGTGCGTGTGGACCATCGTGGCCTTCAAGGGCAGGAAGGAATTCAGCGTTCTCAAGCACGGGATCGTGCCCGTGCTGGGCGTGATCGCCAACGTCGTCATGCTGGTGGCCATCATCTGGCTGAACGCCATCGGCACCGACGACAGCAAATCAGAGGCGTTGATTTGCCTCACGATCGCGGGCGGCTGGTTGATCGTCAGCCTGGTTTACGTGGCCATGACCACGGTCCGCAAGACGTACGGCCTGAAGATGGTCTCCGGCATGATCCGGCCGGAGCAGCTCGGCTTGGTGGTCGAAGCGCTCAAGGACGAGGAATACATCACCGGCATGACAGTGACGAAAGTGAAGGGCTTCGGCCGGCAGATGGGGCATGCCGACGGCGGCTCCCACGACGAAAACATATCCTTCGTCTCCAAGATCCGGGTCGACGTGGTCGTGAAGGAATGGGACGTGCCACGGATCATGGCCATCATCCGCGAGGGCGCCCGCACGGGCAACGTCGGGGACGGCAAGGTGTTTGTCATCGACGCCTCCGACGCCATGCGGGTCCGCACAGGAGAAATGGGCATCCGAGCGATATGAGTCGTCCGGATGATCCGGGTACCAAAATAGGAGTTACGTTATGAAGAAGATAGAAGCCATCATCCGCCCGGCGAAGGTCCAAGACGTATGTTCCGCACTGGACAAGCTGGGCCACGCGGGCATGATGATTACCGAGATCGAAGGCCACGGCAGGCAAAAAGGAATGGAACAGCAGTTCAGAGGTAAGACCTACAAGGTCTCGTTTCTGACCAAGGTGAGAATCCAGGTGATCGCGGACGATCAGGACGTGGACAAGATCACCCAAGCCATCTGCCAGGCCGCCTTCACCGGAAAGGTGGGCGACGGCAAGATATTCATTTACCCCGTGGACGATGTCGTTCGGATCCGCACGGGCGAGCGAGCCCAGGCCGCTTTATAGATGACCGCAGTGATTTGCGAACCAAAGACGGTTTTTCATCTCCCATGCGTTCAGGGCATTCCGGCCCAAAGCCGGTTGACAAACGATTCGGGAAACGGACAATGATTTCGAGTAGCTTCTGAAAATTTGAACCGGGTCCGAGATGTCGCGGGGTTTTGAAATGCGAACCACTCGTACATAAGGGAGATCACCATGTCTAATCTTTATCATGCAACGGCCTCACAGGACGGGTTAACCGTCGCGGCATACAGGGGTGACGGCTCTGCGTTGCTGGGGTTTAGCGTCGATGAGCATGGCGCGCAAGGACTGGCCGGCTTTGCCATCCAGCTGACGGCTCCCAGCCAGCAGCCCGTTTGGCTGAAAAATCGCCTCAACTTCAGCGATGCGATTACGCAGGCCACCACGCCCCAAGAACGGCAAGGGATATGGACCGATTCGAATCAGGCACCGTTTCAGCGATTTCGCTGGCAGCATTTCGTGCCACAAGTGGTCGACGGAGATTACGTCTACGACGTGACGGCGATGTATTTTTCCGGCAGCGGCCTCAAGCCGGGGTCCACGGCCAGCCTGTCCCTTCCGTTGTCGTCGCCGTCGCTGGGCGGAAATGTCCAGATCGGTTTCACCCGCAGTTACGTCTCTTCGCAGGCCTATGCCGAAAAGTTTGGGGAAAAACCTCTCCGTCAAATGCCCAAGACGCTTCAGTTCAGCACCGGCCCCTATGCCGAGCAATACGAATTCCTCGGTTACACCGCTCGCAAGATGATCTTCCAGTTCCTCAACGAATGCCTCCAGGACGATCAGATATCCCTGGACGTGTTTGCCTACGACTTTGACGAGCCCGACATCCTGGCCTGTCTGCAAAAGATGGGCAGCCGGCTTCGGTTCTACCTGGATGACGCCCCGCTGCACACAGCTTCGACGGCCTTGGAACCCCAGGCCAAAAAGCTTCTGGCGCAGTCCGCCGGCGAGACCCACGTCAAGACCGGCCACTTCCGCCGCTTTGCCCATAACAAGGTATTCATCCAGAAAAAAGGTGGCAAGACCGTCAAGGTGCTGACCGGGTCGGCCAATTTCTCCATCCGCGGACTGTACGTTCAGGCCAATAACGTGCTGGTTTTCACGAACCCGCAGATGGCCGGCCTGTACCAGCAGGCATTCGACCAGGCTTGGAACGATCCAAAACCCAACGCCCCCGGATTTGCAGCTTCCCCCGTGGCGGGCGGCTGGTTCGACGTGGCATGCCAGGATTTACCGCCGATATCGTTTTGTTTCTCCCCGCACAAGGACGGAAACGTCTCCTTGTCGCGCGTCCTAGACGCGCTCAACGCCGCCCGCAGTTCGGTGATGTTTGCTATCATGGAATTGGGCGGAGGCGGCGACGTGCTGAGCAAGCTCTCGTCCATGGCTACCCAGTCCCAGCTATTCTCCTACGGCGTGACCCAGCATCTCAGCGCGGACATGCAGAAAGACCTGGGCGTTTCGGTCCACGGGCCTTCTCGCTCCTCCCAGGCGGCTCCGCACGGCGTTTTGGTCCCCTTTGCCTACTTGCACAAGCAGGTGCCCCAGCCGTTTCGTCAGGAGATCAGCGGCGGGCAGGGCCAGGTGATCCACAACAAGTTCATCGTGGTGGATTTCAACGACAGCAACCCGGTCGTGTTCACCGGCTCCTCCAACCTGGCCGACGGCGGCGAGGAATGCAATGGCGATAACCTGATCGAGATTCGGGACCCGCAGATTGCCACCCTGTACGGGGTCGAGGCCGCTCGCCTGGTGGAGCACTTCGGCTTTCGTGCGGCCATGCAGGGCGCCACGGCCAAGGCCCCCCTGCGTCTGGATACGACCGACGGCTGGTGCCGGCCCTACTACGACTCCAACAGCCTTCGCTATACCGAGCGTCTCCTATTTGTGAAGTGACGGGGCCAAGCGGCACTCATCGTCGAGAGGTTGAAAGAACTGAGTTTCTGGGGGCTGGTGATTCCCTTCGCCATCATCGGCCGCGAGTATCCTGGCGAAGTTTCAGCCGTCAGAAGGCCTGCCCAAAAGGCCGGTCCGATCCCGGACGTCGGCGCATCAACCGCCAAAGGGCCCCTACCGGTCCGGACAGCGCGTATCCCACGGTGACGGCCGCCAACGTGACGTACGGTTCCAGCATGGCGGCCAGGCCGATGATGACGATCTTCACGAGATAGCTGAAAGGCCGCCGGCCGCGGATGTACTGGTTCACCACGTGGGTGTAGCGGAATCGCGCCACCATGAACAACCCCACCGCCAGCGTCATCAGCGGCAAGACCACCGAGACCAGCGCCGACAGCCACGGCTGGGAGCGCCAGCCGCTTTCAAAACTCATCAGGTGGTCGAACAGCAAGACCAGCGCCGCCACGGGAGCGGCCGCCCCCG
>JBEKZI010000029.1:0-23163 GCA_049510055.1 Phycisphaerae bacterium | reverse complement strand
CCGACGGGAATCTCCACGTCGCCCTCGGCGAAGAGGGAGTGGCCCATCGCCAGCAGGTGGTCGCCGGTCACGTCGGTGACCGTGCCCACCGCGGAGACGTCCAGGTCGCCCGTCATCAGCGCCACCGAGATCGCCGAGCCGGGGACGAAGGCGGCATGGCCGTCCGCCGCCCGGCCGGAAGCCCCGCCGGCCTTCACCGGCATCAACCCCGCCTCCAGGAGCGGCTGCCGCAGCCGCTGAAACGCACTGTCACCCAGGCCGCGGATCATCAGCGGCGTGGCCAGAGGCGATAAATCGCTTCCGACGGGACTGAACCGCTGCCATCGCTGGCCCTGGACGCGCCCCAGGACGGAAACCAGGTCCGTCTGACGCGGGTCCATCGCCGCAGCCAGAAGCTCCCGGCTGCTTTTGTCGCCGGAATCCTCGGCCGTCGCGCCGGGGGTCGACCCTTGCGGTATGGCGAGCATCTGGGTGATCGGCTGAATGCCGCAGATCGGCTCCTTGAGGGCGGGATACGTAAAGGCGACCGCCCCGATAAGCTTGTCCTTGCCGTCGCGATCGTCGCGGACGTATACCGGCGAACCGCTCATGCCCGCCGCCACGCCCAGGCGTTCCATGTCTGGCCCGCCCAGCCGGGCCAGGATCACGTCCTGGTGGGGCCCCCAGCGGGGCATCACCGAAATGATCTCCGCCTCGAACCGCACCGGCTGCGTGCCCGACAACACCGTCAGGCCGTAACCTTTCATGCCGGGTTTCACTCGGCTGATGTCCAGGTAGCGGTCGGATTTCTCCACCATCGCGGTGGCGGCGGCCAGGGCGGGATCGGCCTGTTCGGCGGAAGGCGCCGCCGCGGGCGCCGTGGCGGCATGGGGCGCGCTCCGCGTGGCGCCAAGGCCGGCCAGCGGCCAAGCCAGCGCTACCAGGGCGGCTACGAATGTCATCCTTCCAGTCCGAGGGACCATGACGGCCTCCTGCGCCTCGTTTGAAAGACGCCATGCTATGGCCAAGGCCGGTGGACGACAAGAAAAAAGGGGACGGGTGGGAAATGGTGTTTAGCTGCGGCACCAAGGCGGTTAAGATGAGGCCTCGATATTAGTGACGGCTATGGCAAGCGACCGCGGCCACACACGCCTGATCTGTTCGCTGACTTCTCCCGACGCGGTTTCCATGCGCGCGGACATGGTTGCCGCCGCCGCCGCCGGGGCCGACACCGTCGAGTGCCGCCTGGATTTGCTTCAGCCGGCGCCCAACGAGCGGACCCTGCGGTCGCTGCTGGCCGACCCACCGCTGGAGGTGATCGCGACGTGCCGGCCGGTGCGGCAGGGCGGGCATTTTGCCGGCGAGGAATCGTGGCGGCTGGAAATTCTCCGCCTGGCCGTCCAGGCCGGCGCGACCTTTGTGGACGTGGAAGACGACGTCGATCCGGCCGCCTGGCCCGCCGGACGCGTGATTTGCAGCTTCCACGAGATGGACGGCTGCCCCCCCGACCTGGAAAAAATAGTCCGCCGCCTGGACGATTCGCCCGCCGAGGTCAGCAAGGTGGCCTTCACCGCCTCCTCGTCCCAAGACGCGCTGCGGGCATTGGACGTCCTTCACAATGCCCGCAAGCCCACGCTGGCTTTGGCCATGGGCGAGGCCGGTGCCGTCAGCCGAATCCTGGCCCGCAAGTTTTCAGCCTTCGGCACCTTCGCCAGCCTGCGCCGCGGCGCCGAGTCAGCCGCCGGCCAGTTGACGATTCAGGAAATGCGGCAGCTCTATCGTTGGGACGGCCACAGTCACACGACGAGCATCTACGGTGTCGTCGGCTACCCGCTGGCCCACACGATGAGCCCGGCCATCCACAACGCCGCCTTCGCCGCCGAGGACCTGGATGCCGTCTATGTGCCGCTGCTGGTTCAGCCGGGGGAGGACAACTTCCGCCGCTTCATGGACGCCCTGGCGGACCGGCCGTGGCTGCATTGGCGCGGCCTGTCGATCACCATCCCGCACAAGGCCAACGCCCTGGCTTACGTGGGCCCCAAAAGCTGCGCCAAGCTGGCCCGGCAGATCGGGGCCGTCAACACGATTCTTTTCGGCTCGCGGAAGCGCCTTCGCGGCGAGAACACCGACTGCGTCGCCGCGCTGGATGCCCTGTGCGAGGCGATGGGCATTCGCCGCGCGGAATTGGCCGGCAAGACCGTCGCCGTGCTTGGCGCCGGCGGAGCGGCCAGGGCTGTCGTCGCCGGCCTGCGGGAGTACCGCTCCGAGGTGACGGTCTATAACCGCACCCTTGACCGGGCCGAAGAACTGGCCAAGACGTTTTCCTGCCGCGCCGCCGGACTGGACGAGGTGGCCGGCATGTCGGCGGAGATTCTGATCAATTGCACGTCCGTCGGCATGCATCCCCACGTGGATAGCTGCCCGCTGGCGGCCATCCCACCGTCGGTGAAGGTCGTGTTCGACACGATCTACAATCCCGTCCGCACGCGACTGCTTCAGCGAGCCGGCGAGAAAAACTGCCTGACCGTCTCGGGCGTGGAGATGTTCATCAACCAGGCAATGGTCCAGTTCAAGCTTTGGACCGGCCGAGAGGCCCCGGCCGACGTGATGCGCCGCGTCGTGCTGGAAAAGCTCGACGCCGGCGGCGCCTAGCCAAAGAGCAAGCAAGTAGGTCGTGCAACTCCGTTGCACGCGGAACCGTATTAGGCTTGATTGCCGGCAAGGGGCCGCGTAGAATCTGCGCTAAGTTATGAAGTCTTTCCTCTTCATTACGGCCCGCCGGATCAGGCTTGCCGCCCATTGAGGCGGCGGCCACCCTTCAACTTGCGCTGAAACGTCGTGAAGTTTTCTCTTTCAATGTCCCTGCGTTTTCGCAGAATATCCTCATTCATTGGAGACGTCAGTCATGGCTAAGAATAAACAGATTCACAAAATCGTCCTGGCCTATTCCGGCGGGTTGGACACCTCGGTGATCCTGCCCTGGCTGAAGGCCAAGTACGGCTGCAAGGTCATCGCCTTCGCCGCCGACCTGGGCCAGGGCCGCGAGGAATTGGCCGGTATTAAAGGAAAGGCGCTGGCCAGCGGGGCCGACAAGTGCGTCGTGGCCGACCTGAAGCGGGAATTCGCCGAACAGTACTGCTTCAAGATGCTGGCGGCCGGCGCGGTGTACGAGCAGGCGTACCTGATGGGCACGTCCATCGCCCGCCCGCTGATCGCCAAGGCGCAGGTGCAATGCGCCCTGCGCGAAAAGGCCGACGCCGTCGCCCACGGCGCCACCGGCAAGGGCAACGACCAGGTGCGATTCGAGCTGACCTACATGGCCTTGGCGCCGCAGCTCAAGATCATCGCGCCCTGGAAGGACCCCAGCTTCGAGCTCACCAGCCGCGAGGCGGCCATCCGCTACGCCAAGAGCCGCCGCATTCCCATCGCGCAGACGGCCAAGAAAATCTATTCCCGCGACCGCAACCTCTGGCACATCTCCCACGAGGGTGCGGACCTGGAAGACCCGGCCAACCAACCCACCGACGACCTGTGGGTGATGTCCGTGCCGGTGTCCCGCGCGCCCGCCAAGCCGCAATACGTCCAGGTGAGCTTCAAGGCCGGCGTGCCCGTGGCCGTCAACGGCAAGCGCCTGCCCGGCCACGAACTGGTTGCCAAGCTGAACGCCCTCGGCGGCAAGCACGCCGTCGGCCAGGTGGACCTGGTGGAAAACCGCCTGGTGGGCATCAAGAGCCGCGGGGCCTACGAGACCCCCGGTGGGACGATCCTCTACGAGGCCCACCGCGCGCTGGAATCTCTGGTGTTGGACCGCGAAACGCTGCACTACAAGCAGCAGGTGGCCCTGAAGTATGCCGAGCTGGTGTACTACGGCCAGTGGTTCAGCCCGCTGCGCGTGGCGCTGGACGCCTTCGTGGCCTCGACGCAGCGGAACGTCACCGGCACGGTCCGCGTGAAGTGCTTCAAGGGCCGGGCGACCGTCGCCGGCGTCGAATCGCCGCACAGTTTGTATTCCAGCAAGCTGGCCAGCTTCACGATGGGCAGCGAATATACTCCCGGCGACGCCGTGGGATTTATCAAGCTCTTCGGCCTCCAGATGCGGGGCAGGGGAGAGGAATAAAAAAGACCGAAAGACCGTAAAACCGGAAGACCACAGGACCGGAGTAGGCTGAATGGATGCGGCTTGGTTGATTTTCCTGGTCGCGATTGGCGCCTGCGTGGGCAGCTTTCTGAACGTGGTGATTCATCGGCTGCCGCGCGGGATGAGCATCGTCTTTCCGCCCAGCCACTGTCCGGCGTGCGGCCGGCTGATTCACTGGCATGACAACATCCCGCTGGTGAGTTGGCTGGTGCTGCGCGGGCGGTGCCGGCGGTGCAAGGCGTGGATTTCGCCTCGCTATCTGGTGGTGGAGGCGGCGGCCGCGTGCCTGGCCGGCGGGCTGTACGCCTGGTACTACCTGCTGCACCGGCGGGCGGGCGCGGGAGATTTCGCCGTCACCTGGCCGACGTACCTCGCCCACGTTGTGCTGCTGTGGGGGCTGCTGGCCTGCGCGGCCATGGACATCGGGCAGTGGATCGTGCCGGTGGAGGTTTGCTGGGTCGTCTCAGCCGTCGGCATCGTGATGGCCGGGGCGGGGCCGCACCCGCTGCTGCCGGCCGTCTCGCCGACCGCCGGAGCGATGAGCCTGGCGGCGGCCATCGGCCTGGGCCTGGCGATGCTGCTGCGGTATTACGATTGGATCCCTCGCAGTTTCGGCGACGCCGACGACGCCGTGCAGTTCATGTCCTCCCCGCTGCGAGGCGGCCGGGCCAGGGCCCAAAGGACCATCATCGCCGTAGCCGTCACCGGCGCCCACGGCGTGGACCCGCGCAAAGAAATTCTGCTGGAGGTGCTGTTCCTCGCCCCGGCGTTGGTGCTGGCGGCGGCGGCCTGCGTGCTCATGATACGCTATCCGGCAGTCCGGCAGGCCTGGGCGGCGGCGGTGAGCCCCTCCAGCGGCGGCCTGGCGGTTCACGTCAACGGATTGCTATCCGCCTTATGCGGTTTTCTGGTCGGCGGCCTGTGGGTGTGGGGCGCAAGGATTCTGGGAACGCTGGCCTTCGGCAAGGAAGCGATGGGCCGGGGCGACGTGGACATCCTGGCCTCTGTGGGCGCGGCGACCGGCTGGATCGTGCCGTCGGTGGTCTTCTTCCTGGCGCCGTTCCTGGGGCTTTTGTGGGTGCTTTTGTTGCGGCTGCGGCGACGTCAGCGCGAGTTGCCTTACGGACCTTGGCTGGCCGTGGCCACGCTCATCGTGATACTGTTCTACGACAATTTCGCCCGATTCATTCTGCCGTACTTCGGAATAGGCCGGTGAACCTGCCTGCCGGCAGGCAGGCCCGCCTACGGCGGGCTAGAAAGGGCACGAGACGATGAACAAACTATTGGCCCTGAAATTTTATGTCCGGGTGATCTTCAGCGGTTTGGTCCTGTTGGCCGGCGTGGTGCTGCTTATTCTTCAGTGGGGCAACAAGGCCAAGTTTTCGCTGTACGGGTCCAACAAGGAGCCCAACACGCTGATGCTGATGTTGTGCTCTGCCGTCGGCGGCGTGGTGGCCTGGTGGCTGATCAAGATGTTGTGGCGCGGGATTGTCGGCCTCCACCGCGTGCACTGTGCGGCGAAGATCACCGACTGCGACGCCGGCTCCCCGGCCGCCTGACGCCCCGGGCGGCGATGGAATGTCGCGTCCGGCCCTTGCGTGGGGGTGGGGGGGTGTTGTAGTGTTACCCCGTACTTTGTAAGTGAATCATTTTGGCGACCTTTCAGACTGCGTGGCGGATGTGCCGGGCGCCCCGAGGCGCCGCGGCCACCAAAGGAGACTGCAACCATGAAGCGCGGCGGAGTCCTAAAGCTGTTCGCCGTCTCGATCCTGGCGGCGATGGCGTCGTTCGGCTGCAATCAACAAAAGGACCAGAAGTTGATCCAGGAGCTCCAGGGCCGTAACCAGGAGCTTCAGAACGAGAAGCAAGACCTTCAGGAGCGGCTGGCCCAGTCCAAGGCCCGCGAGGACAGCCTGTCGGCGGAGCTCGGCGCCAAGCAGTCCGAACTGGACGCGATGGCGGCCCGTTGGCATGAGCAGGATAGCAAGAAGGCGGGCTCGCCGTCCACTCCGGCCCTTCCTGCCGGCTGGGAGCGAGGGCCCCTGGGCGACATGGTGACGGTGGGCGCCGACATCCTCTTCAGCTCGGGCAAGGCGGATTTGACGTCCGGCGGCCGGGCGGCGCTAGACAAAATCGTCGGCGACTTGAAGTCTCACTACGCCGGCATGACGGTGCGGGTCTACGGCCACACCGACACCGAGCCGATCCGCAAGAGCAAGAAGTTGTGGCAGGACAATCTGGACCTTTCGGCCAACCGTGCCATGGCCGTCGCGCGGTACCTGGTCAGCAAGGGGATCAGCGCCAAGAACGTGGAAGTGGTCGCCATGGGCGAGAATCATCCCGTGGCCGACAACGCGACCGCCGCCGGAAAGGCCAAAAACCGCCGCGTGGAGATCGTGGTCTTGAAGAAGTAACCGCGCCGCCTCGCCCGCCGGTTCGGCGGGCTTATCGGGGCCGGCGCGAGACGTGAGCGTGTCATGATCGGCATTGTGGATTGCGGCGTGGGCAACCTCCGGAGCGTCCAGAAGGCCCTGGAGCAGGCCGGCGCCGACGCCCAGTTAGTCACTACGCCCTCGCAGCTGGAGCAGGCCAGCAAGATCGTGGTGCCCGGGGTGGCCGCCTTTGGGGACACGATGGACCTGCTGGGCCGCAAAGGCCTGGTAGAGCCGCTGGTCCGCGCGGTGCGCGAGGGCGTGCCGTACCTGGGATTCTGCCTGGGGCTGCAATTGCTGTTCGATATTTCGTATGAGGACGGCCAGCACACAGGCCTGGGGCTGCTGCCGGGCAAGGTCGTCCGCTTCCGGTTCGACACCGGCGTCACGGGCCAGCGGCTGAGCGTTCCGCACATGGGATGGAACCAGATCCGCTGGGATCGGGACATCCCGCTGCTGGACGGCGTGGACAGCGGAGCGTACGTGTACTTCGCCCACAGCTACCACGTCGTCCCAGCCGATATGAACGTCGTGGCGGCCACCACGGACTACGGCTACGAGTTCGTCTCGGCGGTGTGGAAGGACAATATCTTCGCCACCCAGTTCCACCCGGAAAAAAGCCAGGCCGTGGGCTTGAGGCTGCTGAAGAACTTCGTGGACCTCTAGGCGTCGGCTGACGGAATCGCCAGACATGGAAGTCCTCCCAGCCATAGACCTTCGTGACGGGAAGGTGGTGCGCCTTCAGCAGGGCGACTACGACCGCCAGAAGGTGTATCGCGACGACCCGGCTGCGGTGGCCGGCGAAATGGCCGCCGCAGGGGCCCGATGGATTCACGTCGTGGACCTGGATGCGGCCAGGACCGGCCGGCGGGCCAACGCCGTCGCCGTGGCCGCCATCGCCTCCGCCGCGGGCGTGCGCATCGAGCTGGGCGGCGGCGCCAGGACCGAGGCCGATATCGATGCCATGCTCGCCGCCGGCGCCAGCCGCGTGGTGGTCGGTTCGGCGGCCCTGGCGGACTGGGCCTGGTTCCAGCAGTTGGTCCAGCGGGCTGACCTGGCTGGGAAATTGGCCCTGGGCCTGGACGCCCGGCAGGGGCGACTGGCCGTCCACGGCTGGACCGAGAAGCTCCAAGCCTCCGCGGTGGAGATTGCCCGCCGCACGGCCGGTTGGCCGCTGGGGGCCGTCATTTTTACGGACATCGCCCGCGACGGCATGCTGACCGGCCCGAATTTTGACGCCATCGCTGAGGTCATCGCCGCCACGGACGTGCCGGTCATCGCCTCCGGCGGCGTGGCCAGCCTGGAGGACGTTCGGCGGTGCAAAGAAATCGGCTGCGCGGGCGTGATCGTCGGCAGGGCCTATTACGAGGGCAAGATCGACCTAGCCGCAGCCTGCCGGTTGGCCAGGCAAGGACACGGTTAGGAACGGTTCCCCCGTCGGCGGGCCGGGCAGGAAAAAAAACGGCAGGGGGGTTGCAAATGGTTGCAGCCCGGCCTATAGTAAAACAACGGAAGGGGTGGGAAGCTCTGTAACGTCTGCTGCCCGCAAACACCATTGCGGGTCCCAATGAGATGCATAGGACTGTCACATTTTTACAAGGAAGGCTCTAGACATGAACGAGGCTGAAACAGCAACATCGGATCAGGCGAGTCTCACGGTGCAATCCGGCGTTCTTGAGATCACCGACAAGGGCTACGGATTTCTGCGTCAAGCCAAGAACAGCTATCGCGCCACGCCGGGCGACGTGTTTGTCGGCAAGGACCTGGTTCGTCATTACGGTCTGAGGACCGGGCTGACGATCGAAGGCAAGGCCGTGCCCCCCAGCAAGCGCAAGGGCGGGCCGAAGCTGGAAGAGCTGCTGACCATCAACGGCAAGCAGGCCAGCGAGTACACCGACATCGTCCCGTTCAACGACATGACGGTGGTGGACCCCCATCCGCATCTGAAGTTGGAGACGCCCGGGGGGCCGCTGGAAATGCGGGTGCTAGACCTGGTCTGCCCGATCGGCAAGGGGCAGCGCGGGCTCATCGTGGCCTCGCCGCGGTCCGGCAAGACGATCCTGCTCCAGCAGATCGCCAACGCCATCACCACCAACAATCCCGAGTGCATCGTCATCCTGCTGCTGGTGGACGAGCGGCCGGAGGAAGTGACCGACTTCAAGCGCAAGTGCGTCAAGGCCGAGGTGGTGGCCTCCAACAACGACCAGGAGGTCGCCAATCACGTTCGCGTGGCCGAGTTCACCATCGAACGGGCCAAGCGCATGGCCGAGTTCGGCCAGGACGTGGTGATCCTGCTGGACAGCCTCACCCGCCTGGGCCGGTCCTACAACCGTTACATCGAAGGCAGCGGCCGAACGATGACCGGCGGCGTGGACATCCGCGCCCTGGAGACGCCCAAGCGGCAGTTCGGCGCCGCCCGCAAGGTCGAAGGCGGCGGCAGCCTGACGATCCTGGCCACCGCGCTGATCGAGACCGGCAGCCGCATGGACGACCTGATCTTCGAGGAATTCAAGGGCACCGGCAACATGGAACTGCAACTGGACCGCAAGCTGGCCGAGCGGCGCATCTGGCCGGCCATCAGCATCCCGCAGTCCGGCACGCGGAAAGAGGAATTGCTCGTCGAGCCCTGGAAGCTGCCCAAGCTCCACATGCTCCGGCGGTTCCTGTCCACGCTGAACGTGGACGAAGAAATGCCCCAGCTCCTCAAGGCCCTGGAAAAATTCCGCAGCAACGACGACTTCCTGCGGCAGCTCGACACGCGCGACTAAGCGAAGACGTCCGCCTCGCAAAAAAGAAGGGACGCATCCGAGGGATGCGTCCCTGTGTTTTTCAAAGGATGTCGTGCTTAGAGGATTGCATCCTTGGCGGCTTTGGCGATGCGGAACCTCAAGACTCTCTTGGCGGGAATCTTGATCGGTTCGCCGGTGGCGGGGTTGCGGCCCATGCGGGCCTTGCGGTTCACCAGCACCAGCTTGCCCAGGTTGGGAATCGTGAAGCTGTTCTTGGCCTGCTTGTAGGCCAGGTTCACCAGCGCCTCGACGACGCATACGACGTTCTTCTTGGTCAGGCCCGTCGCCTCAGCCAGCGCCTTCATCGTCTGCGACTTCGTCATCTTGGCCATGTGTGTCGCTCCTTCTATCTAGTTCCTCGGAACCACGGACGTTGTTTGTGGCAGCCGCGGCGCCGTTTTCGTTCTTTTTGCCCGCCGCTCCACGCCGTTCGAGCCGCACGGCCCGAAATGTCGCGCGTATGTTGCGCTAGCTCCCGCGCCCCGTCAAGACCAAAAGCGAAGAAAAAACCCATAAATACGGGGGTATCGAAACGGCAGGTGAATTTCGTGCCGCTCCGGCGGGCGTTTTTTGACTTGGTTCGGTCATCGGCCGCTCGTCGGCGGGCGGAGTCGGCTTTGCCTTTTGGGGGCGCGGATGTCTAGAATACATCATCCACCCCGGGAGAAATCGACCATGAGAACGAGGCTTATCGTAGCGGGTTTGGTGCTGGCGGGACTGTTTGCGGCCTTGCTGCCGAGCTGCAAGCGGCAGGAGGCGGCCGCTCCACCCGCCGCCGCATCTCCGCAAGGAGCGTCCACCATGAGCATGAAGATCACCAGCACGGCCTTTGCCGCCGGGGCCGTCATCCCGACGCGTTACACCGGCGATGGCGAGAACATCTCTCCGCCGCTCCAGTGGTCCTCCCTGCCGGCGGGGACGGCGGAACTGGCGCTGATCTGCGACGACCCCGACGCCCCCAGCGCCGAGCCGTGGGTCCATTGGGTCATCTACAAAATTCCCCCCTCCACCGCCGGCCTGGAGGAGAATATCCCGACGTCCCAGCGCCTGACCTCGCCCGCCGGCGCTGTGCAGGGCGTCAGCAGCGACCAGGCGGTGGGCTATCACGGTCCCCGCCCGCCCCGCGGCCACGGAGTGCATCACTACCGCTTCCACCTTTACGCCCTGGACGCCGCCTTGCCGCTCCAGTCGGGATTGACCAAGAATCAACTGCTGAAGGCCATCGGGGGCCACGTGCTGGCGGAGGCGGAACTGGTCGGAACCTATCAGCGCTGAGCGCAGGCGGGGGAGGGCAAGAGCGGATCAGGAAGCGGCCGGCTTGGTCGCGCGGCGGAGTTCGGGCAGGTGCTTGAGGATCCAGGCGACTTTGCGCCGGATCATGGACAGGAAGCCGAAACCTTCCAGCCGCCCGAAGCTGCCCGTCGTCGCGATGGGCAGCACGGCCTCGGCGATCAGGGCCTCGCACATCAGGAACGGCACGGCCCGCAGCTCCTGTGACGAGATGGGACTGACTTCGATGTAGCCCCGCATGAACTCGCCGAATCGCGGCAAATCCGCCTCGTCCAGCCAGAAGGCGGTGTCGTCGCCGCCGCCGATGATGGAAAACTGAAGCGCGCCGTTGGCCAGGTCGATGACGCGCTGTTGAAGCCGGGCCGCGTCATAGTCCACGACGGCGGCGATCTCCTGGTCGCGGAACAGCATGTTCCCTGGGTGCCAGTCGCCGTGGACGATTTGCTTCGGCCAGAGGTGCAACCCGGCCGCCTCGGCCTGCTCGCCGCAGAAACGGTAGGATTCCGTCAGCCACCGCGTCGTCCCCTTGACGGCCTTGATCGGCGGACGGCGGTCCAGGGGCAGCACGCTGACGATCGTCCGCATGGCCTTGGGGATGCTGTGGGCCTTGTGATAGCTGCCGGTGGGCAGATGAAACTCGCTGTGAAAGTCGGCCAGCAGGCTGTGGAAGCTCGCCAGCGTCCGTCCGGCCGAACGGGTCGCCTTGAGGGAACCGTCGTAGCTGCCGCCGGCGATGTGGTGGAACATTTCGTACACGTTGGAGCCCAGCACCAGGATGGTGTCGCCCTTGCGCGTGGGCACCAGTCCCGGCAGCGGAAAGCCCCGATCGGCGAGAATCTGCTGGATCTGGTGGGTGAAGGTGACCTTGGCCAGGTCGTTGCGGCCCGGGGCGCGGCGCTTGAAAACAAATTTGCCGGCCGCGGCCGTGATGACGACCTTGGGCGAGCGAGCTGAACCGCGAGCAAACTCCTGCATGCTCTCCACCCGCCCCAGGTCGTAATGCTCCAGGCAGCGGGTGAGCTCTTCGGGCGCGAATTTTTCGCGGTCGATTTCCATGGTCTTGTGCCCAAACCGCCGGCGGCTCCTCATAAGAAAAAGAGTTGGTGCATCTTAACCCACGATAACGGCTTGTCAAAGACCTGCCTGCCGGTAGGCAGGCCACAGAGTGATTTGAGGAAGGCGTCGGAGAAACTATAATCGGCATCCATGAGAGTGCTCGTCACCGCCGATCTGCATTACGACATCAGCCGCTCGCGGGAATCCGCCCGCGACGTGGCGCGCCAGGCCTGCGCCGCCAGTGGCGACGCCCTGGTGCTGGTGGGCGACACGGCCGGGGCGGATTTGGGACCGCTCCGCGAGTGCCTGGGCCTATTCGAGCGGTTCGCCGGGCGGCGGCTGCTCGTGCCGGGCAATCACTGCCTGTGGTGCCGACAAGGCGAGGACTCCCTGCACCGCTACGAGACCGTCCTGCCGGCCGTGGCGGAGGAGATGGGCTTTTCCGTGCTGGACCACCAGCCGCTGGCCGCCGGGCCGGTGGGGCTGGTCGGCTCGGTGGGTTGGTATGACTATTCGTTCGCCGATGAGTCCTTGGGCATTCACGAGGATTTCTACCGGGCCAAGGTCGCTCCCGGGGCGGCCGCGTATCTTCAGGAGCACCGCGACTTGGTGGACCGCCACCGCGATCGGCTGACGGCGGCGCAGTTGGCCATCGGCTCGCGGTGGATGGACGGCGTGCACGTCCGCCTGCCGGTCCGCGACGAGGACTTCTGCCGGACGCTGGCGGAGAAGCTGTCGCGACAGTTGGCCGAGTTGGCCCCTCGCGTGGAGCGGATTGCCGCGTTCGTGCATCATCTGCCCTTTGCCGACCTGGTCCCGGCCGGGCGCCCGCCGCGGTTCGCCTTCGCGGCGGCGTATCTGGGGGCGGCGCAGTTGGGCCAGGTGCTGCTGGCCTGCCCGAAGGTCACGCACGTGGTCTGCGGCCACTCGCACTGGGGCGCCGAGCAGACCATCGGGCGCGTGAACGTCGTCAACGTCGGCAGCACGTACGTCGCCAAGCGGCTGCTGACCATGGACATTTGACAAATGGAATTGGAGCAAGCATGAGGGTCGTCATCGCACCCGATGCGTTCAAGGAGTGCCTGCCCGCGGCGGAGGTCGCCGCGGCGATGGCTCGCGGCATCTTGGAAGTCTGGCCGGCCGCGCAGGTGGACCTCTGCCCGATGGCCGATGGCGGGGAGGGCACGGTGGCCGCGATGGTGGCCGCGACAGGCGGGCGCCTGGTGGCCGCCGACGTGTTCGACCCGCTGGGGCGGCCCATCCGCGCGCACTTCGGCCTGCTCGGCAGTCCGCCACCGCCGCCGCTGCCGGGAGAGCTGGGCTTGGCCGGGGCCGAGGCCCAGACCGCCGCCGGCCGCGGGCCGCTGGATGGCGAGCACCGCACGGCCGTCATCGAGATGGCCGCCGCCTCTGGCCTGGCCCTGGTGCCGCCGGACAAGCGCGACCCGCTGCGGACCACGACCTACGGCACCGGCCAGCTCATCATGGCCGCGATGAACGCAGGGGCGAGCGAGATCATCGTCGGCGTGGGCAACTCCGCCACGGTGGACGGCGGCTGCGGCGCCGCCCAGGCCATGGGCGTGGTGTTTCTGGACGCCGCGGGCAAGCCGCTGATTTCCGGCATGGGCGGCGGGGCGCTGGGCGAACTGGCCGACATCGACGTCACCGGCCGCGACGCCCGCGTAGCCGCCACGCGATTCCGCGTCGCCACGGACGTGACCAATCCGCTGACCGGTCCCAACGGCGCCGCGGCCGTCTACGGTCCGCAGAAGGGCGCCACGGCTGAGATGGTCGCCCGCCTGGACGACGGCCTGCACCGCCTGGCCGAGTGCATCCGCCGCAAACTGGGCGTGGACGTGGAGAACCTCCCCGGCGCCGGGGCGGCCGGCGGGCTGGCGGCGGGACTGGCGGCCTTCTGCGGCGCGACGCTGGAACGCGGCGTGCGGATGATCGCCCAGGCCGTGCGGCTGCCGCAGCGCCTGGCCGGGGCCGACCTGTGCCTGACCGGCGAGGGTCGGCTCGACGGGCAAAGCCGCGCCGGCAAGACCTGCTTCGGCGTGGCGGAGCTGGCCAAGGCCGCGGGCGTGCCGGTGATCTGCATCCCCGGCTCGGCCGCGCCCGATGCCCCGCGCGAGGTCTTCGCCGCCGTTCGGCCGCTGGTGGCCGGCGACGTGACCGTCAAGTCGGCCATGCACCATGCGCCCCAGCTTCTGGCCCAACGCGCCGCCGAAGCCGTCAAGAAGGACACCAGGCATTAGGCACTGGGCACTAGCTGAGCGGTCTTCCGGTCATCCCTAACTCTTGCCCCCCGTTGCCTGCCCCGGTAACCTGCCTACCGGTAGGCAGGCTTGATGGTTCTTTGAGGTGCAGCGTGTCGAGTGCTCCTATGGATCACTTTGAATATCGTAACGGCGAGTTGTTCTGCGAGCAGGTCGCCGTGGCCCAGATTGCCGCGGCCGTCGGCACGCCGGTGTACGTCTACTCCGCCGCGACGCTGAGGCATCACTACCAGGCCGTCGTCGAGGCGTTCGCGGAACTGCGGCCGACGATCTGCTTTTCCGTCAAGAGCCTGTCCAACATCCACATCCTGAAGCTCCTGGCCGAGGCCGGCAGCGGCTTCGACGTGGTCAGCGGCGGCGAGCTGGCCCGCGTGCGACAGATCGGCGCCGCCGGCGCCAACGTGGTCTTCGCCGGCGTGGGCAAGACCGACCGCGAAATCACCGACGCCCTGGCCTACGGCATCGGCTGCTTCAACGTGGAGTCGGAAGACGAGTTCCAGAACCTCTCGCGCCTGGCCGCCGCGGCCGGCAAGACCGCTTCCGTGGCCTTGCGGATCAACCCCGATGTCTATGACCGCGAGACGCACCGCTACACCGCCACAGGCAAGAAGGCCACCAAGTTCGGCGTGGACCTGGACCGCGCGGAGGCGTTCTTTGAACGCTTCGGGCGCGACGGCCACGCACGGCTGGAAGGCATCCACTTCCACCTCGGCTCGCCGATTTACTCAGCCGAGCCGTACGTGGAGGCCATCACCAAGCTGCTGCCGCTGATCGACCGTCTGCGGCGGCGCGGCTTTGCCCTGCGCCTGCTGAACATCGGCGGGGGCTTCGCGGCCGATTACGAGCGCGGGCGCTCGCCGACGGCGACGGACTATGCCTCCTCAATCGTGCCGCTGCTGCGAGGCAGAGACCTGGCCATCTATCTGGAGCCGGGGCGGTTCATCGCCTGCAACTCCGGCATGCTGCTGACGAACGTCCTTTATCTCAAGGAAGGCGGCGAGCGGCGATTCGCCGTCGTGGACGCCGCCATGACCGATTTAATCCGGCCGGCCCTGTACGACGCCCAGCACCTGGTCTATCCGGCGCACCTGGCCGCCGGCGCCGCGCCGCCGGACCGCCGCCCCGACTACGCCGCCCCCGGCGGGCAGAAAGTGGACATCGTCGGCGGCGTGTGCGAGAGCAGCGACTTTTTGGCCAAGGACCGCGTCCTGCCGCCCCTGTCGCGCGGCGACCTGCTGGCCGTCTTCTCGGCCGGGGCGTATAGCTTTGTCATGTCCAGCCAGTACAACTCCAGGCCGCGGGCGGCTGAGGTGCTCGTGGAGGGCGATGCGTGGCGAATCATCCGCCGCCGCGAAACCAACGATGACCTTTTCGCGGCGGAAAAGGACGTCTAGGAAACCGGACTACCGGAGAACCGGATTACCGTTGAATTGCGAATCGCGAGTTGCGGATCGCGAATTGTTCCCCTGGTGCCTAGTGCCTGATGCCTAGTGCCTTCCTCTACGCCTCTCCCAGGAGTTGTCGGACGAAGTGGATGTTTTTCTGCGCGAAGGCCAGGGGGTTGTCCTTGGGCGGGGTTTCCACGATCACCCAGCCGTCGAATCCCACGGCCCGCAGCGCCTGGACGGTGGCGCGGAAGTCCACGTTGCCCTCGCCCATCGCGACGGTGCAGTCCGGCGGCTGGCCTTCGGCGATGTGGGCGTCCTTGAGGTGCACCTGGGCGATCTTTTCGGCGCCCAAGTCGCGGATGCCCGAGGCCACGTCCAGCTTGCGGGCCAGGGCCTCGGCGGTGTCGTAGCAGATCTTCGCGTAGGAGGAGTTGCCCAGGTAGTCCAGCAGGAACTGCTGCTGGTCGAAGTTCAGCGTGCTCTCGATGCCCAAGACAACGCCGGCCTCCTCGGCCCCTTCGACCAAGTCGGCCAGGGCGGCGGCGGCGTGGTCCAGGTGGTCTTGCGTTTCGATGGCGTTGTGGCCAAAGAAGGGAATAAGCACCACGCCCGCCTTGGCGGCGGCGGCCACGGTGATGGCGTCGCGGACGATCTGTTGGGCGCGGCCGGTGCGGCGGGCCGGGACGACTAGGCTCGGCCGATCGCACAGCAGGCCCAGGTTCAATCCCGCCAGCGCCAGGTGGTGCTCCTGGGACAGTTTCGTCAGCCGCTCCGCCTCGGCGGACCACTTTTCCAGCGTCTTGGCTCCTTCGGCGGCGCCGTAGACGACCTCGATGCCCTCGGCGGCCGCCTGGCCGGCCAGGGCGCAGGCGGCGTCCAGCGGGACCGTTCCTGCCGAGATGGTGGATAAGCCTACTCGCATAATGCCGCTATTCCTGCTTTTTGAAATTTGAAGTTTGACGTTTGAAGAAAGCCCCCCTCAGGCCTTAGATGATTTGAATGATAAAGTGATTATACCACCGTTACGGGCTGTTTTGAAGATAGTCGCGTTGCCCGTCGCGCGGCCGACGGTGACGGTGATGGTCCTTCCCATAGGTTACCCCGCGTGCGATGCGCACCCGCCGCTACGATCCGCCATGGACGATCACGCAAATCAGCCGCTGCGGGCCGGGGTTGGCGATGCGATGGCGCTCGTCGCCGGCGGTGACGGCCAGTTGGCCGGCGTAGGCGGTGATTTCGTCGCCCTTGTTGGAGAGCTTGGCCGTGCCGACGACCACATAGTAGAGGCGTTCGGCGGCGGCGGGGACGTCGAGCTTCTGGCCCGGCTCCATGCACAGCAGGTCGGCCTGGAGGGATTTGCCCTTGTGGAGATGGACCGCTTGCGGTTTGGCGGAGGCGAACCGCACCTTCGCGATGGCATTCACAGTGTCCATAGATTTGTCCCGGTTTTTGGGCGGCCGGCGGACGACGGCCGTTGGTTAAAAACCTTCGCGGGCGAAGGCTTTGAAAGCCGGGCCGCCTTCCACTAGTATTATCGCCAGGACCGGCGGCAGTTCCCCAATGCATTTGCCGTATCGCCGGCCCGGGCCTTCCAAGAGCCCGGGAAAGGCTGGCACATGAAAATCGCCCTGGCGCAGATTAATCCGATCGTCGGCGACATTTCCGGCAACGCGGCCAAAATGGCGGATTGCCTGGCCAAGGCGGAGGCGGCCGGGGCGGAGCTGGCGGTCTTCGCGGAATTGGCGGTGGTGGGGTATCCGCCGCGGGACCTGCTGCGGAAGGAGCAGTTCGTCGCCGACAGCGTCGCGGCCGTGGAGGCCCTGGCCAAGCGATGCACGAAGGTCGCGGCCCTGGTGGGGTACGTCCGGCCGACGCCTCAAGAAAAGGGCCGGCCGCTCCAGAACGCCGCGGCCCTTCTGGCGGGCGGCAAAATTCGGCACGTCCACGTCAAGAGCCTGCTGCCCACCTACGACGTCTTCGACGAGACGCGCTACTTCCAGCCCGGCCCAGACGGCCAGTGTGCGGAACTAAAGGGAAAGCGGCTGGGACTGAGCATCTGCGAGGACCTCTGGGACGCCATCGCGCTGGGGCGGGAGCTTTACGGACGCGATCCGGTCGCCGAGCTGAAGGCGGCCGGGGCGGAAGTCATCATCAACATGGCTGCCAGCCCGTACCAGATGGGCAAGGCCGCCGTGCGCGAGGAGTTGCTGGCCCGCCAGGCTGCCCGCACGGGCTGCCCGATCGTGTACGTCAACCAGGTCGGCGGGAACGATGAGCTGATCTTCGATGGCGGCAGTTGCATCGTCGGGCCGTCGGGGAAGGTGCTGGCGCGGGCGGCCAGCTTCCGCGAAGACCTGCTGGTGGCGGACCTGGACGGCGGGGGGCAGGTGGCGCCGGCGGGGGAGGAGATGGAGCAGCTTTCGGCAGCGCTGAAGCTGGGCCTGGCGGATTACGTTCACAAGTGCGGGTTCCGCAGCGTGGTGTTGGGGCTGTCGGGCGGGATCGACTCCGCCGTCGTGGCCGCGCTGGCGGCGGACGCGCTGGGGGCGGGCAACGTGCTGGCCCTGGCCCTGCCCAGCCGCTACAGCTCGGCCCACAGTTTGGAGGACGCCAAGGCGCTGGCGGACAATCTGGGCATCGAGCTGCGGGTCCTGCCCATCGAAACCGTCCATGCGGCCTACAGCCAGGTGCTGGGGGCGACGATGCCGCTTGGCGCCTGCGACGCCACGGAGGAGAACATCCAGGCCCGCATCCGCGGCAACCTGGTGATGGCCCATAGCAACAAGTACGGCCACCTGGCCGTCGCCACGGGAAACAAGTCGGAGCTGTCCACCGGCTATTGCACGCTCTATGGCGACATGGCCGGGGCGCTGTCGCCCATCGGCGACGTGCTGAAGACCGTCGTGTACAAGTTGGCCGAGCAGCTCAACGCCGAATCCGGCAGCGAGCGGATTCCGCGACGGGTCTTCGAGAAGGCCCCCAGCGCCGAGCTGAAGCCCAACCAGTACGACCAGGACAAGCTGCCGCCGTACGAGCTGCTGGATGAAATCCTGAAACGGTACATCGAGCAGGACCGCACCGCCCGGCAGATCATCGCCGAGGGGTTCGACGCCGCGGTCGTCCAGCGGGTGGTGCAGATGGTGGATGGGGCCGAGTTCAAGCGCCGCCAGGCCGCCCCGGTGCTGAAGGTGACCTCCCGGGCCTTCGGCAGCGGCCGGCGGATGCCTATTGCCCAACGGTATAAGCCGTTAGCCTGACGCGCCGTAGGCAACCGGGTCCGGGAGTTTTCGTGCTTTGTTGTTGACAAACGGGACATTATCGGGCTAGAATGGTGCACGTTGTGGGAGGAGTTGTAAATACAGGGTGCTTGCCTTGAGCATCCTGGGATAAGGAAGGCCGGATAAGGCTGCTCACCTCTTCTTGCCCCTATAGAAGTGTGTTTTGTTTGTACCATTTTCCTTTGAAGGAAGGAAAGGAAGGAAGGGAGAAGCATGATGAGAACCTATCTATTTCTATTGGCTTTGGTTTTGTTTGTGGCCGGCATGTCGCTTCCGGCGCAGGCTGGCATCGTCAGTGGCACGCCAGACGATCCGACTCTCCTGCAGGACATCGCTGTGGACAACGAGACATCGTTTGCCTGGACGGGCTGCATCATTGACATCACGATGGACCATACGTTCACGCTATCCGATGCCCAGGTGATTACACCGGACGACTGGACGGCCGTAATCACGCCGGCCGCCTGGGACGAGACGGAGTACCTCGGGACGATCACCTGCTCCGCCGGGACGCCGGTGGACATTGGCGACACGCTGGAATACAGTTACAAAGTATCTTTTACAGGCGACACCGTAATCAATGAGAGCGTGACCCCGATTCCCGAACCGGTTACGGCGACCCTGCTGGCCCTGGGCGGGCTGGCATTAATCAGACGGCGCCGGGCGTAAGTAATTTTCTAACCTGGATCGATGTTCCGGGCGAGCCGATGCGTACGCCGGCTCGCTCGATTTTTAACGCAAACAAACCGCACCACCGCAAAAACTCCTAGTGTATTCGGCTAACGCCTGTTGGTAAGTGGCCAAATCGCGGTATGTTATAATCGCTTCGACGTCCATATTTAGAGGCGGCTGGCGGATGGCCATCGCCCAGCGGTATAAGCCCTTGGCCTGACGTACCGTAGGCAACTTTCGGGTGGGGGCTAGACCTTTTACCAGAGAATTCCGAGAGTTTTTGTGCTTTGTCGTTGACAGAGGGGCATTATCGGACTAAAATATTGCACGTTGTTGTGGGAGGAGTTGTAAACGCAGGATGCTTGGCTTGAGCATCCTGAGATTGGGATGGCTGAAAGGCTGCTCACCTCTCTTGCCCTCCGCGAAAACGGTGTTTGGTTTTTGCCCTTTGCCGTAAAGGAGACGCAAGATGAGATCATATCTTCTACTGCCCCTGGCTCTGGGTTCTCTGCTGATCGCCTGTATGTCGCTTCCGGCACAGGCCAATATCACCAGTTGGGAATGTGCAAACGATGGCGATGGGGCCATTGACTGCAATGCTTCATGGGATTCCAACACGTATGAGCTGACGATCGAGGGCAACCAGTTTTCATCTCCGGGCCACATGGTAGGCAGCTTCACGACCGACTCGGAGTTGGACCCGAACGTCAAAGTAACCAACAGTGTGGACAATGACACGACGTTTACCTGGACGGACTACCACATCAATTTGTACATGAACAAGACGTTCACGCTGTCCAGCGTGCAGGCGGTTGATCCGAATGACTGGACGTATAACGTGGTCCAGCCTTTAGGCACGCCTTCAGCGATATACGATGCGCATGGAAATCCTTGGAGCTACGTCGGCACGGTAAATTTCTACGCCGGTACACCCGTCCCGAACGACGACAGCACCCTGACGTTCAGCTACAAGATGTCCTTTTTGGGCAGTATCGCATTTGAGCAAGAGATGATCCCGACCCCCGAGCCGGCCACACTGACCCTGCTGGCCCTGGGCGGGCTGGCGTTGATGAGACGGCGCCGGGCGTAAGTAGTTTTCTAACCTTGATCGATGTTCTGGGCGAGCCGATGCGTACGCCGGCTCGCTCGCTTTTTTGCGCGGACCACGACGCCGGAACGTCGCCGCAGCCCCCAGGAGGGGGTCTGGGGTGATTGACGGTTTTGGCGTTATCGGGTACAATATGGGTGGTTGCTGGAGGAAGCGTCGGCAGGGGATAAAGGAAGGGCGAGGCTCAAATTCCCATCCCCGGCTTCTGGGGTTTTCCGCAGATTGGCTAGTCCATTTTAATTCTGGAGGGGAAGTCTATTATGAAGCATCTCAACACACGATGGGCGATCCTTGCAGGCGTTGTGGCGTTGGCCGCGGCCGTGTCCGCCGCCTCGGCGAACATCACGATGAGCCTGGACATCCGTGCCTACACCGACGGCCGGGACCTGCTGGTCATCCAGGGCGATACGATGCAGTGGCATCACCTGGACTTTGCCGCCGTGGGCCGTTGGGGCAAAGATATTGATGACTCCAACGCATGGGCCAACGAGCCCACCATCCTCAGCACCACGCTGAACGGCGCCACGGTGATGAACGGCTATGCCTGGCTGCCGGACTGGCCGGGGCATCCGTGGCCCGACGAGATCCGCGACGAGGACAGTTTCTCGGCGGTGTTTTCCAGCCTGACGCCGGCCCTGCCGGCCACGGACATGACGGTGGACCTGACGGCGATTCAGGCCCGCAGCGAACTGAGTATTTTTCAATATCCCACGGCCGCCAATGGCTACACCCTGATCCTGGACTTCAACGACGACGATCCTTCCGGCGCCGACTGGTACGAGGCCAAGGTGGACATTAACTATGTCCCTGAACCCGCGACGTTGTCGCTTCTGGTCCTGGGCGGGCTGGCGACGTTGGGAAATCGCCGCCGGGCGTAACTAGTTGACCTTAATCGATGTTTCGAGCGAGTCCCGACACCCTCGGGACTCGCTCAATTTTTGCGCGGACGGTCAGCCCCGGATATCGCGGGGATCGGTAATCTTGCCGGTCAATGCGCTGGCGGCGGCGGTGAGGGGGCTGGCCAGGTAGATGCCCGCCTGTTTGTGGCCCATGCGGCCGGGGAAGTTGCGATTGGTGGTCGAGACCACCTTCATCGGCTCGTTGACCCGCCCGAAGGTATCGACGGGCCCGCCCAGGCAGGCGGCGCAACTGGCCGGGCCGATGCGGCAGCCGGCGTCCTGGAAGATCTTGCGCAGCGTCTCGCCGCCGACCTGGAGGCGGTCGAGGTCGGCGTCCACTTCGACCGTGGCCGGCACGATGTACGTATCGACCTTGACCGTTTTGTCAGCCAGGATCTTCGCCGCGGCCTGGAAGTCAGTGGTCTTGCCGCCGGTGCAGGAACCGATGTACACGCGCTCGATCCGCACGTCTTTCAACTGTCGCGCCGTGGCGCGGCGGTCGGGCGAATGCGGCTGAGCGACGGTGGGCTCCAGCTTGGAGGCGTCGAACTCGTACACCTTGGCGTACGCGGCGTCGGCGTCGGACTGACAGACCTGGAAGGGCTTGTCGGTCCGCGCGCAGACGTAGTCCAGCGTGACCTGGTCGGCGGCGATGATGCCGTTCTTGGCGCCGGCCTCGGTGGCCATGTTGCACAGGGTCATCCGCTCGTCGATGTTCAGGGCGTCGACGGCCGAGCCGGTGAATTCCATCGCGCGGTAGGCGGCGCCGTCGGTGCCGATCTCGCCGATGACGTGGAGGATAAGGTCCTTGGCCATCAGGTAGGGCGGCATCGAGCCATGGAAGACGAATTTCATCGAGGGTGGCACCTTGAGCCACAGCTTGCCCGTGCCCATGACGAAGGCGGCTTCGGTATTGCCGATGCCCGCGGCGAATTCGCCGAATGCCCCGTGGGTGCACGTGTGGCTGTCGGCGCC
Source organism: Phycisphaerae bacterium (assembly GCA_049510055.1). GTDB lineage: Bacteria > Planctomycetota > Phycisphaerae > SM23-33 > SM23-33 > JALHTV01. The sequence continues at coordinate 880 of JBEKZI010000029.1, read as the reverse complement.
CAGCAGCAGCTCGCCCGGCCGCGTATGACCGCACTGGGGTAGGGTCAGGTGGCAGACGCCGCGGTAGCTGGTTTCCCGGGGATTGGCGTAGGGGTTGGGCATGCCCTCCAGGCCGGGCGGTATGAAGTCCGGGTCGTAATAGTGCGGGGTGCCCTGGCGATGGGCGAACTCGCGGAGGATATTGACGTTGCGGTGGGCCTTGGAGTCGGCGGTAAAGATGTAGTGATCAGGGATGACCACGATCTTTGCCGGGTCGAACACCTTGCCGTCGCGCCCGAAGCGTTCCTCGAAGATGCCGATCGCGCCCGGCCCGGTGACGTCGTTGACCATCAGCACGTCCACGCGGCACCAGACGTTCTCGCCCACGGCCACCGAGGACCGGTCGGCGTGGGCGGCCAAAATCTTTTCCGTAATCGTCATGCCCATAAGCCACTCGCACTTTCTCGCCAGGCTGATTCCCTCCCCGCCCGCCTAGCCAAACCAAAAATCTTACGCTTTTGTGCCCGGCTGTTCAACCGGCCGCACGCGGGCGGACGGCCTCTATTTTTGACCGCCTTCGGGTCGATATAGAAAAAGATGATGTCCATCGCGTATAAAGACATGGGTACGGAGGCCGCACGGGAATAAAAGTTCTCTTCGATAAGAAAATCCAACCGTCGCAGGGGCCGGGACGTACGAACGTAATGATTGGAGCCTAATGGCACTCGGAACGCCAAAGGTGCAAGTACTGCATCGGCCGGCCGTTTGGATGGTAATCATCCTGGCGGGCACGGTGGGACTGTTGCTGTGGACCATCAATCCTTCGCTGCCCTACGAGGAGGATATGGGATCCAAAACGGCCAAGGTGTACCACATGGTGCAGATTGGCAGTTATCTAACC
>JBEKZI010000028.1:0-43923 GCA_049510055.1 Phycisphaerae bacterium | reverse complement strand
TGGGCCGAGACGAACTCATCGGCCGGGTTGACGATGACGACCCGCCGGCTGCCCAGCAGCGGCAGCGTCCGCAGTTCGTCCAGCACGGCCGCCAGCTCCGCGTCGCCGTCGTGCTGGCCCAGGCAGGTCTGCGGGTCGGCCTTGTCCAATGCAGCCGTCAACACGCGCTGCCTGGCGGCGTCCAGAAGATAAGCATCGTGGCCGACAAGCACGTACACGGGTTTCGGTGAACTCTGCCGAACTGATTTGGCTGCAGCCTTGGCCATAAGGCGATTTCTCAACGCGTTGGCGTATTCTCCGTCCTCGCCGCTGCCAAGTAAAGCGTCCCCGGCCATTGCGGCTTCCGCCGCAGGCGTTGACCTGCCGCGGGGCGGCGGTTAGGCTTTGCCGTGTCATGGCGACAGGGTCATTCAAACCGCGGCACGTGACGATCATCGGCGCCGGGCTGCTGGGCGGCTCGGTGGGCCTGGCCATCAAGCGGGCCTGGAAGGGCGTGTACGTCGCAGGCGTGGGCCGGCGGCGGGCGAGCTTGCGGGCGGCGCTGAAAATCGGGGCCATCGACTCCGCTCATCTGGAGGCCGCTGGGCCGGCGTCCCACAGCGATCTGATCATCCTGGCCACGCCGGTAGGGGCGTTCGGGCGGTATTTGCGGGAAATCGCCCCGCACCTGCCGCGCGGGGCGGTCGTGACCGACGTCGGTTCCACCAAGGCCGCGGTCGTGCGGACGGCTGAGGCGATCCTCGGCCGCGGCGGTCCGTTCGTCGGCAGCCATCCCATCGCCGGCAGCGAGCAGAAAGGCCCGGCCTTCGCGCGGGCGGACTTGTTTGCCGGGGCCACCTGCATCCTAACGCCCACGGCCGCCACGCCGGCGGCGTTGGTGCGGAAGGTCGAGCACTTCTGGCGCAGGCTGGGCATGCGGACGGTGCGCATGAATTCCGCCGCCCACGACCGCACGCTGGCGGCCGTCTCGCACCTGCCTCACGCGGTGGCCGCGCTGCTGATGCTCCTGCCGGCCAAGGCGGCGCTGAAGGTCTCCGGCGGGGGGCTGAGGGACATGACCCGCCTGGCTGGCGGCGACGCGGAAGTGTGGCGAGACATCTTTTTGACCAACCGCCAAGCGATGCTAGCCGCCATCGACGCCTTCGACGAGCACCTGATGGCCCTGCGCGACCTGGTGGAAGTCGGGGATGGGGAAGGATTGCTCCGCCTGCTGGCCGCGGCCAAGAAACGCCGCGAATTGCATATCACCGGCAAATAGGCCAGGCTCAGGCCAATTCTCGCAATCTCGCGCGCACCCCGACGGCGGTTCGGCCCTCGATGCGGAATTCCTTGTGCGGCCTGCTCGCCCCGGCCACCAGGATCACCGCGCCGGGATGGAGGCCCAGAGCCTTGGCCAGCACCTGGCCGATGGCTGTGTTGGCTTGGCCTTTCTCAGCCGGCTGGGCAGTGGCGATCTTCAGGCGATCGCCGAGCACGCCGACGATCTTGTCGCGCGAGGCGCCCGGCACGGCCTTGACGGCAATCACCACGCCGCTCGGCATGTCGCGCAGACGAAGCTTGTCCACGTGTTCCATGGTCTTATCCGCTAGTCCCTGGTGCCTGGTCCCTTATCCCTGCCGTTAAAGCATTCCGGCCTGTTTGGCGTACTCGAAGATGCCGCCGGCGGCGATGATGTTCGCGGCGTCGCCCAGGGGTTTGAGCGTCCAGCTTTGGCCGCTGGCCGGGTGGCGCAGGATGTTGAGGGAGCGGTCCAACTCCAGATCGTCGCCCGTGGCGATCTGGTCGGTCAGGCGCTGGGGAGTTTCCAGCGGCAGCAGGTATCCGCCGTTGATGCTGTTGCGGTAGAAGATGCGGGCGTAGCTTTCGGCCACAACCGCGCGGACACCGGCCTGCGAAAGAGCCAAGGGGGCGTGCTCGCGCGAGCTGCCGCAGCCGAAGTTTCGCCCGCCGATGACGAAGGTAAATTCGCTCTGGAAGCCGCCTTCCTCCACGAACCGCACGCCGCCGGCCGGAAGGCCCGACTGCTCGACGGGCACGCCGCTGAGGGCGTAGCGGCCGAAGTAGGCCCGCTCGGCGGGGTCGGCGGGATTGTAGACCAGGTACTCGGCCGGGATGATCTGGTCGGTGTCCACGTTGTCGCCGACGACGAACGCCTTGCCGCGAATAAGTTTCTTCGTGATCGTGTCCTTAGCCATGGTCGCGTCCTTTTAACTAACAACGTCCGGCCCGTGGCGTCCCTGCGCCCCGGACGGTTCGGCATTGTAACACCCCCCGGCCCGCCGCCGCGACGACAAAAAAGGGCGACGCCCAGGTGGAGGGAGACCTTGGCATCGCCCACATAGCCGCAACCCTGACGTAGGCGGAGGGAGACCTACATCGTCATGGGTGCAGCGGACAACTCTCGTTATTCGTTCTACGTCGGTACGTGCAGGCCGAAATCTTTAGCGGACTTGCACGGTACGTCGCACGACGTGGCCACACATACCACCCGTAGGGGGCGGCTTGGCGCCGCGACCGCCGCCCCCGCGGTCCATTGGTTTCACCCCATCATCGCAGCCGGCCGGATAACCCAACTACGTCGCAGCGGCGCCGACGGCTACGACGATGGCACCTTCCGGGCTGGTCCATCCTCCGGGCACATCCATCACCAAGACCCGGTGAACGGAACGAGCCCTTTACGGAGACGACCCGCGTTCCTCCGTGAACGCGCACTGCCCTTGGGCGCCGCACGGCCCTTTCATCTAAATCTTAGCCCTGGCCGGTGCTTCGCGGCGCCCGACCGGCCTCTTCCGACGGCTAACTGCATCCAAGCGACGATCCACAGTTGAAGCACTTGTAGCAGTTGCCGTTTCGTACGGTAATCGACCCGCAGACATCGCAGGCCGGAGCGTCTTCCTGGTAATGCGAGAACTGCTGGTCCACGCGTTCGATCACCCGCTCGACGTCCGCGCCCTTGGCCAGGCGATCGAGCCGCTGCTGTCCGGCCAGCAGCACGGCGGACTGGAAGGCTTCGATCCCGCCAGTGCCGTCGCCGCCGGGCAGGTACACCCCCGGCAATAGCGCGCCGCCAGACCGGCGAACTTCCTTGCTCGCGGTCTGGTCGGCGCCATCCTTGTCCGAGGGGGCATCTTCCTTGACAGCCTCGGGCGCAGCCTTAACGGATCCCGCCGATCCCGTCCGGACCGGCAAGTGAGCTTTACGAAACTCTTCCAGGAACGTCAGACCCAACCAACGAAAGATGTAATCCACAATGCTCTTGGCGAAGGGGATGTCGCGGTTGGCGGTCATGCCGCTGGGATCGAATCGCTGGTGGGTGAACTTGCGGACCAGCGCCTCAAGCGGCACGCCGTACTGCAGGCACAGGCTGATGGCCGTGGCAAAGGCATCCATCATGCCGCCGACGGTGGAACCTTCCTTGGCCATGGTGATGAACAGTTCGCCCGGCTGGCCGTCCTCGAACAGCCCGACGTTGAGGTAGCCTTCGTGGCCGCCGACTTCGAACTTGTGGGTGATTGACGGCCGGGTAGCCGGCAGCCGATGGCGGTTGGGCTTGCCAGCTTCGGCCGGATGGCCGGCGGCGGGCTTTTCGACCTCGTCGTCCTTGCCCTTCTTGCTGACGCTGAGAGGCTGGACGCGCTTGGACCCGTCGCGGTAGATGGCCACGGCCTTCAGGCCCAGCTTCCAGCCCTCCAGGTAGACGTTCTTGACGTCCTGGACGGTGGACTCCTTGGGCATGTTGACGGTCTTGGAAATCGCCCCGGAGATAAACGGCTGCACCGCGGCCATCATGCGGATGTGGCCCATGTGGTGGATGCAGCGGCTGCCCTTGGCCGGTTTGAAGGAGCAGTCAAAGACGTTCAGGTGCTCTTCCTTTAGGGCGGGAGCGCCCTCGATGGTGTCGTGCTCGTCGATGTGGGCCAGGACGTCGCTGACGGCCTTGTCATCGTAGCCCAAAACTTCCAGCGCCAGCGGCACCGTGCGGTTGACGAGCTTGAACAGGCCGCCGCCGGCCAGTTGCTTGTACTTTACCAGCGCGACCTCCGGCTCGATGCCGGTGGTGTCGCAGTCCATCATGAAGCCGATGGTGCCGGTGGGGGCGATGACGGTGACCTGGGCGTTGCGGAATCCCAGGTGCTTGCCGGCGGCCAGGGCCTCGTCCCAGGCGGCCTCCGCGGCGGCCAGCAGGTCGGGCGGGCAATGCTCCCGGGAAATGCCGTCCACGGCCGAGCGGTGCATGGCGACGACCTTCAGCATGGGGTGGCGGTTGTGGATGAATTGGGGGAACGGTCCCAGCCGGCTGGACAGCTCGGCGCTGGTGGCGTAGGCGGCGCCGGTCATGACGGCCGTGACGGCCGCGGCGTAGGTCCTTCCGGCGTCGCCGTCGTAAGGCAGGCCCATGGCCATCACCAGCGCGCCGAGGTTGGCGAATCCCAGCCCCAGCGCGCGATAGTCGTGGCTGTTGCGGCAGATCCGCTCGTTGGGATAGCTGCCGTGATCGACCAGGATTTCCTGGGCGATGATCGTCAGCCGCACGGCGGCACGGAAGCGCTCGACGTCGAAGCTGCCGTCGGGGCGGCGGAACTTCATCAGGTTCAAGCTGGCCAGGTTGCAGGCCGAGTCGTTGAGGAACATGTACTCGCTGCACGGGTTGGACGCGCAGATTTCCCCGCCCTCCGGGCAGGTGTGCCAGCGGTTGACGGTGGTGTGGTACTGCACGCCCGGATCGCCGCAGACGTGCGTGGCCTCGGCGATGAGGTTCAGCAGTTCCTCGGCCTTGTGCGTCTCCATCGGCTTGCGGGTGGTGACCGCGAAGGTCTGCCAGCTTCCGCCTTCCTCGGCCGCCTTCATGAACTCATCCGTCAGGCGGACCGAGAGATTGGCGTTCTGGTACATCACGGAGCTGTAGGCCTCGCCGTTGAACGAGCCATCGTAGCCCTGCTCGATCAGCGCCCAGGCCTTCTTCTCCTCGTTCATCTTGCAGGTGATGAACTCGCGGATGTCCGGATGATCGCACCGCAGGGACTGCATCTTGGCCGCCCGGCGGGTCTTGCCGCCGGACTTGACCACCGCGGCGATCTGGTCGTACACCCGCATGAAGCTCAAGGGCCCGGAGGGCTTGCCGCCTCCGGCGAGCTTCTCGCGGCTGCTGCGGAGCGTGGACAGGTCCGTGCCCGTGCCCGAGCCGTACTTGAACAGCATGGCCTCGGCGTGGGCCAGGCGCATGATGTCCTCCATCGTGTCCTGGACGGACTGGATGAAGCAGGCCGAGGCCTGGGGGTATTCGTAGCTGTGCAGCGTCTTGACCGGTCCGTTGGCGGCGGCGTCCCAGTGGAAGTTGCCCTCCGAGCCGGGAATGCCGGACTGGTGGTATAGCCCCACGTTGAACCAGACCGGCGAGTTGAAGGCGGCGATCTGGTGGACGCACAGGTACGTCAGCTCCTGGTAGAAGCGCTCGGCGTCCTCGTCGCTGGCGAACAGGCCGTCGGCCTTGCCCCAGTCGGCGATGGTCCTTGTGACGCGGTGGACCAGCTGGCGGACGGAATGCTCGCGTTGGGACTTGCCCTTCTCGCCGTAGAAGTACTTACTGGCGACGACGTTGGTGGCCAGCTGGCTCCACTCGGCCGGGACTTCCACGTCGTGCTGCTCGAAGATCGTGGCGCCCTTCTCGTCGGCGATCTTGGCGGTGCGCTTCTCCCAGACGATCTGATCGAAGGGGTGCTCCCCGGGCGACGAGAAGACCTGCTCGATGACCAGACCGTCTTGAGCGCTGCGCGTGGCGGCGTTTTGCGTGTTTTCGGTAGAACTTTCGGCGAACTTGGCCGATTCAGGAGGCGGCATAAACACATCTCCAACGTCTTGAAGGGATTTTTTGCCTTGCTTCGTTCGTGTCCGACCGTTGCTTGCAACCCGCCTGCCCCGGCGCGCCGGGGTCAGGAACTCTCACATCGATTCGCACCGCCGAACGCAAAAAAACTAACCGACACGATGGGGCGGTACGACGCGGAACCTCGCTCCTTTGCTATATGTGAGCCGGTATGGTGCCACTAACCCGCTTACCGGTCGACAGGCCAGTCTTTCCGACATGCGATCCGGTTTGAAGATGTAACCCAACATATAGGAGCCGTCAATAACAAAAACCACAAAATATTGTAACACAATACAAGGCAATTATCCGAAAAGAGTTACGCGAAACAACTATTGCTTCTCAACACCAATAAACACCTAACAACAGACTAACATGATTGTGTGTTTAAGTCAAGCGTATCCTATATATGGGGTTTTGTTAGCCAGAGGTGTACAACCTGTTGAAAGCTGTTGGCAGATGCGACACTGAGGCGGCGAGCATGCCGTTTGGGCCCCGCCCCGCCTACTGAAAAGGCCCTTGCTCCCGCCTGCGATTGTCTGAAATTTCCGTGCGGTATCGCCCCGGCCGGGGCGATATAATCACTTCCGGCAAGCCGGATCATGCGATACGGGCCCGTCCGCCGGTAGGCAGGGCGGACCTGGACGCGATTAAAAAATAGAAGGGCCCAAGATGCCGAAACCCTCCAACACCAACGCAGGAATTCGTCCGCAGGTGCAGGCGGTGATAGATCATATTCGTCCCCTTCTCCAAGCCGACGGCGGCGACATCGAGCTGGTCGACGTTGATGAGTCAGCCGGCACGGTGTCGGTCCGTCTTCAGGGCGCCTGCCACGGCTGCCCCTCGGCGGCCATGACGCTGAAGATGGGCGTCGAGCGCCATTTGAGGGAGAAGGTCCCCTCCGTGCAGAAAGTCGTGGCCGTGGACTGATGGACTAAAAACCGCCGGAGTCATTCAGGCGGCTGACGTCTGCAAGGTTCTCGCCGCGACTTTTTTCGCTTTCCGCTTCCGCGATTCAGCAAAGGGTCCGCAAGGCCGCCGGGGTCGGCAGCGCATGAGTAAGCTCGGCAAACGCGCGACGGTGTACCACAATCTGGCGGTGCTGCTCCAGGCCGGCGTGCCGATCAAAAAGGCCCTGGCCACCGTGGGCGCGAACAGGTGGGGGCCGCTGGCTAGCCAGATGCGGCGGCTCGGTGACGCCATCGCGCGCGGCTCGCAGTTGTGGGAGGCCATGGCCGCCAGGCCCGGAAAATTTCCGCCGATGGACGTGCTCGTCGTTCGCGCCGCCGAGACGGCCGGCAACGTGGACCGGGCCATGCGGGAGCTGGCGGACTGGTACGCCTTCCGCCAGAAGCTCAAGCGGACCGTCATTTCGGAGCTGTCGTATCCGTTGGTGATCTTCCACGTCGCGGCGCTGCTGCTGCCACTGCCGGATATGTTTCTGGGGCATTACGACGTGAACGGATATGTTCTGAGCGTCCTGAAATTCCTGGCCCCGCCGTATGCCGTCGTGGCGGCGCTGTGGGCCGTGATCCGGTTCACGCCTCCGACGGGCCTGTTGCGGCGCATCCTGGACGCGGTGGCCTTGAACATTCCCCTGCTGGGCGGGGGCCTGCTGCACCTGAGCCTGGGCCGGTTCTGCCGGGCGTTCGGCATGCTCCACCGGGCTGGCGTGCCGATCACGCAGGCCCTGCCCCAGGCGACGGCCGTCTGCGGCAACGCGACCGTGGCGGGCTGGCTGAACGGGGCCGTCCGCTCCGTCCGCCAGGGCCACCAGGCCTGGGAGGGTTTTCCGCGGGGGATTCCCGCGGACTTCACCGCCATCTGGTCCACCGCCGAGGAGTCCGGCATGCTGGATGACGCCACGGCTCGCCTGGCCGCCAACGAGGCCGAAGCCGCCCAGTCGCGCCTGGCGTCCTTGGCCCGCTGGGTACCGCGGCTCATCTACTTCACGCTCATGCTGTGGATGGCGTACCAGATTGTGACGGTGGCCAAACCCCTGTTGGAGATCCCCAACATCTAGTCACTCTGCCTGCCGTCCAGGCGGCTTGACCCTCCTTGGCCCGATAGCATACGATGGCAGGATGATCCTGTTGTTGGACAACTATGACAGCTTTACCTACAACCTGCTCCAGCGGATCGGGGAGCTGGAGCGCGGCTTTGACATTCAGGTCATCCGCAACGACGTCATGCCGCCGGCCCAGGCCCAGGCGACGTACAAGCCCACGCACCTGATCATCTCGCCGGGGCCGTGCACGCCCAACGAGGCCGGGCTGAGCTGCGATTACGTCCGCTACTTCCACGGCAGGATTCCCGTCCTGGGCGTCTGCCTGGGCCATCAGGCCATCGGGCAGGTCTTCGGCGGCAAGGTGATGCGGGCCGGCCGCCTGATGCACGGCAAGACCAGCCAAATCCGCCACGACGGAAGGACGATCTTCGCCGGGCTGCCCAATCCTTTCACGGCCACGCGGTACCATAGCCTGATGGTCGATCCCGTGGGACTGGACGCGGACTTCGAACAGACCGCCTGGAGCGTGGACCTTGGCGAACTGATGGGCATCCGCAGCAAATCGGCCCCGACCGAAGGCGTGCAGTTCCACCCCGAAAGCTTTCTGACGGACCATGGCCACAAACTGCTGGCCAATTTCCTGAAGCTTTAGGGATGGTTTTCAGAATTGCCTTGGGGGTGGCGGGGCTTCTGCCCCGCCACCTGACCGGACTTTTGCAGGCAAGCACGTGCGCGGTGGGGCGGGAGCCCCACCGCGCCCAATACACCGCCATAGAGGACTTTTCGCCGAATCCGGTCCATGACAGACCAGCCATCGCAAATCGCCGAAGCCGTCGCCTTGCCTGAGCCGGCGCCGCCGCGGCCTTCGTGGCGCGTACACGTGATCGCCGTTGCCGTGCTGGCCGCGCTGACGCTGGCGATCTTCGCCGACGTCTTGTTCCTCTCGCCCGGCCAGGTGATCGGGAAAGTGAACACGGCTGACGATTTGTTCAAACAGTTCGCCTACTGGCGGCAGTTTGGGTTCGGCGAGCTGGCCAAGGGCAACCTGGCGCTGTGGAACCCTCATATTTTCTGTGGGAGCCCTTACTTCGGCGGGATGCAGTCCGCCCTGCTGTACCCGCCCAATTGGCTGTTCATGGTCCTGCCGCTGGCGACCGCATTGAACCTCAGCATGGCCCTGAACCTGTGGCTGACGGGCGTGTTCATGTACGCCTGGGCCTCTTATCGCCGGCTGGGGGTATTGGCGTCGCTGACGGCCGCCGTGGTGCTGATGCTCTCGGGGGCGGTGTTCCTGCAACTGCTGCCGGGACACCTACCGCACCTGTGCACGATGGCTTGGGCGCCGCTGGTGCTGCTGGCCGTCGACGCCCTGATCGACCGGCCCTCGCTGGGGTGGGTCCTGGTCGGGACGCTGGCGGTGGCGATGCAGGTCCTGGCCGGGCATCCTCAGTACTTTTTCTATACCGCCGTGACGGCGGGGGTGTACGGCCTGGTCAATCTCGTCAAGGCCCGGCGGCGATGGGTTTCCCTCGGCGCGATAGCGGCCATGTTCGCCGCCGCCGCGGCCATCGCGGCCGTGCAACTGCTGACGACGGTCAGCGAGTCCTCCGAGGTGCTTCGCAGCGGCGGCTTGGACATTGCCAAGGCCGCTCAGTATTCCTTTCCCCCTGAAAATTTCGCCTGCTTCCTGGCCCCTGCCTTCTTCGGCGGCGTGCCCGGCGTGGACTACTGGGGCCGATGGTTCTCCTGGGAGGTCCAGCCCTTCATCGGCGTGGCGGGGCTGGGCCTGGCGCTGTATGGGGCGATCCTGGGGCCGTCGAGCAAGCGCCGCTTTTCGGCCCCGATGGTCCTGATCCTGCTCGTGCTGGCCATGGGGGGCTACCTGCCTTGGGTGTTCCGGCTGACGCACGACTACCTGCCGGGGTTTGATCGGTTCCGCAACAGCGGCCGCTTCCTCTACCCGGCCACGATGTTCCTGGCCATGCTCGCCGGCGTGGGGTTGCAGGCCTTGGTGTCGCAGCGGCGAAGCCGCCTGGGTTCGGCCGCCATCGCCGGGGCCGTGGCGATCGCGTTGGTCGTCGCTGGCTTAGCCCTGCGGTCCTGGGCGTCCGACCCGCAGCCGAAGGTCTGGCCAGACTGGCTGCACGCCATGCAGCAGAGCGACGAATCGTGGTTAGCCAAGGGCTACCCGCAGATGTTCAGCCAGGCCGGCTATGCGCGCCACGTCGGCGTTTTCGCGAGCCAATCGGTGCTGATCGCCGCGGCCACGGCGGGGCTCATCGCGCTGATTTTCGTCCTGACGCGCCTGACGCCGCGAGCGGGATATCTCCTGGCGGTTGTGGTGCTGGCGGAGCTGGTCGTCTTTGACCGCTTCACCCAGCGGCCCACCTTCGAGTTGGCGGCGGATCAGCCCCCGGAGCTTTGCCAGCTTGCCGGGCCCACGGCGGATGAGTCTCGCATCCTCGATCCGCTCCTGCCCGATCTGGCCATGACGACGGGGGGGTTGGATTTGTGGGGCTACGATTCCTTCGTGTTGCGGCGCTACATGCAATTCATCTACTTCACGCAGGGCTGGCCGGCCGACAACGTGGATTATTTTCAGCACGTCGGGGCGTTGCAGCCCACGGCCTTCTTGACCCTGCTGCGATGCCGTGCGGTGTTGCTGCCGCAGAATGGGCGGATGGCCGTGATTCCCCTGCCTTCGCTGCTGGGCCGGCTGCAATTGGTGGGGCAGTATCGCCTGTGCGACGATCCCGACAAGGTATTGGCGGCCTTGAGGGCGCCTGACTTCGATCCCTGCCGGACCGTGATCCTCGAAGAGCCGCCCGCCATCGCCCCCGCCGGCATCGCCAACGCCGGCTGGGCGAAGGTGACCGACTCGTCGACCGATTGTCTGACGATCCAGGCCGAGCTGTCGGCGCCGGCCATCCTGCTGATTACCGACGCGTACAGCAAGTTTTGGCGCGCCCGCGCGCTGGCCGGCAGTAGTCAGAAGGATTACACCGTCATGCCGGCCGACTACTGCCTGCGGGCCGTCCCGTTGGCGGCCGGGCGGCACGCGTTCCGCCTGGAATACCTGCCCACGGGATTTCTGGTCGGCCGATGGGTTTCGGGCGCCGCCGTCGCGGCCTATGTCGTGACGCTGGTGCTGTACCTTCTGAGGCGTCGCCGTGGCCGGCCGGCGGTACAATAAGCGCCGCCATGGGCCCGGAGAGTTGAGAAAGAACGCATGGCTAAGGCAAAAATATCCGTGATCGTGCCGGGCGCCGGGGCCGGAAAGCGGTTCGGCGCCGCCGAGAATAAAATCTTCCAGCGGATCGGCGATCGGCCGGTTTTTATTCGCGCCCTGGAGGCCTTTACCTCGCGCCACGACGTCTGCCAGGTGCTTCTGGTGATCGCCCCCGCCGATCAGGACGACGTGCAGCGCCGCTTCGGCTCGCATCTGAGCCTGATGGGCGTGACGGTGGTGGCCGGTGGGCCGACGCGCAGCCAGTCGGTCCGCAACGCCCTGGCGCACTTGGCCGACCAGGCCGAGATGGTCTGCGTGCACGACGCCGTCCGCCCCTGCGTCAGCCCCGTGTGGGTGGACGCGGTCTTTGCCCAGGCGGAAAAGACCGGGGCGGCCATCCTGGCCTGGCCGGTCCACGGGACGCTCAAGCGGGTCTCCGCCGGCGGGGTCATCGAGGAGACGCTGGCCCGCAGCGAGGTCTGGGAGGCCCAGACGCCCCAGGTCTTCCGGCGGGATTGGCTGCTGGCGGCCTACGCGCAGGACCAGGAAGCGACCGACGACGCCCGCCTGGTGGAAGCAGCGGGCTACCGCGTGTCGGTGGTGCGGGGCGATCCGCGGAACATCAAGATCACCACCGCGGCCGACCTGGCGCTGGCGGCGGCTGTGATTGGTTCACTGCCCCGCCCCAAGGCCGCCCCGCCCGGCCATCCCTTCCAAGAGGCCCAGTGGTGAACAGGGCGGGGCAATTTCATACGAAAACTGCAAAAACTCGCCCCATTCCGCCAACGTCTGTATAGGATAGGGGCCTTAGATGAGTGCCTGGAGAGCGCTGAGTGGCTGTTTCGGCCAGTAATCCATCGATAAGTCGCCCCGAGGTCGGCCGGGATTTTTCCAACCTTAAGGGCTGGGCCCTTCGGGCCGCCGTCATCTTCGCGGCGGCGATGTTCGTCTACATTCCCGCCATGCAGTCCCGGTGGATCTGGGACGACAACCTCCTGATCACCCAATATCCTCCGATGCATCACCCCGACGGCCTGCGGATCTTCTGGATTTCCGCGCTGGTCTGCAAGCAGGCCCCCTGGCTGGAGGCGCACGCGCCGTGGGTGGTGCAGTGGTTCCCCTGGATTAAGACGGACGCCGCCCTGGCCGACATGGTGCCGGACTATTATCCCATCACCTGGAGCACGCTGTGGCTGGAGTGGAAGTGCTGGGGCGACAATCCTCCTCCCTATCACGCGGCCAACTGCCTCATGCACGCGCTGGCGGCAGTGCTGGTGTGGCTGGTGTTAAGGAAGCTGTCGATCCCCGGGGCCTTCCTGGGCGGGCTGATCTTCGCGGTGCATCCGGTGGCCGTCTGCTCGGTGGCCTGGGTGAGCGAGCGGAAGAACACGCTGTCCATCATCTTTTTTTTGCTGACGTTCCTGTGCTACTTTAATTTCCAGAACGCGCGGCGATGGCGGTGGTACGTCTTGTCGTTGGCGATGTTCCTGGCGGCCTTGCTTTCCAAGGCCTCGATGGTGACGTTGCCGGTGGTGCTGCTGCTGGCCGGGTGGTGGCGGCGGGAACAAGGGCAGCTCCGCGCGCGCGATTTCCTGGACCGCCTGATCGACCCGCGCGCCGTGGGTGGATTTTTCAGGCCCCTGGCGGCGGACCTGGTGCGGACGGCGCCGTTCTTCCTTCTGGCCGCCTTGGCGTCGTGGCTGGCTGTCAGCCTTCAGATCGCTCACGTCATCCGCGGCGAAGACGTCTACAAACCCGGCGAAGGCACCTGGGGCTGGCGCCTGGCCTTGGCGGGCACGGCGCCGTGGTTCTATCTCTACAAGGACCTGGTTCCCACCACCCTGCTGATGATTTACAACCGATGGAACATCCACGCCGGTTCGCTGTGGTGGTATCTGCCGGGGGTGGCGCTGGTGGCTTCGGCCACGGTGCTGCTGTGCCTGCATCGGCGGGCTTGGGCCCGGCACCTGATTTTCGGCCTGGGGTACTTCCTGCTGATGCTGTTTCCGGTCCTGGGTTTTTTCGACATGTACTTCTACGTCCACTCCCTGGTGGCTGACCACTGGCAGTATCTGGCGATGATCGGCGTCATCGCGCTGGTCGTCGGCGGGGGGACGTGGTTCTTCCAGCGGCGAAAGCCCCTGGTGCGCTGGGTGGGCGTGTGCCTCGCCGTCGCCGTGGTGTGTATCCTGGGGGTGATGACCTGGAATCAGACGCTGGTGTATCACGACCAGCTCACCCTGTGGGAATATAACCTTCCCTACTTCGAGGGGGCCTGGATGGGCCAGTACAACCTGGGCACCACCTTGGCCGAAACGGTCATGAACGAGCCCAACGAGACCCACCGCTACGCGGTGCTGAAGCAGGCCCTGGCGCATCTCCGCAAGGCGGTGGAGCTGCGTCCCACCGACGGGGCGGCCCAGAACAATACCGGCTTGGTTCTGTTGAATCTCGGCCGGGCGGACGAGGCGATCCCTTACCTTCACCGGTCCCTCGAAGTGTCCAAAAATCACTTTCAGCCCCAGGCGGCTATGAACCTCGGCCTGGCCTACCGGCAGAAGGGAGATCTTTCCAACGCGATCAAGTGGCTGGAAGAAGCCCACCGCATGAACCTGCAGGCCAGCCCGGACTTTTACATCGTCTATGCCGAGACGTTGGCGATGGCCGGGCGCCGTGAGGAAGCCCTGGCGAAGCTGACCCAAGCCATACAATTGTCCCCCAACTACTTCGAGACGTATTACCGTCGGGGCATGCTCCTGCGAACCCTGGGCAAAACGCCCGACGCCTTGGCCGACTTCCAGCAGTCGCTGCGCCTCCAACCCGACGCCGCCGTGCCGTCGATGGTCCAGATCGCCATCATCGACCAGGAGCAAGGGCGGCACGACGAGGCCCTGTCGTGGCTCACCCGCGCCGTGACGTTGTGGCCGGCATACACCGAAGCCCGATACCACCTGGGCCTGCTGCTGCTGATGGGAGGCAACCCCGCCAGCGCCGTGACGCATTTGACCCTGGCCGCGCAGGCCGAGCCGTCCAACAGCATAGCCCATGGGAACCTGGCGCTGGCCCTGGCTCGCACGGGGCAAATAGCCCCCGCCATCGCCGAATATCGCAAGACCGTGGAGCTTAATCCTCAATGGCCGGCTCCGATGTGCGACCTGGCCAAACTCCTGGCCCGTCCGGAAAGCGGTCCCAGCCGCGACCCGGCCGAGGCCCTCCAACTGGCCCAAAAGGCCTGCCAGATGACCCACAACGGCGACTGGCCGACCCTGGACGCGCTGGCCATGGTCCATAGCGAGGCGGGCCGCTTTGACGAGGCCGTCAAAACCGAGCAGCAGGCGCTGGAGGCCGCCAGGGGCAAGACCGACGAAAAAACCCTCTCGGCCCTCCAGCGGAGGATCGATTTATATAAGTCGCATCGACCCTACAGCGCCGTCGAGCCGCCGCCGTAGGTCCCCCGACAGAAAGGCCGCCTGGCATGACATCCTCCCCACCTACCCCCCCGATCAGCCGAACCGGTGCGGTGTCCGTCATTGTGCCGACGTACAAGGAGGTCGAGAACCTCCGCCCGCTGATTGAGCGGCTGGCGGAGGTGATGTCCGCCCTGGGGCGGCGATGGGAAGTCATCGTCGTGGACGACGACAGCCGCGACGGTAGCGATCGGGTGATTGCCGCCCTGGCCGCCGAAGGCGTGCCGGTCCGCCTGATCACGCGCATCGGGGAGCGCGGCCTCAGCTCGGCCGTGATCGCCGGCTTCCGCCAAGCCGACGGCGACGTGCTGGTCTGCATGGACGCCGACCTCAGCCACCCGCCCGAGGCCATCCCCAAAATGCTGGAGCATCTGGCCGCCGGCGAGGCGGACTTCGTCATCGGCAGCCGCTATGTCCCTGGCGCCAGCACCGACGAGAGCTGGGGCATGTTCCGCTGGCTCAACAGCAAAGTCGCCACGATCCTGGCCCGGCCCTTCACGAAGGCCGCCGATCCGATGGCCGGGTTCTTCGCCTTTCCGTGGGCGGCCTTTCAGCGCGCCGTGGATCTCAACCCCATCGGCTACAAGATCGCCCTGGAGCTGATCGTCAAATGCGGCTGCCGGAACATCCGCGAGGTGCCCATCCACTTCGCCAACCGGCGGTTCGGCACCAGCAAGCTGAACCTCAAGGAACAGTTGAACTACATCAAGCATCTCAAGCGCCTGGCGGACTTCAAGTACGGCACGCTCTCGCGGTTGCTTCAGTTCTGCCTCGTCGGCGGCACGGGCTCCGTGGTGGACCTGGGCAGCTACGCCCTGCTGATCGCCCTGGCCGTGCCGCACTTTCGCGGGATGATCGGGACCCTGTTTCCCCAGGACAATTTCTTCGCCGTGCACAGGGCCGGGCTGGCCCTGGCCGTTGGCAGGGGACTGGCCATCTGGATCGCCATGACGTGGAACTTCTTCTTCAACCGCCGACTGACCTTCAGTTACAGCCGGGGCGGCAACGCGCTGGAGCAGTACTGGAAATTCGTCGTGGCATGCAGCGCCGGCGCCGTGGTGAACTGGTTCATCAGCGTGCTGCTGCCGACGAAGGTCGCCTTCTTTGACGCCCACAAGCTCGCCGCCGCCGTCGTGGGCATTCTCGTCGGGCTGATATTCAATTTCGTGCTGTCGCAACGGTGGGTTTTCCGCCGGCTGCATCATCAAGAAGGGTCGGGCCGCGGCGCCTAGGGCGCGGCCTGCTACCGGAGAAGTGCGTTGAAGATCGGCATCCTGTCAGATTCCCACGGACACCTGGAGCGTCTCGGGGCGGCCGTGGCAGCCTTCCAGACCGCCGGCGCCGAGGTGATCGTGCACTGCGGCGACGTCGGCTCCCTGGAGTGCCTGGAGGCCATGGCCGCGGCCGCCGTGCCCTGCTACGTCGTGACGGGGAACATCGACCGCCCCTACGTTGAGGCCCTGGCCGACACCGCCGCCGCGCACGGCCTGTGCTTCCACGAGCAGATGATTACGATTCCGCTGGGCGGCGGGCGAACCCTGGCGGCCGTGCACGGCCACGATGAAGCATTGCTCAAGCAACTGGTCGCCGGCGGCCAGTATGCCTATGTCTGCCACGGCCACACGCACAAAGTCGCCGACACGCGCGTCGGATGCGTGCGGGTTATCAACCCCGGCGCACTGCACGACTGCCACCCCCACACCGTCGCCGTGCTGAACACGGAGACCGACGATCTCCAAGTCATTCCTGTCAGTCTCAAGGCGTAAGGGCGTCAGCGGGGGGCGGGGAACAACTCAGCCAGGGCGGCGGTCAGCTCCACGTAGGCATACGGCAGGCCGTGGGCATCGTGCAGTTGGCGGATCCGGGCATGGAAGGCTTCGTAAGTCTCCCCGGACCCCTCCCGCCCGGGGGGGTCGCAAAAGAACAGCCGGCACCCCAAGGCCCGTCGCGGGTGAATCGTGCAGCGTTCCTCTACTTGGTAAGGGCATCGCCCCCCGGCGCGGGGGGGCTGGGGCGGCGGGGTCTGGACCAGCAGCGCCAACTCGCCGGTGGAGACGTACAACCGATGGCCGGCGCGGGCGAAGTCGCAACAGGCGCCGCAGGCCTTGCAGGCCAGCCCCCGCACCGCGACGGCGGTATCGGCGGCGGCGTAAAGGTTTCGCAGTGCCCGCAGAAAACCCTCGTCGGCCCGGCAGGCCGCGACCTGCTCCGCCGGCAGGAGGGCGCGGCCATCGCGGCTGTTATTCGTGTGTGGCATCGCGTCGGGCCTGGATTTCCTGGAGGCTGAAGAGTTCTCCGTGATTGATTCCCCCGCAGCGCGCCCCGACGTAGGTCCAGGAATCGGGGCCACGGAGGTTGTCCGGCCAGAACGGCCAGGTGCGGCACTGGGCCGGGCGAACGGCATAGATGGAACAGACTCGCCCCGCCGGACCCGGCGGAGACAGGAACAGGCAATCGCGGTTGTCGCTGCGCTCGCGCAGGCTCCATTGATCGCCGACGCGCCGCACGTACGTTTGATGTATCTGCTCGAGGGAGACGCCCAGGTGGCCGGCGATGGCGGCGATTTCCTCCGCCGTCACCCAGACGTAGCCCGCCCCCGGCCCCGCGCAGCATCGGCCGCAACAGAGGCAGCCGAAGCGCAGCCCCGCGGCGTACCAAGGCGTTTTGTCCGCATCGTCGGTCATCACTGCCAGTATAATCCACGCGGCCGTCCTTCGGAGCGGCTTCTTGCACCGGCATCCCGCCGCCGGATTTGACCGCCATAAACCGCCGAGGAAGGCGTTAGGCCCAGTGAGGTTTGTGCCTCGCGCGGCGCCTGGATGGGAAAGGAATCGTCGATGTCCGCAGCGAGCCGTCGAGGGGTCGTGAGTTTGGTCTTAGGGGCTCTGTACATCTGCGGTTGCGGGCTCCAGGAGGCGACGTCCGCGCCGTTCGACTCTGCTCACGGCGGGCCGGCCGGCGCGGACGCAAAGCCCCCCAAGGCCATCCCCGCCTTTCCCGGCGCCGAGGGATTCGGGGCATTCACGCCGGGCGGGCGCGGCGGCAAGGTGTACGTCGTGACGACGCTGGAGGACTATGACAAGCACTCGCCGCCCATCCCGGGCAGCTTCCGGGCCGCCATCGAGGCCCAGGGGCCTCGGATCATCGTCTTTGCCGTCGGCGGCAACATCTGGCTGAAGCGGAATATCGACATCAACAATCCCTACGTGACCATTGCCGGTCAGACGGCCCCGGGCGACGGCGTCTGCTTTGCAGGCCGGGAGGTCGGCGTCGGAGATGGCTGTCACGACGTGGTCATCCGCTACATTCGCGCGCGGTTGGGCGACGTGACCCCTCGCGATGACGACGCCATGGGCGGCCGGTACTGCCGGAACGTCATCCTGGATCATTGCTCCGCCAGTTGGAGCATCGACGAGTGCGTCTCGTTCTACGATAACCAGAACGTGACGATCCAGTGGTGCCTGATCGCCGAAAGCCTCAACGCCTCCCACCACGCCAAGGGTCCTCACGGCTACGGCGGCATATGGGGCGGGGACACATCCTCTTTCCATCACAACCTCCTGGCCCACCACACCAGCCGCAATCCGCGGTTCACCAGCGGCTTGAGCGACTACCGCAACAACGTCATTTACAACTGGGGGCACAACAGCGCCTACGGCGGCGAAGATGGCAAGGTCAACATGGTCGCCAACTACTACAAGGCCGGGCCGGCCACGAGGGAATCCGTCCGGAACCGCATCGTGGAGCCTTCGCCTTCCGGCCGGTGGTACGTGGCCGACAACTACGTCGAGGGGTTCCCGAAAATCACCAAGGACAATTGGGACGGCGGCGTCCAGTTGGAGCACGCGAACAGGGCGGCCTTGGAAAAAATTCGGGCCGCCAAGCCTTTCCCCGCCGCGCCGCTGACCACGCAGACGGCCGAGCAGGCCTACGCGTTGGTGCTGGACGACGTGGGGGACAACAGGCCCGTGCGCGACAGCCTCGACACCCGGATCATCGAGGAAGTCCGCACCGGCACGGCCAAGTACGGCACGAAATGGGGCGGCGGCGGCAAGGGCATCATCGACTCTCAGAAGGACGTCGGCGGCTGGCCGGATTTGAAGGGAGGCTCGGCGCCGCTGGACAGCGACGGCGACGGCATGCCCGATGCCTGGGAGAAGGCCCACGGCCTGAATCCCCACGACCCAAACGACGCCTCGGCCCCTTCGCGAAGCGGGGACGGCTACACCAACATCGAGGAATACATCAACAGTTTGGCCGGGCCGGCGAACTGAGCGAAGGGAGCGTATCCGGGGACGGCGCGGGGGCTACGGGCCGGCCAGGTCGGACAGGCGGCGGTAATACTGCTCCAGCACGTCGCGGTATTCCTCAGGCATCGGTCCGCTGATGGCGTCGGTGACGCGGTCGCGGATGTACTTCGGCATGGTCGAGGACGTGTCGGTCTGGACGACCACCCCGCCGGCCAGCGCCGCCTTGGCCCCTCCCAGGGCCTCCACCGTCACGTGATGGGCCCGCAGGGCGTTGGCGTAGCGGTTGGCCTCCAGGTCGTTCGTCACGCGGTTCATCAGCGTGACGGCTTGGAGGAACTGGAAGTAGGCGTAGTCGCCGGGCTTGAAGCTTTGTTGCAGCCGCTCGGCCTTGTGGACCAGCATCGCCTGCTGGCCGGCCAGGCGCTTCATCTGGTTGGCCACCGCGGGCGGGACCGGCCCCTCCAGGCCCTCGGCGCCGCTGCCGGAGACCTTGCCGCCTCCGGTCGCCCCGCCGGGCGGCTGGCCAGAAGTGTCGTTGACCTGACCCTTCTGGAACGGCTCGTTGCCCAGGCGCGTGGGCGTTTGCCGGCCGCCCTTGCCGGCGGCCTTGTCCTCCACGTATTCGCCGCTGCTCTTGCCGGTCCGTCCCTCGCCGCTTCGGCCGGAAATCTCCGAGCTATTGGGAAGCTGGTTGCCCGTGACTCCCTGGGCGTTCATGCTGGAGATGGGACCGTCGCTGGCGTCCCAGCCGGCGCCCTTGTCCGCACTGGAGGCGTACTTGCTGGTCAGGTCCTCCATCTCCTGGAACAGGTCCTCCTCCTGCTCCAGCAGATCGCCCACCATGTCCTCCAGTTGGCTGGGCAGCTCGGCCTGCTCGACGTTCATCTGGCTGTTGGCGTCTTCCATGGACCACTTCTTGCGGTCCGGCTCATCCGGCAGCCACTTCTCGATGTTGGCCGTCAGCGTCTTGGCGTTCTCGATGCCGTTGTCCTCCAGGGCGGTGGCGACCTCCATCGCCTTGGCCGCCAGGGCGTCCTTGGCCATCGTGATGTCGCTCTTGATGTCGCTCTTGACGGAGATCAGCTCCTGGAGCAGCACGGGGTTGGAAAAGTCCTGCTGGGCGAGCTTGGAGAAGTCCGCGAAGGCCTCGGTGAGGAACTGGTCCCAGCGGTCCTGTATGGCCCGCAGATCAGCCAGGAGCTTTTCATCCTCGGGCGTGAAGGCGTCCAGGGGTTTCTTAGCCAACGTCGTGGCCGCCTCGATGGCCTTGCGCTGCGCAGCGAGCAGTTCCTCCAGCGACTCCTGGAGTTTGGCGAGCTTGTCGCGGACGTCCGGCGGCAGATCGCCGCCGGGTTGGCTGAGGGCGACTTGCGGCGCCTCCAGCATTGGCAGGATGGCCAGCAGCGCCTGAAGCTGGCGGAGGATGCGGTTCTGCGTGCCGGCCAGGGCGGGACAGGCCTGCTCGCGGGCGTCCAGATTGGTCAGGGCGGCGACCACCTTGGCCTGCGCGACGGCCAGGGGCGCCTCGTTGGCCGCCAGGCCCGCGCAGACCGTCTTGGCCGGGCTGAGCTCCGCCGTCCAGGGGAACTTCTCCACAAGGCCGGCCAACTCGCCGCGGATCTTCTGCTGGCCGTCGGCGATCTTGGTCCCCGTCGCGGTAACCTCGCCGACGGTCTTGAAGGTTTTCAGGCACGTCTCGGTGGCCACGCGATGCGTCTCCTGGAGCCTCAAGATGGCCAGGAGTTTTTCGCGCAGATCCCGCTGGGCGTCGGACGGTTCTTCCGTCGCGGCCGCAGCCGCGACGGTAACCTTGAACTTGGCCGAGGTGGTCGTCTGCGGCTCGCCGATTTCCGGTCCTCTGCGGTTGTCCGTGGCTGTGGCGTAATAGACCAGCACGTCGCCGTCATGCAGCGAACCGTCCAGCGTCAGGCGGTGGTCGAGCACGGCTTGACGCTGACCGGCGACGACGAATTCGCGGACCGTCCGCGGCGGTTGGCCCTCCTTGCCGGTCAGCAGCGCCGCCGACAGCAGGCCGTAGTCGTCGGCGGCCTTGATCTTCACCGCCAGCACCGCGCCGGGCCGCAGTGCCACGTCGCGGTTGGGGGCCAGGAATTCCACCGTCGGCGGCTGATCGGGCAGGGCGCGGATAAGGAAATAGCCCTCCAGCATCGCCTGGGCGGCCGGACCGGTCACGTCGGCCAATCGCCCGGCCGCGGAGGCGTCGGGTAATTGCTGGAGGACCGCGCCGCGGGCGTCCCGCAGGACGATGCGGTACATCGCGTCCTTCTGGACGGCCAGCGTGGCCATGAAGGTCTTGCCGTCGGGGGAAAGGGCCAAGGGCGTGGCCGGGCCGTCCTTTAATTCCAGCATCGCCTGGCCGGGGGCAGCTGAGACGGTCAGGCTGATCGTCGCCCGGCTGCCGATGGGGGCCTGGATGGCGCCATCGGCCTGCTCCACCGTCTTGGGCTTCAGGCCCGTGTAGGCGGGGTAATCGTAGCGGATCGAGAAACCCTCGACCTTCACGCCCTCCAGGACGGTGATCGTGTAGAAGGGTTTTTCGTCGGGCCAGCGGTTCTGACCGACCGTGACGGCGTAGCGGGTTTCCCCGTCCACGTGCGGTAGGATCAGCGAGAAGGCGCCGTCCTCGTTGGCGGCCATCGGGAGCGAGTCGGCCCGACCGTCGACCAGGACGGCCGCGGGGACGCCGCCGGCCGCACCGTCGGCGACCTTGACCGCGATGGCGACGTCCTGGCCGGCGAAGATGGTCGCGTCGCCCGGGGTCAGGCTGAGCAGGCGGATGCGGTTGGCGGCCGGGACGTAGCCGACGGGGTTGAACATGGCCGCCAGGCCGCGCTGAAGGGTCACCGGCCGCAGCGTCGCAAAGGCCGTCACCGCCGCGCCGGCCACCACGGCCGCCGCCGCCCAGCGGGCCAGCCACCGCAGCGAGACGGTCTTGGCCAGCTCCGCCCGCCGGGCGCGCAAAACGCTTTCGCGGATGGCCAGTTGGACCAGCAGCGGGCTGACCTGGGCATCGTCCTCGGCCAGCAAGATAGCGTTGATGAAGTCGTTGTGGACCTTGGGGTCGGCCTGCTCGATGAAGCGGGCCGTCTGGGCCAGGTTCTGGCGGCTGCGAAGGATCCGCAACACCGGCCAGGCCAGCGCCGCTGCTCCCAGCGCCGCACAGCCCAGCAACAGCGCCCATCGCAGCGGCGCCGGCGGCTGCCCGGGCCAGAAGCCGCCTATCGCGCCGGTGGCCAGGATTGCCGCCAGCACCGCCGTCGCCGCCGCCAGGGCAGCCGTGGCCGCGACCACGAGGCGCCTCCGCCGCCGCACCGCGACCAGGCGGTCCAGCAACTCATCCAGCCCGTGATACTCTCTGGGCGCCATGCTTCGCTCGACCCATCGGGGTTCCGGCCCGCCGGAACGCCGTCCGACATCCATTCTATACTATCGCCCCTTGGCTCAACGCGGCGGGAGTGGGTTTCTTACGAAGCACGTGGCGGAGTTTTTCCACCGAGGCCGGAAGAGGCGGACGGCGTCTTGATGTTAGGCGCCGAAGGCTTGCTTGTACCAGGCGTGCATTTCGTCGTCGCTGATGGAGGTGTTTCGACCGGCTTCGTACTCGGCCTCGACCTTCGCCCGGATGGTCAGCAGGCGCTGGTCGTCCTTGGCCACGTCGATGCCGTAGTGGCCTTGGATCCAGTGCTTGATGCCGGCGGCGCCGCTCTTGTCGGTGATGGCGACGGCGATGGGGCGGTTCAGCAGCTTCTGCGTGTCGAAGCAGCTGTAGATTTCCTCGCTCTTGAGCAGACCGTCCACGTGGATGCCGGCCCGGGTGGTGTTGAAGTCCCGTCCCACCAGCGGATAGTTGTGCGGCACCTCGTAGGAGAGTTTATCGCGGTAGTATTCGCCGATCTCGGTGATGACGGCGTAGTTCACGCGGTCGTCCTGGCCGCGGAGCTGGGCGGCCTCGATGACCGCGCCCTCGATCGGCGTGTTGCCCGTCCGCTCGCCGATGCCCAACAGGCTGCCGTTGCAGGCCGCACAACCGTACAGCCAGGCCGTGGCAGGATTGATCAGCACCTTGTGGAAGTCGTTGTGGCCGTGCCACTCGAGCAACCGCCCCGGCACGCCCGCCTCGTGGATGAGCCCGGCGACCAGCTTGGGCACGGACCGCGGCAGCGTGGCCTCCGGCCAGGGCACGCCGAACGACAGCGTGTCGCACAGGCGAATCTTGACGTCGATGCCGTAGCGCTGGCGCAGCTTCATCAGTTCGACGGCGAAGGGCACGACGAACCCGTAGAAGTCCGCGCGGGTCAGGTCCTCAAAGTGGCATCGCGGGACGATGCCGCAATCCAAGGCCGCGTGGATGATGTCCAGGTACATGTCCATCGCCTGGCGGCGGGTCTTTTTGAGCTTCAGGAAAATGTGGTAGTCGCTGCAACTGACCAGGATGCCCGTCTCGTGCAGGCCCATGTCCCGCACGAGCTTGAAGTCGTCCTTGCGGGCCATGATCCAGCCGGTGACCTGGGGGTACTTGAAGTTCAGCTCGCGGCACTTGTCCACGGCCGCGCGGTCCTTCTTGGAGTACAGGAAGAACTCGCTCTGGCGGATCAGGCCGCTGCCGCCGTCCAGGCGGTGCATCAGCGTGTAGAGGTCCACGATCTGCTCGACGGTGTACGGTGGGCGGGACTGCTGGCCGTCGCGGAAGGTCGTGTCGGTGGTCCAGATTTCCTCCGCCGGGGCCATCGGGATGGTCTCCGACTCGAACAGGATGCGGGGCAGCCGGTTATACGGGAACATCTCCCGGTACAGCACCGGCTCGGCCACGTCTTGCAGCTCGTATGTGCGGGCCTTGTCTGCCACGGTCGTCCTCACTTGCCGGGGGTAGTCCCCGTCGCCTCGGCGGCTGAAGCGGTTTATTTTATCGAAAGGCAGCGCGGTTTCAAACCCGATTTGCCGCCGCGGTGGCCTTCTTGACCCCATTGGGCCGCTGCCCTACGATGCCGCTCGGAAAGGTCGACGCTGCATGAAGATATTTACCTACCAGCTTTCGCAATTTCGCGCGGGCGAGTTCACCCTGGCCGGGTACAGCGTGGCCGGGGAGGAGGCCGTCGTCGTCGCGCCGGAGCTGGACTGCGTCTTTGACATCGGCCGCTGCCCGCGCGAGGCGCTGACGGTCAACCACCTGCTGCTGAGCCACGGCCACATGGACCACGCCGCCGGGCTGCCGTACTATTTCGCCCAGCGGGACTTTCAGGGCATCGCCAACGGCGTGGCGCTGGTGCCGGCCGGGCTGGTCGGGCCCATCGAGGCGCTGATGAGCGCCTGGGGGCGGGTGGAAGGCCACGTACCGCCCTACAAGCTGGTGGGCCTGTCCGACGGGGAGGATTACGAGATTCGCCGCGGCCTGGTGGCCCGCGCCTTTGCCACGCGCCACGTGGCCGGTTCGCTGGGCTATTCCATCGTGGACGTCCGCCAGAAGCTCAAGGGCGAGTACCTGGGCCTGTCCAGCCCGCAGATCGTGGAGCTCAAGAAGTCCGGCGTGGAAATCACCAACCGCCTGGAGGTGCCGCTGGTGGCCTACCTGGGCGACACGGGCAAGGCCAACTACTCCCATCTGCCCCACGTGGCCGACGCGGCGGTGCTGCTGCTCGAGTGCACGTTCTTCGACGACGACCATCTCCACCGCGCCCGGGCGGGCAAGCACGTGCACGTGGCCGACCTGCCGGAGATGCTGGAAGGGATGCACAATCCGCACATCCTGCTGATCCACCTGACCCGCCGCACCAACATGGCCGCGGCCAGGCGCATCCTGCGCAAGGCGCTGAAAAAGGATATCCTGGAACGCGTGACCTTCCTGATGAGCCGAAAGACTATCGAGGAAGAATAGCGGCGGGACTACTCTACCTTCCCCACGCGGATGTCCAGATCGCGGCGTTCCTCCAGGCGTTCCTGCGCGCCGTCGCGGATCCACAGGATGCGGTCGGACTTGTCCAGCATTTTGTAGTCGTGCGTAGCCGTGATGACCGTCACGCCGTGGTGGTCGCACAGGCCACGAAGGATGTTGATGATCTCCTCGCCGGTGTGCAGGTCGAGGTTGGCGGTGGGTTCGTCGGCCAGCATGATGCTGGGCGACATGGCCAGGGCGCGGGCGATGGCGACGCGCTGCTGCTGGCCGCCGGAGAGTTCATCCGGCCGGTGGTGCAGGCGCTGACCCAGGCCGACTTCTTCCAGCACCTGCGTAGCGCGTTTTTCGGCGGCGGCGTTGTCCATGCCGCTGAACAGCAGCGGCAGCATGATGTTCCGCAAAGCCGTCAGCGACGGGATGAGGTTGAAGGCCTGGAAGATGTACCCGATGTGCCGGTTGCGGATGTAGGCCAGTTGCAGGCTGGTCTGGGTGGTCAGGTCCACGCCCCCGATGGTCACCGAGCCGCTGGAGGGCTTGTCCAGCGCGCCGATCATGTTGAACAGCGTGCTCTTGCCGCTGCCGCTGGGACCCATCACCGAAAGGTACTCTCCCCGGAAGATGTCCAGGTCCATGGCGCGCAGCGCGTAGACTTCCTGGCCGCCCATGCGATAGGTCTTGGTCAGCCCCCGGCAGCAGATGATGACGTCTGGGTTCGCCATGCGACGCGTCTCTCTCGATGGTTTTAAAATTAAAACCTAGAACGGAATTTTAATGACGGATTTCGCCAGGAAGTTCAGGCCCACGCTGAACACGGTGATCAAGCCCATGCCGCAGTGGAATCCCGCCGCGGCCACGAGGATGTACGGTCTCCATTTGGTGCCCAGCTTTCGCTGGAAGTAATAGCGCCCGACGAGCGCCCCGACAATCTCAGGCAGCACCTGATGCGGCAGCGTCTGGTTCAGGCCGCGGATGATGCCGTAAATCAGCAGAATCGGCAAATGCAGAGGCCACATGATCGCGAACAGCGCCGTCCCGAACCCGCCGCCCATCGCCAGGTATTTCCAATTGAAGGCTTCCTCAAACGTGCTGAATCGTCCCAGCGTGGAGCTCCACATGATGCATCGGGTGGCCGCTTCCTGCTCCCACATGACCTCGGTGTAGGGGAACTCCGGGCCTGGAATCGGACCCAGCGACCAGATGAACTGGGCGAAGAAAATCGAGGCGACCAGCACGACGGGCACGAGGATCAGCTCGGCTTTCCACACGGACCAGAACCGCGTGCCGGTGAGTTCCGCCTGGCGGTACTGGACGACGCCCCGGCCGTAATCGTGCATGGGCGTGGGCAGGCACCAGATGGTCACGCCGCCGCGGTAGCCGGACAGGATGAAGGAGGCTTCGCGGACCATGGGGATGGTCACCACCTGGCCGGCCAGGCCTTCCAGGCGCGCCGTCACGTAGCTCAGGATGGGCGTGTAGATGAAGGCGAAGAACATCAGCACGTTCATGACGCCCCGGTTCCAATTAATGAGCCAGCCGCTAAACAGGATGTAGCACATCGACGTGAAGACGTACGTGCCGATGATAAAAAGGGCGGGAATGTCTCCGCGGCCGGGGGGCGTGTAGGATTCGGCTTCGACCTGGATGCGCATGGCTTGCTGCTGCTTGCGGAGGGCGGCCTTGGCCCGCATCTGGTGGACCACCTGCCAGATGCCCGCGATGGCGATGGCCACGGAAACGCCGATGTGGAAACTGAAGTAGTAGTCCATGTTGTTCGTGAACAACGTGGCGGGCGTGGAATCGCCGGGGGTCCAGCTGGAGAGGATCTGATGTTTGTAGAGGATCGGATTCACGATGATCGTGATGACCAGGCCGATGAAGCTGCCCAGGATCGCGTAGAACGGCATCGCCATGCCGGTGACCAGCAGGCCCATGTTCAGGTTAATGCCCGTGGCCACGGCCGGGAGGTAGTCGGCGGTCTTGTCCGACAATTCCACGAAGGGGATGGGCAGGAGGGTGATCGGCTGGCCGAGGATGGCGGAGGAGATCGCCGGCAGGCCCAGGTAGAGCCCCCCGAAGCTCAATCCCAGGATGCCGCCGATGCTGAAAATCCGCCACCGCCAGCTCTCGGGTTTCTCGGTGCCGCCGGGGCCTTCTTCTTCCTGCTGCTCCGCCAGGGCCATGATGCCCGAAGCGCCGATGGGCGCCATGGGGAACGGTAGTTTCTCGATGTCGCTGGCGACGCGGAACAGTCCGTACGTCAGGATCGTGCCATTGAGCCGGCCCATGATGGTGCTGAACAGGACCATGCCGATGGCCGGATACCAGGCCGGGTTGAAGAAGCTTCGCGTGGCCAGCACGTCGGGGTCGCTGGGGGCGTACCAGGAGGGCAGGTGCTCCGCCACGCCCATGCCGATGGCCGACTGGCTCTGGACGAAGAATTGCTGCCAGATCATCCCCTGGAACGGCTGGACCATCGCCGCCCCGGCCATGTAGAACAGCACGAACAGTTCCGCCCTTTTGAGATACTTGTGCGCCCGCCGCGCCAGCTCCAGGAACAGGATGACGGTGACCCACTGGGCCGCCGGACCGACGCCCACGCCGGCCTGAAGCGTCATGTACATCGCGCCGGGCACCATCACCATCGCGACGAATATCGCCCCGATCAGGGAGGCGAAACTGAAGCCCTCCTCGAAGGTCTGCGGCACCTTCATGAGGTTTCGGAATTCTTCCAGCTCTTTGTCGTAGCGGACGGTGGTCACGCGGAGGCTCCCACGGTGTCAGGGTCGACCTGTTCGACGGGCAGATTGTCCCACGCCCCAAGCGTCTTGTCGCGATACTTGTCCATCACCTCCGCCGGCAGCGATCGCCAGATCAGCAGTTGCTTCCGCAGATCGTTGATGAACACGCGGTTGCCGCGCTGCCAGTCGCCGGGGGCGCCGCTGAGGCGGTAGATCAGGATGCGGACCTCGTCGATGCCTTCGATGTCGCTGGGCTGGCTGAGCATGGCGAAGCTCTGGTTCACGCCCAGGTCGAACGGTGCCAGGGCCGCCGTCGCCCGGAAACCCAGCATGTCGTTGCCCTTCTGGCGGAAGATGGAGCAGGACGTGGTGGCGAAAACGCCCAGCGACGTGTCGGTGTAGTTCTCGAAATGCTCCCTCAGGAAGCTCACCACGCCGGTGATGTCGTAGGTCGAGACGGTGAAGGGGAAGATCAGATCGTAAAGATTGCCCTGGGGCTTGGGGATCTGCCAAGTCCTCTGGATGCCCGGGTTGGCCGATCGTGACGCCTTGACCGCCGGGTAGATCGTCGAGATCAGCACCGTGCCCATGACGATCAGGATCGTGACGATGGCGTTGGTGGAGCTGTAGTTCATGGTGGGCACCGACCAGCCGAAGGTGCCGCCCAACCAGGCTAGCAACCGCGCGACGACCTGCCCCAGCAAGTAGCCGCCCATGCCGCCGATGACGGCGTACATGGCCGCCTCGGCGAAGAACAGGCTAGCCACGTGGGGCGGGGCCAGGCCCAGGGAGCTGAAGGTGTAAATCTCCCGCTCGCGGTCGCTGACGCTGCCCAGCATTGTGGCGAAGATGATCAACCCGCCCAGCACCACCGGCACCAGCAGGTCTCGCCAGCCGCTGGCCTTGGCCAGGGAGGTGAAGATCAGCCGGTACACGCCGCCCTGGTCGCCCACGTGCGTCGGCAGTTGCGTGATGCGGGCGACGGTGTCGGCCAGGTCGCGGATGACGGAGACCTTTTCTGCAACTGGGTAGATCGACAGCGAGCGGATCGTGCCGCCCAGCAGACGGGCGCGGGCCGCGGAGATCACCACCACGCGGTCCACGTTGAAGGTGACGTACTGGGCGCTCTGCACCTGGGGCATTTCCGCCAGCGACAATTGGAGGTTGGCTTGTTGGGAGAGGTTTTCCTGCGACTCGCCCGAGGAGGCCTCGTAGTCCACCGGCAGCACGCTGCTGCCTTCCAGCATGCTCACGGTGGCGAGCTTGTCCTGCACCAGCCCGCCGTACGTGAAGGCCATGCCGCTCAGCAGCAGCCGGGCCTTCCCGACGTCCGCGGCGGTGAGCCGCAGGTCCTTGGCGACGGCCTCGGTGAGGAAGATGCCGTCGCGGGCCAGCAGGTCCAGCCGGGCGGAGGGGTCGAACGCGGCCAGGAGCTCTTCCTGGCGGGGCTTGCCGTTGGCATCCTTCAGGTCAGCCATCTCCAGCCCCAACGCGGCCGCCATCGGCACGATCCGCTCCTGACGCTCGTCCGACAACAGTTTCTCCAGGCTGGCGCCCGCGAGGTAGGCGTCTTTGGCCTCCTGGGCGGTGGCCGACACCCAGATGCGGGGTACCACCTCGACGTCCTTGCCCAACCGGCCGCGAATGGTCTGGTAAACGCCCTCGGCGATGGGGCTCCACAGCGGATGCCGCACGGCGATGTGGGGCGGAGAATTGCTCATCGCCCCTTCGTAGGTGCGCCAAATGCCCCAACTGCTTCCGAAGGAAGCGAAGGTCAGGATGGTAAAGGTCAGCAGAACGACGGTGACGGCCGTCAGCAGCGTCCGCAAGGGGCGGCGGCGCATCGTCGAGATGCCCATGTTCACCGCGGCCATCATCGTGCTGAGGCGCGAAACGTCCACGCTATGCACCGTGGCCGACAGCCCCTGCATCTTGCGGACCTCCGTCTGGAGCCTGCGGACCATGATGAAGATCACCAGCGAACTCAGCAAGATGATCGCGAAGGCCAGGAAGATGATGACGGGCGTGGAGGCGATCTTGAACGCGGGGTTGACGGCGAACAGCAAAAGGAACGTCAGCAGGAAGAACAAACCGAACCAGGCGATCTGCCGGTAGATGTGCGGCGTGCCGATCAGCAATCGCTCCAGGGCGTAGGCGAACGGCATGGCCAGCAGCATCAACAGCACCACGGCCGTGACCAGGTCGTTCATCACGTCGATCAGGGGGATATAGACCAGGCGCGAGAACGCCGCCGCCGCCGACAGCGTGCCGACGTACCAATCCGTCGAGGCCTGGCCGTGATGCGTCTGGGCGTCGATTTCCAGGTCCTTGGCCCGGCCGGTCAGG
The DNA here is from genome assembly GCA_049510055.1 of Phycisphaerae bacterium. GTDB lineage: Bacteria > Planctomycetota > Phycisphaerae > SM23-33 > SM23-33 > JALHTV01. Next base: position 14,111 of record JBEKZI010000028.1, on the reverse strand, counting down.
TCCTCCAGCGACTCCTGATGGATGCGGACCTCCCGCAGCAATTGCAGGCGGTACTCGTTCAGCGTCCGCAGGTCGTGGGCGGTCATGGGTTCGGCGGAAGGGTGATCGAACGGGTCGTCCAGCGACAGCCCCGTGCCCTGATAACCGTCCTTGGTGTTGGTGTTGTTCAGTTCGACCAGGGCCGACTTATTGAACAACTTGATGCCTTTGGTATCGGCGGGGGCGAAAATGGTCGTCACATCGCCCCATTCGCACAACAGGTTGCGGTCCTTGGAAAAGGCCGTGGTGGACGTCGCCCCCATGGCGATGGAGGCGGTGGCGCCGCGGTCGGAGCCGTAGTTGACGAAGGTCTTGGCTCGCGTCAGGAAAATCAGCACGCCGGCCTTCGTGAAGTCCACGTTGCCGTTCAGCTTGGTCGTGTTGGACATGGCGTTGATCAATCCGCGAGGGGCCACAACCGACTTAATGTCCCTGGTGGACTGATCAAACGAGGCGGCGATGAAGTAAGGTTTCTTGCTGGCGTTGGTCGTGTAGGGTTCTTTGCTGTAATAGGACGTCGAATACGGCCCGATCTCGAAGATGCCGTGCGTGTTGGTCTTGGCCATGATCGGGTCCACGAAGCCCGGAATGAACGACTCGACGGGCATCTTCGTCCAGCCGTCGTTGCGAAGGATGGCGACGAAGGCGTCCCGAAGAGACCTGGACCGCAGGGCCCCGCCGATTCCGCTGAGTTTCACCCCCGGGCCGCTGCTCTTGGCGTTGGAGCTCGACCAGGTGGCCTCGGCATATCGCACTTCAGGCCGGGCCGAAGGCGGCATGTCCAACTCCTCGTCGTCGATCAGGCGCTTCAGGAGCGCAGAGACCTGCGGCACCTGGTCGAACAGGACGTTGCGGTTCAGGGCCGCCCGCGTGTCGGTCGGCAGCCCCTGGCGGGGCATGCGGTCCATGACCGTCATCACGGACAGGTTCCAGAGGGAAAACATCCGGGCCATCGCCCCGCTGTCGGCAAACCGGGCCGGGGCGAAGATGCGGTTGTCGTAAAGCTGCGAAACGGCCCGCGGCTCGAAGTCGGATACTTCCTCGCCCATGGCCTTGGCGATGGCGGTGATCGTCTTGAAGTGCTGGGCGTAGATGCCCACTTTGTCGTTGTCCATCGGCAGGGAGTCGTCGCCGTGGATGAACGTCCAGCGGCTTTGGGCGTCGCCCAGGTCGATGCTCACGTGCAGGACGATGGAGCTGTGCTTGGGGCCGATGTTGTTGTACAGGTGCTTGGCCTGTTGGGTTTCCTCCGTGTCCTGGGCCAGCTCGGCCAGGCGCCGCTGGCAATTCTCGCGCGTCACCTGCACCACGCGGGCGAGCGTCTCGCTGTGGTTGGGATCGCTCCGCTCGTAATGGAGGTCCCGCTGGACGTTGTTCCACTGCACGCTCTGGTCCTGGAGGGCGTCGACTTGCTTCTGCAACGTTTCAAGGGTGGGCTGGAGGGCCTCAATCTTCGCCTCCAGGGCGGCCTTGTCCTTGCCGGTCGCGGTCTTGGCGGCCTTGCGAAACCTGTTCTGATTGTCCTGGGTCTCATCCAGGGCCAGACGCTTGGGGCGGAGCGCTTCGTCCGTCTCCTCGCCCAAGGTTTTGGCCTCGGCCTGCAACATGCGCATCATGTCGTCGTAGCGATTGATCTTCCGGGTCGCTTGGCCCATGAGGTCCGTCTGTTTGAGGATGTCCTGGATCTCTTGGTAATGCTGGGTTTCGGCGGCCTCTTGCTTGGCTCGTTCGTCCAGGGAGATGCTGGCCAGCTTGGTGTCCTTCATTCGGCGGAACAGCGCCCCGTAGAAGGCCCGCGAGCCCATGTGGTTGAGCGCCTCGCCGTCGAAGAAGCACAGGATCACGTCGCGCCGCGGCCGATGGGCCCGCAGGTACTCGGCGATCTGGAGCAGGGCGGCGCAGTTTCCGGCGTCGCGGGCGCCGGGGGAAAGTTCCGGCGACTCGGAGTAGCTGTCCAGCGGGGCGGCCAGCACGACCGCCTGACGCAGACCATCCTTGCTGTCGAAGACCGGATCGGTGCCCTGCAGCACCGCGATGACGTTCCGGCCGCGCAGCTCCTTCCACTGGCAGGCGGCCAGGATCTTCACCTCGCCCGCGCGCTTGGGGTTGGTCAGGTCCAGCGATTGGGCCAGCTCGTAAGGCACGTAGAACCGCGGCAGATTCGCGGGAACGTTCACGTGGTGCTGCGCCAGGGCGTCGGTTCCCCCCCCCGGCGGGGGGCCCAGGATCAGGATGGCCTTGGCCCCGAAGGCAAAGGCGTTCAGCCAGTTCATCCCGCAATCCAGGTCCATCGCGACGATCTTGTTGTTGGGGTCGCCGGTGCCATAGTCCGGCATGTCGCCCTTGCCGACGTACATGACCGGACCGCTGAGCCCCTCGGCGGGGGTGATGGAAGCCTGGAGGATGTTCGGCCGCATCGGCACGATGGGGTAGGAATTCCCGTCCACCACCAGCACGCTCTGCGTGGTGATCGGCTGGATCACTGGCACGTCCTGCGTGAAGATTTCCTTGCTGCCGAAGCCCATGTCCTTCAGCCGCTTCAGGACGTACTGGCCCGCCGCCAGGCTGCCGTCGGGATACCCGGCCAGACGGTGAGGGTTGGCCGTCAGCGCCTGCACGTCGTTCTCGAAGGTTTGCAGGGAAAGGGGGCCGGCCGCCCGGACGGCGCCGCCAGCCGCCGCGAATCCCAGGGCCGCCAGAAGGACATAGATGACGCGGGGCCTACTCATGCTCGGTCCCTCCGATCGCCCCGGTCTCCACCGTCACGTCGGAACGTTCCGCCAGGCGCTCCACCTGGCCGTCGCGAATCCACATGATGCGATCGGCCATGTCGATCAACCGGTGGTCGTGCGTGGCGCAGATGATCGTCACGCCGCGTTCCTTGTTGAGTTTCTTGAGAATCTGATGGATCTCGGCGCCGGTCTTGAGGTCCAGGTTGCCCGTGGGCTCGTCGCACAGCAGGATGGCCGGGCGGTTGGCCATGGACCGGGCGATGGCCGTCCGCTGCTGCTGGCCGCCGGACATCTCGATGGGCTTGTGGAACCAGCGGTCCTTCAACCCCACCAGGTCCAGCAGCCCCATGCCTCGCTCGCGGGCCTCGTCGGAATTGACGCCGGCGAAGGCCATCGGCACCGTCACGTTTTCCAGGCAGGTCATGTATTGGACCAGGTTGTAGGTCTGGAAAATGTATCCGATCTTGCGGCAGCGGAGGAACGCCAGCTCGATGGCGTTCAATTGGGCCACGTCCACCTCGTCGATGAACACTCGGCCGCTCGTGGGGCTGTCCAGCCCACCGACCATGTTGAAGAAGGTGCTCTTGCCGCTGCCGCTGGGGCCCATGACGCAGATAAATTCTCCGCGGTAGATTTCCACGTCCACGCCGCGCAGGGCCTCGGTGGTCACCTCGCCCATGCGGTAGGACTTCTTGAGCTTGCGCGTGCGGATGATGACCGGCCGCTCGACCTTGGGCTGGCCGGCGGAGGCTCCTGCAACCGGAGGCGTTTTGACGGTGGGGGGTTCGCTCATGGCCGCTCGCTATTCGATGCGCATCGCCTCCATCGGCGCTAGCCGCGCCGCCACCCAGGCCGGATACACGGCCGCCATCGCCGAAATGAGAATGCTGACCACCAGCGCCACGCCCGCCGCGGCCACAATCGGCCACAGCGGCAGGCTCCCCAGCGCCAGCAGGCCGTACGAGCTCCAGGCCCGCAGCGACCCCAGCAGGAATCCCAGCGCCACCCCGATGGCCCCGCCGGCGACGCCCTGCATGACCGATTCCAGAATAAAGTTGATCATGATGAAGCCGTCGGTGGCGCCCAGGCACTTCATCGTGGCGATCTCGCGGAAGCGCTCCGTGACGCTCATGAGCATGGCGTTGGCGATACCCACGATGCACACCAGAAAGCTGACCAAGATCAGGGAGATCGTTCGGTTGTTGAATCCCAGCAAGCCCTCCGAGCCGGCGACCTGGCTTACGTTATTTTTGACGTCCTCCAGGTGGCTTTCGTTCATCACGTAGGCAGCTACCTGCTGCACTCGCTTGGCGCTTAGCCCTAGCTTCTTGTCGCAGGCGGTCGCGTCGACGAACCATTTGGCGCCTTCGGCGGAGGTCAGGTAGTGGTAAAGCATCTGATCGTTAAGCTTGGTGACGTTGACGTCCAGGCGGGTGGCCAGGAGGTTCTTCACCAGCACCACGCCTTTTCGGATGGGCTTGGCTTCCGCCTCGGCCTTGGGCGCGTTGCCAGGCTCCTCGGCGGTCTCGCCGCCGTTGTCGCCCTCGCCGGCCCCGATCAGGTCGGCGCCGGTCTGGTTCGCCGCCGGGCCGACGTACAGGGAGATCAGCGTCTTGGCGTCGAGGTTCCAGGCCGCCTGCTCCCGCAGCAGGGGCAGGATGTCCGCGGGCATGTGGAATCCCAGGGACGTCAGGGTATCCAGGAGATTTTTATCAGCCTTGGCCAGCAGCGACTGCGGCGTCTGGGCGCCGGTGAGGAATTTGGTTTTGACCTGCTCCACCGCCGCGGCGTCGCCGGCCAGGATCTTCTGTCGCGCCGGTTCGGCGGCCTGCCAGTCCTTCAGGAATTGCTGGAACTCCTCGACGGACGTGGGGAACTGCTGGGTGGACGTCTTGAGGGCTTCCCGGAAGGCCGCGAACTTGGCCGGGTCCGCCAGATCGGCGAACAGGGCCTCATCCGTCACCGCCCCGACCAGGCCGCGGCGCTGTCCCTCGCCTAGATTCTGGAAGTAAGCCAGATACTTGTGATGGCGCCGGGCCGCCTCGGCCAGGCGGTTGAGGTCTTCGGCGCTCAAGTGGCCCCAGGTGGCGAACTCTTCCCAGGCGACCTGGCCGGGTTTGGCGGAGGCCAGCTCGTCCGCCAGTTGCAGCGGTAGCAGGGGCAGGGAGATCCGCGCCACCCAGAAGCGGAAGGTTTCGCGCGGGGCGATGCGTTCGGCGACGGTCTTGGCCACCTGGCGGGCGGTGAAGCCGTCGGTGAGCATGACCATCAGGAACGCCCCGGCCAGGGCGATGATCGTGACGGTGATGGCGGCGCGGAACAAGCGGTATTTGAGGCCGCTGAGCACCAGCTCCAGACACCGCCCCAGCGGCAAGCGCACCTGCTCTCGGACCTCGATCGCCTTCATCCGCGGTCGTCCTTGCCCCCGCCCACGACGGCTATCAACCCGCGCTGCGTCAACTGCCGGAGAAATTGCGCCACCGAAAGCTGCGCCTCGCGGAACGACAATTTGTGATCGGCGGCGAATTCCTCGATGATGGCTTCCACGGTTCGCCGACCGTCGCACATCCTCAGCACGCCCGCCCCTACTGGCTCCAGCTCCACCCGTCGGTGGTGGGAAAACGGCAAAATCCAGCTCAAAGGAGGCACAAGGAACTTCGGCCTGGGTATCGGTATGGACACCAAGGCGCTCCCGTCGGGCCGGAAGGTGATCTCCATGGCCCGGTTCCGGTACGGGACGGCCGCAAGCAGATTAGCCGCGGACGGCTGGGGTTGCAACTGTTTTTGCCCGCGCCACTTCATGCTTTCCTCACCTTGCCGGGACGGACTTGCGGCACCGGCCGGCAGCACCGGATGACCAGCCCTTCCGGCAGGGCCGGTTCCTCCGTCCTGCTCGTCCGATGGGTGATGAGGTGGTAGACCCGGCTTTCCTGGGGGCACAGCCAAGCCAGGTCCAGCCGCAGGAGCCGCCGGCCGCGCAGGCTCGACCACAGGTCGGCCCGGCCGCGGCTGATCAGCCGCCAGGCCGGATGACCGTTGACGACGGCGGCCTCCTCTTTGACGGCCTTGTGCCCCGCCGGCACCTGCTTCTTCATCCAGTCCATCAGGCTGCCCTTGATCCAATATTCCGGCAAGGCCAGGCGCTGGACGACGAACGGCGGAATGGTGTGGCCGGGGGCGGCGAACTCCCAGCTCACCCGCCCGACCTTGGAATCGTTGCGGCGAAGATCGAACGGCCGCGGCAGGTCCAGGCTCAGGCCCATCGCCTGCCACAGCCGCGGCCAGGCGGAAGACTCCGCGGCCACGGACTTCAGGATGGCGGCCTCCAACGCCGCGTCGCGCTGCTGCTCCTTGGGCCAGACCAGCGTGACCTCCGCCAGCAGCAGCGGCTCGCAAAGGGTAAAGACCTTGGTGGCGTACGTGACGACCCCTTCCTCGGCGGCCTTGCGCAGCAGGCCCACCCAACCGGCCGGCAGGCTGGTCAGCGGCGACAGTTCGCGAAGCTGGCCCTTGTCGCTGTGGCGGTACTTTTCCAGCAGCAACTCCAGTTTGGGCGGCTGCTTGACCTTCCGCCACTGAATGTTCAGGCGGTGGTAGTGGCGGTCGGTGAAGGTGCACCGCCCCGGCTCATCGGGCCCGCTGGCGATAGCCAGTTCCCATTCGCCGGGGTGGCTGATGCTCACGCCCAGCCAGCTTGTTAGTTCCAACGCCCTCGCCATGGCCACCCAGCCGCTAGGCCTGTCCGAATCGCAACGCCGCACCGCGGGCGCCGACCTGCCTATGGAAGGCCGCCGATGGACAGGCGCTTTTTTATACCACATCGCCGCGGACGGACAAACGCGCAATCGCCGATCCCGGCCCGGCGGCGGAATCGCTCATGCCCGAGGGAAACGGCTGCCGATAACACACCACGTTGCACACCTGTCCTGCCGATAGGCAGGCGCGAGTGAGTTTATGTTCCATCAGAGCTACTACAGCGAGGGCCCCGCCGTCGTCGAAGTCGACCGGCGGTATTTCACGCCGGCCGAGGCCGACAGGGCCTTGGTGCTGGTCCGGCGGATCGCCGCGGACATCGTCCGCCAGTATGCGTACCTGGGCGACCTTCAGGAGGCCCTGGAAGCCGCCCCGGCCGCCCGCGGCGAGGCCATCCGCCTGGGCCTGCTGGAGACGATCGAGCGGCTGCAATCCTGCCTGGAGGAACTGGACGACCTGGGCGTGGAGCTGGCCGACTGGTCGCGCGGGATCGTCAACTTTCCTTCGCGCGTGGACGGCCGCCGCGTGCTGCTGAGCTGGGAGCCGGGGCAGGATCGCATCCGCTATTGGCACGAGGTCGAAGACGGCCTGGCCGGCCGACAACCCATCGAAACACTCCCCGCCGACCGACCCCTGGCCGCCAGCCAACGACGCTAAGCGGCCAAGCATTCCACGGGAACCCAGTTTCTCACCCTATAAGGCTAAGACTTGTCATCACTCGGAATCTGCTTAAAAGCGTGGATAAAAATATTTGCAAGGCAGTTGAAGAGCCATCGGTGTGATTCTCGCACTGTTTCCATTTCTTCGGCTGTCACCTCCAAATCTGCCGGATTCTTGGGATGAGTGATCTTGTGCCGCAGCAACAGTGCCTTCTGCATCTCGTTCCACCCATTGTCCGAGAACAGAGACTCAGGGTTATAGCCCAAGCATTCGGCCATCGTTCGAAAAACAAAGGCGCAATAGTTCGCGAACGGAATCCGGTTCGGTTCGGATTCAAGTTTACCCTGACGATTGGGTCTGTATGTTTCATCTGCAAGCAGAAGAAGCTTCGTGACGTCGATGTTTTGGGTTCGCAATCTCTTACCAAGAGACTGCTTCACTACGTTTTCCTTCAGCCAGTAGAGGCAGCCTTCGTTGAAGGCAAACGCGGCGCGCACGAATGCACGCCGGAAGAATTGCGAGTCCGACTTCTCGAGCTGTTCCTCGCATTCGACCAAGTCGTCAAACAAGGGCCGAAGCAGAGGTTCTTTGACCGATTCTTCGCTCCGGATAAACCGAATGCCTTTCTTCATTGTTGTCTAGCCTTGTTCTGTAACTGCGAAGAAGCTATCTAGCCCCTGGCAGGTCGCTCCTAAGTGATCAATTGCCTCCCGCGATGCCGACACTCCCGTTGGCGGATGATTCTACCACCCCAACTGGGGCGGGTATAGGCTCGTAGGGCGGATAACTGGTTACCCGCAGGTTACTTTCATAAGTCTGGTTGATAGAGCCGTCAAGGCGGGTCTTTTTGCTTCCCTGTCAGCCGGACCTGCGGCAGAATAGGGGCCTGGAGAGTCACATCATGCGAGTGGTCTTCTGCGGTAGCGGCGGTTTTGCCATCCCCTCGTTGCGGGCGATTGTGGCGTCGTCGCACGAGCTGGTGGGCATTGTGACCCAGCCGGCCCGGCCGGCGGGCCGCGGCGGGCACCTGCGCCCCACGCCGGTCTTCCAAGCCGCCGCCGAGATGGGCCGAGCGGCCGTGGAATGCGCCAACATCAATGTCGCTGAAGGCGTCGAGTTGATCGCCGGCCTCAAGCCCGACGTGATCGCCGTCGCCGACTTCGGCCAGCTCATCCGCAAGGCCGTCCGCGACCTGCCGCCGGCCGGATCGTTCAACCTGCACGGCTCGCTGCTGCCGCAGCTTCGCGGGGCGGCGCCGGTGAACTGGGCCATTATCCTGGGCCAAAAGGTCACCGGCGTGACGACCTTCGCCCTGGTGGCCAAGATGGACGCCGGCGACATCTACCTCCAAGCCGCCACTGACATCCAGCCCGCCGAGACGGCCGAGGAGCTTCGCGTCCGCCTGGCCGAGTTGGGCGCGCCGCTGGTCGTCCGCACGCTGGACCTCCTGGCCGCCGGCGGCGCCAAGCCCCGCCCGCAGCAGGAATCCCAGGCCACGTTCGCCCGGCCGCTGACCAAGGCCGACGGACGCATCAACTGGTCCGCCGACGCCGCGACCATCCGCAACCGCGTCCACGGCACCTGGCCCTGGCCGGCCGCGCGCAGCCTCTTCCGCCGCAAGGGCGGGCGGGAGCAGGCCGTGACGCTGGTCCGCGCCGAGGTCGCCGAGGGGCACGTCAGCACGCCGGCGGGAATGGTCGACGGCAAGGGCGCCGTCTCCACCGGCGGGGGGCGGCTGCGGGTGCTGGAAATCCAGCCCGCCGGCGGGCGGGTGATGACGTGGCGCGACTTCGTCAACGGCTATCGCGTGGCCGAGGGTGACCGCTTCCTGTCCATCGCGCCGGCCAAAGAAAAATGATCCGCAGCCCACGGGACATCGCCGTCTGGGCCCTTTCGGATAGCAAGGGGAACGTCACCGCCGCCCTGGAACGCCTGCTAGGCCGGGAGGAGCTGTCCAGCCCCGACAAGGCCCTGGCCCATGAGCTGGCGCTGGGGGTGCACCGCCGCCGCGCCACGCTGGAGGCCATTCAGCGGGCGTACCTGGCCCAGCCCGACCGCCGCCTGCCGGGGGTGCTGAACGAAATTCTCGGCGTCGGCCTGTACCAATTGCTGTTCCTGACGCGTGTGCCGGACTTCGCCGCCGTCCACGAGGCCGTCGAGCAGGCCGTCCGCCATCACCACCGCCGCCAGAGCGGGCTGGTCAACGGCCTGCTGCGGACCGTCGCGCGAGGCGTCTCGCCGATGCAGACCGGGCCGGTGCCCCTGGAGGCTTGCGTGCTGCCGGTGGGGCCATCGGTGTGGCGGCGATTCGACAAGTCCCTGTTCCCCGATCCGGCCGCCGACGCCGCCGGCTACCTGGCCGCGGCGTTCTCGCTGCCGGAGGTCTTAGCCGCCCGATGGCTCCGCCAGTCCGGCTCGCTCCAGCAGGCGGCCGAGTGGGCCACGCATGCCGATTGCCGCCCGCCGCTGATCCTCCGTGTCAACGCGCTGCGGGCGACGGCCCAGTCGGTCCTGGCCGCCCTAGCCGCCGATGGCATCGCCGCGAAACTGCATACCAACGGTACGAGCCTGGTGCTGGACGAGCACACCGATATCCGCAAGCTGGCGGCCTTCCGCGATGGCCTGTTCCAGCCGCAGGATGCCACGGCCTCCGCCGTCGTGGCCCAGGCCGTCGAACCAAAAAGCGGCATGAACGTGCTGGACCCCTGCGCCGCCCCGGGCGGCAAGACCACCCACATGGCGGAGTTGATGGGCAACCGCGGCGCCATCACGGCCGTGGACGTCAGCGCCGAGAAGCTGGCGGCCATCGAGATCAACTGCCGCCGGCTGGGCATCACGATCGTCCAGCCGGTCCTGGCGGAGCAGGTCGGCGGGCTGGAGCCGGGCGGCTTTGACGTCGCCCTGGCCGACGTGCCGTGCAGCAACACCGGCGTGCTGGCCCGGCGGGTGGAGGCCCGCTGGCGGTTCAGCGAGGAAAACCTGGCCAAGCTGGTCAAGGACCAGCGGTTCCTCCTGGCGGCCGCGGGACAATTCGTCAAGCCCGGCGGCCGGCTGGTCTACAGCACCTGCTCCATCGAGCCGGAAGAGTGCGCCGAGCTGGCCCGCGCCTTTGCGCAGCGCCACGACCGATTCAAGCTTATCGACGAAAAGCTCACACTCCCCGCCGGCGCCGACGACCCGACGCACTGGACCGACGGCGGCTACTACGCCGTGTTTAAAGGATAATTGCGAGCCTGCCTGCCGACCGGCAGGCTTCGCGCTACGACCTTCCGTTGCTTTTGTCCTCTACTTGCGGCAGTATTTCGGCCATGGCCAAGCAGGCGGAACAGCAGAGGCCCCATTCGCCGCGGATCGAGAATCGCAAGGCCTGGCACAATTACCACGTGCTGGAGGTGGTGGAGTGCGGCTTGGAGCTTCAGGGCACGGAGGTCAAGAGCCTCCGTGCTGGTTCAGCCCAGATCGACGAGGCCTTCGCCCGCCTCCGCCGCGACGAGGCGTTCCTGGTAGGGGCGAACATCGCCGCCTATCCCCAAGCCGGGCCGGTGCAGCACGCCCCGATGCGCGACCGCAAGCTGCTGCTGCATCGCCGCCAGATCGCCCTGCTGGCCGCCCACATCGCCCAGAAGGGCCGGACGCTGGTGCCCCTGGTGATTTATTTCAAGAAAGGCTGGGCCAAGTGCGAGCTGGGCCTGGTCGTCGGCAAAAAGCAGTACGACAAGCGACACGCCCTGCGCCAAAAAGACCAGCAGCGCGAGATCGACCGCGAGATGCGCCGCCGGCGCAAGGCGGACTAGCCGCCGCGATGGCCTGGCCGAACGGCAGGGCGGGCTTGACAGCTGGCGGGGGGGCGGTATTATCGCACGGCGTTTGAGGGAAAACGAAAGGATAAGCAATGCGATACGTTGTGACGGTCCTGTTTCTGGTGATGCTGATTGCCGTCGGCTGCAAGCAGCCCAACAAGACTCCGGTGATGACGACCAGCGAGCAGCAGCCGGCCCCGTCGACGCTGGAACCGATTCCGCCGGCCGAGACCCCTGCCGCGAACGCCCCGCCGGCTTCTCCCGCGGTCGTGACTCCTCCGCCGCGGCAGCTGGAATCGCCCGTGCCGCCTCCTCCCAGTCTCACCTCCAACACCTACACGGTGCAGAAAGGCGACACGTTGTGGTCCATCGCCCAGAAGCACCTGGGTGACGGCAAGCGCTGGCGCGAAATCGTCGAGCTCAACCCGGGCCTGGAACCGTCCAAGCTGAAAGTCGGCCAGGTCATTATCCTGCCGGCGAAGTAGGCACCCCGGCGGGGGCAGGAACCTCGTGGCCCCGCGGTTCGACAAGCTCACCGCCCCGAGCAATGTCGAGGGGCTGACCCTGGACACGCCGATTCGATACGTCAAAGGCGTGGGGCCGGTCCGCGCCGAACAACTGGGCCAGTTGGGCATCGCCACGCTGAGCGACCTGCTGACGTACTTCCCGCGGCGATTCGATCTTCGCCGCCAGGCCCAGCCTATCGGCACTCTCCAGGGCAACGAACACGCGGCCACCGTCGTGGGCGAGGTGCTGGAAGTCGAGGAGCAACGCTTCGGCCGGCGGCCCTGGCTGTCCTGCTGCCTGGACGACGGCACCGGCTGGGTGCTGGTCAAGTGGTTCCACGGCGGCTACCTCCGCGACAGCATCAAGCCGGGACTGACGCTGGCCATCAGCGGGAAGGCGTCGGTCTATCGGGAGCACCTCCAGTTCATCAATCCACGCCACCAGATTATTTTCGATCCGGCCTCGACGGCAACTAGTGGTGAGCAAAGCCGAACCACGATGGCCGCCGATGAGCTGCTGCCGGTCTATCCCGCCGGCGGGGCGCTCACCAGCGGCCACATCGCCTGGATCATTCGCCGCGTGCTGCCGGCGGCCATCGGCCTGGTACCGCGATGGTTCGACCGCTCGTTCCTGTCCAAGCGAGAGCTGATGGACCGCCCCGAGGCCGTCGCCGCCATGCACCGCCCGGAGGACAAAGCCCACTGGGCCGCCGCCCGCCGGACGCTGGCCTACGAGGAATGCCTGCTGATGCAGTTGGGTCTGGCGATGATGCGGATGCGGCAGGTGTCGCGCCCGGCGCATCCGCTGGCGCTCAGCCGCGAAATCGACCGGCACATCCGCGCGCGGTTTCCCTTTGCGCTCACCGCCGCCCAGGACCGCGTCGTGGCTGAGATTACCGTCGACCTGGCCCGCGACCGCCCGATGAACCGCCTGCTCCAGGGCGACGTGGGGTCCGGCAAGACGGTCGTGGCGCTGTACGCGGCCCTGCTGGCCGTGGCGCGGGGCAAACAGGCCGCCATCATGGCGCCGACCGAGATCCTGGCCAGCCAGCACTACCAAAAGATCGAGGCCTACCTGGCCGGCTCGCGGGTGCGGACGGCGCTGCTGGTGGGCGGGCAGGGCGCCGCCCAGCGCGAGGAAATCCTCGCCAATTTGGCCGCTGGCAAGATCGACATCGTTGTCGGCACGCACGCCCTGCTGGGCGGCGACGTGCGATTTGCGCAATTGGCGCTGGTGGTGGTGGACGAGCAGCACAAGTTCGGCGTCCGCCAGCGCACCGGCATCCGCGGCAAAGGTTTTTCGCCGCACTATCTGGTGATGACGGCCACGCCCATCCCGCGCACGCTGGCGATGACGGTCTTCGGCGACCTGGACGTCTCGGTGCTGGATGCCTCCCCGCCCGGCCGCGGCAAGACCGCGACGCGTTGCCTGGGCGGCGAGCGGATGGACGAGGTGCTAAAGCTGGTGGAGGCCAAATTGGCCGCCGGGCAGCAGGCGTACTTCATCTACCCGCTGGTGGAGGCCTCGGCCGGTTTGCAGCTCAAAGCCGCCCGGGTGGCGCATCGGGAGCTGGCCGACGGGCCTTTGGGCCGGTTCGGCGTGGGATTGATTCACGGCCAGATGTCGCCGGCGGCCAAGGAAAAGGCGATGCAGGCGTTCCGCGGCGGCGAGGTCCGCGTGCTGGTGGCCTCGGTGGTAGTGGAGGTGGGGCTGGACATCCCCGCGGCCAACGTGATGGTCGTGATGCACGCCGAGCGGTTCGGCCTGGCGCAGCTCCACCAGCTTCGCGGGCGGATCGGGCGGTCCAGCGCCGACGCCACGTGCATCCTGGTCGCCTCGCCGCGAAGCCCCGCGGCTCAGCGGCGGCTGGAAATCCTGGAAAAAACCGCCGACGGCTTCAAGATCGCCGAGGAGGACCTGCGCCTCCGCGGGCCGGGCGAGATCTTCAGCGAGCGGCAGCACGGCCTGCCGGAACTGAAGGTGGCAGACCTCATCGAGGACTTCGAGCTGCTCCGCATGGCCCGCCGCGACGCCTTCGCGATTGTCCAGCAAGACCCCTCCCTGGAGGCCCCGCACCACCAGCAACTCCGCCGCGAACTACTGAAAGCCTACGCCGGCCGGTTGGACTTGGCCTCGGGGGCCTAGGGGCGCCGCCTCGCCTCCTTGTTTAGCTCGGCCCAGAGTGTAGAATGCGCGGATGGACGCGAAGTTCATTCGCAATTTCAGCATCATCGCGCACATCGACCACGGCAAGAGCACGCTGGCCGACCGGATGCTCCTGCGGGCCGGGGCGATCAGCCTGCGGGAGTTCCGCGACCAGCTCCTGGACGACATGGACCTGGAGCGCGAGCGGGGGATCACCATCAAGGCCTCGGCCGTCACGCTCCGCTACGAGCTGGACGGCACCGAATACATGCTCAACCTCATCGACACGCCCGGGCACGTGGACTTTCACTACGAGGTCAGCCGGGCGCTGGCGGCCTGCGACGGGGCGATTCTGGTGGTGGACGCCGCCGCTGCCCATCAGGCGCACCTTGTCGCCGACGGCCAGGCGCCCCTCGAACACGCGGACGTAGGCGACCACGCCGCGGTAGTCGTCGTAGGCGCTGTCGAAGATCAT
>JBEKZI010000027.1:0-25156 GCA_049510055.1 Phycisphaerae bacterium | reverse complement strand
ATGGCCGGCATCAGGCCCGCCACGTCGCCGTTGGTTACGGCCTTGCTGGCGGAACCTTCCGGGCCGGCGGGCTTGTCCAGCAGGCACACGGCCGCGATGCCGCACTCATGATGCAGTTCGTCACTCAAGGGAACCTCCCCGCGCGGCACGTGTGGGAGCAACGAATCTCATCCTGAAGGCACCTCAACCTCAGAAAGCTCCATGATACTCCAAACGTCCCCCCAGCGGCAAGCGGCGGCTATTTGTTCTTGTAGACTTCCGTCGAGCCGTCGGCGGCGACGTGGACGACGAATCGAACCGCCCGGCCATTACCGTTCGTCGTAGCCTGCGTCATGGTTTGTTCTTTGGTGAAACATACGGACCGGACGCCCGTGCTACGGATTCGTGAGAATCCCGCAGACGTCACGGACGCGTTGCAGGGTGGCCTCGGCCACGGCGCGGGCGCGCCGGCCGCCGTCGCGGAGGACGTCGCGAACGTCGTCCGGCCGCTTGCGGATGTCGGCGTAGCGCTGGCGGGCGGCGGCGAAGTGCTCGTTGATCAGCTCCGCCAGTCGCTTCTTAGCCTGGCCGTAGCCGTAACCGCCGGCGCGGTATTTGCCGGCGATCTCCTGGGCCTCGGCCGGAGCGGCGAACAGCTTCAGCAGGGCGTACACATGGCAGCGGTCGGGGTCCTTGGGGCTTTCCAGCGGCGTGGAGTCGGTCACGATCTGGGCGCATCGTTTGGAGGTCTCCTTGTCGCTGGCCATAATCTCGATGGTGTTGTCATAGCTCTTGGACATTTTTTGGCCGTCGATGCCGGGCACGACGGCGACCTCCGGCACGATGTACGGCTCCGGCAGCACCAGCACGTCTTGGCCGTAGGCGCGGTTGAACCGCCCGGCCAGGTCGCGGGTCATCTCGACGTGCTGCTTCTGGTCGGCCCCGACGGGCACGAGGTTGGAGTTGTAGATCAGGATGTCGGCCGCCTGAAGCACCGGATAGTCCAGCAGGCCCATGCTGGCGGCCGCGCCCTTGGAGACCTTGTCCTTGTAGCTGGTGCCTTTCTCCATCATGCTCACGGGGCACTGGCAGTTGAGGATCCAACACAGCTCGGTCACCTGCGGCACGTCGCTTTGGCAGAAAAACGTGGTCTTGGCGGTGTCCAGCCCCAACGCCAGGTACGCCATGGCCACGTGGAGGGTCATTTCTTCCAGCTCCTTCTTGTCGGACAGGCTGGTCAGGGCGTGGTAGTTGGCGATGAAATAAAAGCACTCCTGGCCTTTTTGGGCGAACGCCAGGTGCTGGCGAATGGCGCCGAAGTAATTGCCGACGTGCAACTTACCCGAAGGCTGTATGCCCGACAGGACTCGCATGATGGCCCGATGGTAGGGGGCCTGGCCGCCGCTGTCAATACCGCCGCCGATGCGCTGTGGCGGGCGGAACGCAAATTTTTCCAAAAAAGGCGGCTGAAGATGGATTGCCTAGGCAGCCGATGTATAGAATACATAGGCAGCCAAGGTATAAACGCCTGAAGGCAATTATCAAGGAGCTTGCGATGGACTTCTCACAGGATTTGGTCAGAGGCAGCATCGTGCCGATCGTGCTTTCCCTCCTGAAGGACAGGCCCATGTATGGCTACGAGATGGTCAAGCTCGTCAATGCCCGCAGCAGCGGGCGGCTGGAATGGCGGGAGGGCACGCTGTATCCCGCGCTGCACCACCTGGAGGCCGCGGGGCTGGTGTCGTCCCGTTGGCAGGACGCCCTGGCCGACCAGGCCCCCGGCCGGCAGCGGAAGTATTACTCCATCACCCGCAAAGGCCGGGGCGAACTGGCCCGCCGGACGAATGAATGGCGGCAGTTCAGCCTGGCCGTGAACGCGATGCTTCTGGGAGGGATGGCATGAGCGCCTGGAATGATCTCGTCGGCCGCCTGACGCGGCGGTTGGCGGTGGATGAGGAACTCCGCCTGGACGTGGCGCGGGAACTGCGGTGCCATCTGGAGGACTCGACCGCCGAGTTCCGCGCCGCCGGCCAGGACGACAAGCAGGCCGCCGCCTCAGCCATCAAGGCCCTGGGGGATGAAAAAGAGCTCGCCGAGCAGCTCTGGCAGGCCAACCGCCGGCGAATCCGCCTCCGCGGCGTCTTGCGCTGGACGGCGCGGGCGACGCTGGCGCCCCTGGCCGTGGTGGTGGTGCTGGTGTTCTTGGTCTCCTCGGCCGGCATTGTGATGATCTATCAAAGTTTGGGCGAGATCGGCGGCGGGAAAATCATCGGTTGGCCTCTGGCCGGGTTAGGACGACTGGTGTGCGATCCCTATGCCGGGATTCACCTGACCGAGGAGCAACGATTCCTGCTGGAGGGCGATCCGAATGCCAAAACGGAGTTGGAACGGGCCAAGTCCATCTCCGACCGCTGGCCGGACAATCCCATCTACTATGGCAACTACATCGCTTATCTCCTCAACCAGCAGAAGCCCATTCAGGATAAACCGGGTGAGAAACCTCTCGTGGATGAGGAAAAGCTCGCCGAGGTGATTGCGGCGCTGCGACACGGGGAACAGGTCGATCCGAACAATGCGTTTTACAATCTGGAGATTGCCTCCCTGCTGGTCCGGGCCTCCACGATCCTGCGGGACGATCCCTCCACGACGTTTGATGCGATTGGGCGTGACGGCAAGATTACCCCCAGCACCGTGGATAAGATCGAGATCCTGGACGCCAAGCGGTTTGACCAGAGCCTGGAGGAGTTCCGCCGCGGCCTGGCCAAGCCGCTCCTGACGTCGTACGGCATGGAGATGTTGCGTCTCCGCTTGAACATGCTGCCCGCGCCGTTCCGTATGGTCCAGTATCTGAATCGTTTGCTGATGGCTTATAACACGTTGCTGCCTGGATTGCAGGATGACCGCACGCTGGCCAAGTCGCTGTTGGCTTATGCCCGGCAGCTTGCCGCCAGGGGGCAGGCCGACCAGGCCTTGCAGAGCCCGCAGGACGTAAAACGCCTGGCCGGCAAACTCGGCACACAGAGTGATTTTCTGATCGATTTGCTGGTGGCCCGCGCCCTGGACAACCTCGCCCTGGGATACCAGGAGGTTCTCGACAAGGCACTTGGTCGTTCTGAGGCTGCTCAAGCCGCGCGCCGACAGAGGATGGAAGACTACGAATTCTTCAATCGCATCTGGGCGGGCCGGAACGAACACGAGGCCGGCATCGCTCACGTAGGTTTGCTGGAGTCGATAATATTGCCGACCCTGCCCGGCTACAAGGCCGACTTGAAGCCGCTGCGAATCGCCGAGTTGTTTGTCGCCGTCCAGGTGGGATTGCTGGGCTTGCTGGCGGGGCTGATTGTGGTGGCCGCCGTTTTGGGCTTGGTGACGGTGTGTCAGTTTATCTTCCTCCCCAAGGTGGATCGGCCGGTCCTGCTGTTTGTCGGGTGGCAGCGGATGGGGAAGATATGCTTGCTGGCTGTGGTGGCGCCGCTGGCGATCTATGCCGCCTATTCATTCCTGGCGGCGGCCTTCGGCAGCGACGTCGGCCTGACGTGGCTGAATTCAGGTCGCCTGATCGTGGAACTGACGGCCATGGCGTGCCTCGTGCTGGCCTTGATGATCCTGATGGCCTGCTCCGCCGTTCGCCAGCGTGGGTTGGAACTGGGCCTGGCCGTCCCGCCGCCCCTGACGTGGCGCAAGCGGCCGGTGATGCTCGGTTTGACCGCCCTGGTGGTCCTGGCCGCAGGGGCGTACGTCGTGGCATGGTGGGTAGGCTTCCGCGGCATATTCGACCGCCGCCTGGACCTTCTTCTGGCCACCGTTATCGTGGGCCTGATGGTCTTGTGGGGCCTGCGAGAGTTGATTGCCGGCTTCTGGCAGGACCGCACATACCTGCGATTCCAGCGGTCCTTGCGGCGGAGCCTGATCCCCATCCTGGCGGCTGCCGTCATTGTGGTCGGCATCGGGTTAGGGGGCCTGTTGGCCACGGGAGAGGGTTTCGCAGTCAGCCGGATGGGCAAGGGCCTGCCTATGCCGGACGAGATCAAGAACTCCGATTTCCGCCTGCTTCAGGAACGGTTTGTGGAGCAGGAAAAATCCCCACAGGAGCAGGTCAGCCGCCCTGGTCCTGGATAAAACCGATCTTGGCCAGCCAGCGGGCGCAAGGGTCGGTCCAGTTGGCCTTGGGGATGTCTGTGGCCAGGCCGATGCCGTGATGCTTCAGGCCCGTCTGGAACAGGTGCAGCTCGAAGGGCACGTTGCAGCGGCTGAGGCTGTCGGCCAGGAGCAAGCTGTTGGCCACGGGGACGGAGGGGTCCTCGATGGTGTGCCAGATGAAGCCCGGCGGGGTCTGCGGCGTAATGCGGTTCTCCAGGCTCAGCTCGCGCTGCAAGGCCGGGGCGGGATTCTCGCCCAACAGGGCCTCCATCGTGCCGCGGTGCCCCTGCGGCCCGAAAGTGATGACGGGATAGCAGGCGATGAACGCGTCGGGGCGGGTGGAATGACGTTGGAGGGGGTCGGGGCTTTCTTTTTGGCCATCCTCGAACATCGTCGCGGCCGAGACGGCCAGGTGTCCGCCGGCGCTGAAACCCAGGATGCCGACGCGATGGGGGTCGATCCGCCAGGCGGCAGCGTGGGCCCGCACCAGGCGAATCGCCTGTTTGGCGTCGTTCAGCGGGGCGGGATGGCGGCAGGGGGCGACGCGGTAGTCCAGCACGATCCCCGCCACGCCCAGCGAGCACAGCCATCGGGCCACCGGCTCGCCTTCGTGGGGGGCGCGCCGCCGGTATCCGCCGCCGGGGCAGACCACGACGGCGGCCACGGGGCCGGGACAGTCCGGCAGCAGAGGGGTGAGCGTGGGAACCTGTGACTCACCGGCGCCCGGTGAGTCGGGGGCGCCGCCGGGCCACAGGGGAATCGGGTCCAGCTTGCGCGCGTCCATAGAACGAGCCTTCTTGGGCCGGGTGGCTTAGTCCGCCGAGGGGGCGTTCGTCCGCGCTCGAAGGTTCCAGCCGGGCGTGCGATGCCTCATCAGGATGCTGAATATTTCCACCAGCAACAGCACGCTCGTCAACGTGATCAGCGCCAGCGAGGCGGTGCCGGCGGAGATGACGTGAGATAGCTGCTGAGCCGCCTGGAGCAGATGAATTCCCTTGGCGGCCAGTTTCTCGCTCAAGAACCATTGCGTCCATTGCAAGGCTTGCCCCAGCAGCCAACCCATGCCCCACAGCCCGGCGATGATGCCGGTGGCGTTGACCGCCTGGAAGGTGACGTCGGTCCAGCGTTTCAGGGACTGCCTCTTGCCGCTGACCAGCGAGGCGGCCTCGCGCAACGGCATCGTGAGGGCTAACAGAATGTAGAACAGGCCACCGATGCCCGTCCCCGGCAGACCGACGACCATGATTAATGTCCTTTCTCGTAAACTTTAAGGGGGCGCCGGACTATCCACTCGCTCCAGACCGCCTCCAGGATGAACATGCTGTTGACCGCGCGCATCACAAAAAAGCCCGGAAGGCTGGACACCGCCTGGAGAATCTCTTTCCTCTTGGCCGCCATCAGCAGCACCGGAAAGGCCACGGCAGGCAGGTCCAGGACGTAGCCCAGCAAAAACAGCGGATTGACGAAGATCGCCAGCAGCGGCAGGGCGACGAGGTAGGCCAGGCTTGCCAAGACCGCGTCCCACAGGGCCACCGCGACCAACGAACGAAGGAAAGGAATCTCCAGTACCCGCCGCCAGTGCAGGCGGACGTTCTGGACGAACCCGTGCGACCAGCGTTTCAGTTGCTTGCGCATGAAGTTCCAATTGTGCGGCTCGACGGGGTAGCACACCGCCTGGGGGATGAATCGCACGCCGTGCCCGGCCTGGTAGAAGCTCCAGGTGAGGTCCATGTCCTCAGCCAGCGTGCGGGTGGACCAGCAGCCTACGGCCCGCAGAATGTCGGTACGGTAGGCCGAGAAGCACCCCGAGGAAATCAGCGGCCGCTCGTAGTAGTCCTGGATGCGCTTGTAAAATGAGAAGGCGAACAGGTATTCGATGTAGCGGCCGCGCTCCCAGACCGTCTTGACGTATCGCGGCAGCACCAGGCCGCAGGCAGCGGCGATGGAGGGATTCTGAAAGGCCGCCAGCAGCGTGGCGATGGCGTCGGGGGCGAGCATCGTGTCGGCGTCGATGGCCATGGTGAACTGCGTCTTGACGTGATCCATGGCGAAGTTCTGCGCCCCGGCCTTGCAGCCGGTGTTCTGGGGCGGGCGAAGCACGGTCACGCCAAAGGAGCGGGCGATGTCGGCGGTGTTGTCGGTGGAGCAATCGTCGATGACGATGATTTCATCCGGCCGGAGCGTCTGGGCCTGAAGGCTGCGGATGGTGTCGGCGATGGTGGCGGCCTCGTTGTAGGCCGGCACCAGCACCGTAAGGTTGCTGCCGCCGTCGTTACTCATAAACGTTCTTGAATCTCCGTCTCGCCGGGCCCGCCCCGTCGTCTGCGCGGATGGACGCCCTCCACGGTTGACAGACGGGTTCACGCGGGCTCGGAGAAGATAGTGCCTTGCGGTCTGCTGCGCGGACACGTCGGCCTTAAGCAAGGATAGGCTTGCAGCAGATCTCAAGCCCGACGAAACATACCATCATCCTGTTGGAGCCCCCCCTTGTCAAGGGGGTGACTTGCCTTCCGGCCAGAAAGTATTCCGCCAGCGTCTCCCCGGGTATTTCTTAGCCCGGAGAGTCCCTGGAAGAGGCGATGGAGCCGAGAACAAGAGGAGTCAAAGCCCGGCCGACCGGAAAAATAGCGGCAAATGTGAATACTATAATTATATAGAATTCAAGTGGTTATATAAAATAAACCGCTCTCGCCGAGATGCGCCCCAAGGCACTGTCGATCCGAATGGAGGTTCCCGTTACGGGCAGGCGACTTGTTTGCCATGGACTTCCACGCGGTTTCGGCCGGCGCGCTTGGCCTGGTACATGGCGGCATCGGCGCGGCGAAGGACGTCGGAGGCGGTATCCGTGGCCGCCCCCGTCCATTCGGCGACGCCGCAACTCACCGTGATGGCGGGGCGATCGCTCGCCGGCCGCGACGCCACGCGGTTCCGCAGCCGCTCCATGGCGGCGGCGGAGGAAGCAGAGTCGGTCTCCGGAAGGATCCAGACAAACTCATCGCCGCCGTATCGCGCCAGCGTATCCGTGCTGCGCATTTCCTGCTGCATGACGTCGGCCAGATCGCGCAGGACCTGGTCGCCGGTGGCATGCCCGAACCGGTCGTTGACGTGTTTGAATTCGTCCACGTCCACCACGGCGATGCAGAACGGCCGCTCGTATCGCACCGCGCGATTGAATTCCGTCTGGAGCCTGTCTTCCAGCACCCGACGGGTGTAGGTGCCGGTCAGGGAATCCACCTCGCTCTGCATGAGGGCGATCCGGTAGAGCACCGCGTTGGTCAGATTGGCGCTGAGCACCTCCCGGATGAGGCCGGCCTTGTAGAGGAACAGGTCCTGAGACATCGGCGGGGCGTCGCTCGCACGGCACAGGCACATGTAGGCGCATCGCCGCTCGCGTTCCTCGCTGTTGAATTCGTTGACCTGCAAGGGAATGACGACGCCGGGCGGGCGCCCGTTGAGGGCCTCACAGGGGTGGGGCACGTGGTCCAGCATAAAGGGCGCCTGGGCGCTGTGGAACCCCTCCGCCCCGGGCCGGGAGGCCAGGAACGCCTCGTCGACCGGGCAGCGGTTCCGGGAGACCAGCGAAGATTGGCTGGTCGATCCGGAACGGACGTCTTTCATGCACAGCACGCCGAACTCCGCCTCGAACAGCCGGGGGACTTCTTCGGTGACCAGCCGGACGACCTCGTCGAGGTCCACGCACTTCAGCCCCTTGCTGAGCATGGCGATCTGCTCGGCCGCGGCGTGCATGGCGCGGATCTTTTCATTGGAGGCGCGCAACTGCTCCACGGTCTGGGCCAATTGGCTGGTGCGCTGGCGCTCCTCGAGGAACAGGTGGTGCCGTTTCAAAAGGTTGGCGATGGACGCGGCGAAGGCCTCCATGTCCTCGATCGGCTTGGTGGTGTACTGGTCCAGCAGGTGCTGGTTGATGGCCCGCTTAGCCTGCTCCAGGCCGGCGTGCCCCGTGAGAAGCACGCACACGATGTCGGACTGCTTGGTTTTGATCTGTTCGATGAGATCCAGGCCGTTGGTGCCGGGCATGAGCTGATCGGAGATGAGCATGGCCGGCGGGGTTTCCTGTTCGGCCGAATCGACGACCAGCGATTGCGCCTCCTGGGGAGAGGCAACGAACTCGAACTCCACGGCGAAGTCCTGGCACAGAGGCGTCACTCTCCCGGGCAAGGACCTCTTGAGCGAGCCTAGAAATTCCTCATCGTCGTCCACGCAAATGGCCAGATATTTTTTCATGACGACTAACCCTCCGGGGGTGTTCGTGCGATGCTTTGTGGGGCGGTCGGTTGCGTCTTGCCGCCGGCTCGCATCATCTCCACGAACGATGCGGCCAGGGCGGGATCGAATTGGGTGGCCGCACCTCTTTGGATTTCAGCCAGGGCCTGGGGGGCGGTCATGGCCCGCCGATAGGGCCTGTTGGAGGTCATGGCGTCGTACGCGTCGACGATGGCCAGGATCCTCGCCCCCACGGGAATTTCCTCTCCGGCCAGGTGATCGGGATACCCCCGGCCGTTGAACCATTCATGGTGGCTGCGGATGATCATCCGTGCGGCGTTGAGGAACCGTAGGTGCTTGAGGATCGTATCCGCGCGGGCGGGATGCTCCATGACGATGGCCTGCTCTCCCAGGTTCAGCCGTCCAGGCTTGCAAAGAATGCCTTCGGGCACGGCCAGCTTGCCCACGTCGTGCAGGGCGGCGGCGTAGCGGATGTCCTTCATCGGCTCCTCGCCTATCCCGGTGGCCTTGGCCAGGGCCACGGTCAGCGCGACCACTCGGTCGGTGTGGCCGCGCGTGTAGGGGTCCTTGGCCTCGACGATGTCCATCAGGCTGGCCATCGTGCCGACGTAGGTGTCTTCCAACGTTTCGCGATCCTTGAATTGGGTGAGCGTGATGGCCGCGATGTCGGCAACGAAGATCGTCAATAGCCGATCGAGCATCGTGAGCATCTGGTCGGCCTTGTCGGCGCCGACCACGATGGCTCCCACCACCTCCTGTCGCACGATCATGGGAACGACAGTAGCCGCATAGGCGGAAGCCGGGTCGTCGGTTTCGGCGTGGTCGACGCAGCCGTTTCGGAGTACCTCGGGCATTCGTTGGCAGAAACCGCAGTAGCCGAGATGATCGTGCCATGCCCGGCATATCGCCTCGGCGGAGGGCGGCGATTGGCCGGTGACGGATTGCAGCGCGAACTTTCCCTCCTCCAGCGAGAACAAGGCCGTCCAGGGGGCGTCGAACTGTGAGGTCAGGAAGCCGGTCGTCGTGTCCAGGGCCGTGGCGAGATTCCCCGTGGTCGTCATGGTCTGGAGGAACTCAAACTGGGCCGCCATCCGTCGGCGATGCTGAGCGGCCATGGACTGGCGATGGTATTCGCGGGCCAGACTGGTCACGGTGCTGACGAACTCCGAAGGTTGCTCCACGGGCTTGGTGAAATACTTATCCAGCAGTTGCTCGTTGACGGCCCGGACGGCCGACTCCAAGCCGGCGTAGCCCGTCAGGAGCACCCGCCGCGCGAAGGGATGGCTGGCCTTCAGTTGGCTCAGAAGGTCCATGCCCTGCATCTGGGGCATGACCTGGTCGCAGATGGTCATCGCCAGGGGCTTGTCCAGCGTTTCCACGTAGGCCAGGGCCTCCGATGGACTGGAGGTGAAGCTGAAATCCAGGGTGAACTGAGAGAGGGGGTGCTTCGTGGCCGGGGCCAGCAGGCGTTTGAGCGAGGCCAGGAACTCCGGGTCGTCGTCCACGCACAGGACCTCGTATTCCGGCCGGCGGCGAACGATGGTTTCCACCACCAACCGGAGGGCGGACAGAACCTCCTGGGGCGGCGTGTGGATGTCCCAGATCTGGTCGGTCGTCGCGCCGAGGACGGCCGGGCAGTACGCGATGCGGGAATCCGTCGGCACCATCAGCACGATCATGATGTCCTGCACACGTCCCAGCAGGTCCTGGACCGCCGCTCGCGGAAGGTCGCAGGGCGCGTCGGACACCACGATGGCGGCTTCGCATTGGCCGGCCTCGGCCAGGGCCACCAGTTGGGGAACGCTCCGCACGCGGGTGAGCTGCCAGTGGTCGGCCTGGGCGGCCTCGAGCAGACCGCCAAGATCCATGCGGTCTTCCGCGGCTACGGCAAGGCGAAGTATGAGCGGTTGTTCTGCCATGGTTGCGTCTCAGCCGGCCTGGTGAGCCAGTGCCTCGTTGTTTTGCGACGCGGGGGGCGTTTCCGTCGCCTCGCGCCGGTCCAGGGGCAACGTCACTTCGAACGTCACGCCGTTGGGCTCGTTGTGGGCGGCGATGGTCCCTTGATACTTGCGCAGAATCGCCGTGCAGATGCTCAACCCCAACCCGGTGCCCTTGCCGATGGCTTTGGTGGTGAAGAACGGATCGAAGATTTTCGGCAAGGTCTGGGGAGGTATGGGCGGGCCGATGTTGAAGATCTCAACCACCGCGTGCTGATCTTTGGATCGGGTGGTGATGCGGATCAGCTTTTCGCCCGGACCGTCGACACTTTCGATGGCGTCGCAGGCGTTGGACAAAATATTGGTCCAGACCTGCGAGAGGTCGGGGCCGCACAGCACCGGCGGGATGGATTCCTCGTAGCACCGTTCGACCTTGACAAGGTGCTTCAGGCGGTTCTGGAGGATGACCAGGGTGTTGTCGAGGCTTTCGTTGACGTTGATGTCGAACAGGTCGCCGTCGCCGCTGCGGCTGTAGTACCGCAGCGCCCGGATGATCTTGGCGATTTTCTGGACGCTGGCGAGCGAGATGCTCGTGCCGATCTTCAAGGCCGCCAGGTGCTCCAGGAACTTCAGTCCCACGGGGTGGGACAAGCACCGGACCGCCCGTTCGTCGGAACTTGACAGTCCGCAATCGATTAAAATATCAGCGGCGAGTTTGGGGTCTTTGATGCCCTGACGTTGCAGCTCTGATTCGATCTGCCGATGGGCCTGGCGGTCCGCCAGCTTGGCCAAGGTCGCCTGATGGGTGACGATCACCGGCACGGCTTCGGACAGCCAGCGGCGCAGATCGTCGGGCAGTTGGTCCAGTTCGCTGGCGGCTATCGCCAATTCCCGCACGTGCAGGGCCGCGTCGTTGGCCACATTCATGATGGCGCCAGTCGGCGTGTTGATCTCGTGCGCCACGCCGGCGACCAACTCTCCCAGCAGGCTCATTTTTTCTATCTGGACCAGCTCGGCCTGCGCCTGGCGGATGTGTTCGTTGGCTTGCACCAATTCTTTGGTGCGCTCCTGCACGCGCTGCTCCAGCAGTTCATGGGAGTGCTTCAGCTCGTCCTCCGCCTCTTTGCGCAGCGTGACGTCTTTCATCGTGCCCAGCATGCGCCAGGCCTCGCCTTGAGGGGATCGCAGAATGGCGGCGCTGTCCTCGACGTCAAAGTAGTGGCCGTCTTTGTGCTGAAAGCGATAGGGGGACAGGAAAGTGTTCCCATGGTTTTTAAGTCCATGTTCCAGGGACTCCATGACGCGCCGGCGGTCTTGGGGGTGGATCATCTCCTCCCATTTCTGGATATCCACCTCGGCAAACTCCTGCGGGCTGTAACCGGTGAGTTCTTCGATCGCCCCGATCCATTGGATGTGGCCGGTGGGGATGTCGTAATCGTAGATGAGTTGGCCGGTCTTCTTGGCGACCAGGCGATAGCGCTCCTCCCTCTCGCGCAGGGCCTGGTTGGCCCGGGCCAGTTCCTCGGTGCGCCGATCAACGCGTTCCTCCAGTTCATCGTGCGCCTGCTGGAGCGAGCCGATCATCTCGTTGAAACTCGTAGCCAGCGTGCCGATCTCATCGCGGAACCGGACGTTCACCCTTTGGCGGAGATTGCCGCTGGCCTGAATATCGCGGATCGTGCCGACCAGCCTGGAGAGCGGTTGTGTCACCAGGACACTGATCGAGGCCAGCAGCAAAACGGTGGCCAAGGCAATGGACACGCCCCCGAAGAGCATCGACCTGGCAATGAGCCTGTGCACTTGGGCGGTGATAATGCGGGAGGGAAATCCCACAATAACGAACACATCGCCGCGATCATCGGGTTCGGAGGAAACGATCACGTTCTGAAGCTCTTCCCCCTTGTCCCCCTGAACCACGCGTATGGACGTCTGGTCCGCCGGGGTAAAAGCGAGGTAGGCCAGTCGCTTGGAAGTCTTTCCTTGCAAGGTCGGGTCGCTGTGGAACAGGACGAAGCCGTCCCGACGAGCGACCAGGGCATAGCTGATCTCGGGGTGTTCGTGGACGACGTCCAGACATTGCTTCTCAAAGCCTCGAATATTGTCTATGTCCAATCCCAAGGCTCGGATGCGATTCAATTGATTGCGGAAGTCGCGGACGATCACGGTCATCTTCGACTGGAGGCCGTCGGTGTATTCCTTTCGGAAGGCTTCGCCGTTAAGGAACGTCCCGATGCCCACCCCCAGCACGACCACGGAGATGGAGATCAACAAAATTTTTCCACGAACGCCCAACACGCTCAGTTTTCCCACTTGTACTTGGTGAAGACCTTGGCCGTCAGGAGCACGTCGGAGCTGGGCGTCAGCCCGAATTGGCGTGCCCTGGCGAGGTTAATGATGGGTTCGCCCCTGACCGTCGGCAGCATGGGGAAGCTGGAGGGGCTGCGCCCATCCAGCAGGATACCTCGGGCGATCTTGCCGGCCTCCTGGCCCTGGGCGTACCCCGAGACCGTCACGGCGCACAGCGTGCCGTAATCCACGCGATCCACCCAGAACGAAAAGTCCGGCAGCTTGCTGTTCTCAGCCGTCCAGCGGCAGACTTCCTGATAGGGGACGTTATTGTCGTCGGCGTCCTTGAATTCGGAAATGCCCAAAAAGCCCAGGGCGTCCACCTTGCCCTCGTAACTCTTGACCAGGGTTTTGTATTCCTCGAACGTCTTGACGATGTCGTAGCTGACGACCTCGACACCGTCCAATTCGCTCTCGCTTTCCTTCATGCGAGCGATGACGGGCCCCCACATGGGAGCAGAGTCGGAGATGATGGCGATCTTCCGCACCTCGGGCACCAGTTGCCTCAGCAGCCGGATAGTTTGCGCAAAGTGCTCGCGTTCCAACACGCCGGTGACGTTTTTGGCGGTGTCAAAGCCGTAATCTTCGGGGGCGGCATTCATCGCGCTGAAGATGAACGGAAGATTCGTGTTGAGGTAGTGCGCCGCGACGTATTGGCACCCGGCGTCGTTACTGATAAAGACTAAGTCCGGTTTCCAGTCGTCGATGAGCCACCGCGCCTCGGCGCCGGACTGTTCCAGGTGCGACTTAGAACTTTGCCTCTGGGCGTCCATTTCATAGACCTTGTACTGCACGTTCACATCCTGCAGGGCGTCCTTGAAGCCGTTGAACTGACTGTCGGTCCATTCCCACGGACTGTGGTAACTCATGATGTGCAGCACCCGGTACGTTCGGCTGGCGGCCGACGCCGTCGCGCCGGTGGATTGATCCTGCAAGGCCGCCGAGGTGGGGGCGGGCGTGTGGCTGCTCCATCGCACCACCGCAAAAAGCACCGCCATCACACCAATGGCCGCCGTGGCGAGGACCAGGCGGATCGTGGTGATTCGGTTCCCTAGCATGTTTGTTCCCTTTCGTTCTCCTTGCTGTGGCGTCGGCTGACAGGAAAACCAGGCCGACGCGCCTCCTGAGGAATCAAAAGCCCCATGTGACGCGTATTCCCGTGATGACCCCCACGTCGTTGGACGGGTTCGTGCCGGGATGGAACAGGATTTGACGGTCCGGGCCGCAACGAAGAGGTGCCCCCTCGTTGGCCCTGACGACGCGATGGTAGAGTCCTAGCCTCATGGGTTTGCCCATTACGTTGGGCGCCGGAGGGCCGATACCTGTGGAACCTTTTAATGCCACTCCGGGCCCAGGAGGCTCATCGGACCGTTGAATAACCGACATTAATTACGGCAGGGCATTTGTTTGCCGCTTTTAGAAGGCTGAAAAATCGGTTTTTGGGGGGCGTAAACGACAGACGTGGGGAATGATTTGATTGTCTGACTTTTCAGGTAAGAGAGGACGCCGGCGCCGCTGCGGCTTCCATTCGTCCCGCCGCCGGTATTGCTTTATTGTCTGGAACGTCGTTATCGGATATGTTGCTTTCCGGCCCGCGGGGGAAAGCGGGATTCGCTAAAGCCCGATTGCGGTGCGGACCGAGTGGGGGAACGAGAGAACATGTCCGATATGCCTTCGTCATCGAAAGCTGCGGCGCCCGCGAAAACCCGATGGGTGGCCGTTTCCCTGGCGAGTTTGGTGGGCTGCCTTTGCCTGCTGGGCAGCTGCGAGGAAGGCGGGGTTTCAAGGGTTACCGTCAATCCCGATCTGAAGTTCGATCACCCGATGCGGCTGGCCGTTTTGGACTTTGATTGGCAGCCGCCCGAAGGGCAGGTGACCGAAGGACACACGATGGTCAACGCCCCCAATGCCGGCAAGTTCGTCGCGGACGCCGTGGCGACGAGGCTGCTGAACATCAAGGGGCTGGAAGTCATGGAGCGATCGAAGCTCGCCCAGCTCGTAGCCGAAAAAGACCTCTCCCAGACGGAGTTGGTGCGCCAGGGGCGCTATCAGGAAATCGGCAAGTTCCTGGGCGTCAACTACCTGGTCTTGGGGACGGTGAACACCTACACGGTATCCGCCGCGGGGTTTGTCGGCGGCTACGAGGTCTCATTCAGTTGCCGCTGCGTGGACGTCAATACGTCGCAGGTCATATGGGCCTTTTCGGGACAGAGCTCGGCCATGGGCTTTGAACCCGCGATAGGGCTGAACATTATCCTGGACGAAGCCATTCCAAAACTTCATCGTCTATTGGACGCGCAGCGGAAAAAGCAGTAGTTTTATCGTTGTCCTTGTCATCGTCCTTGTCATCGAGGTAGCCGCCGTCCGCCCCCGCGCCACGATTGGGCCGGCCGTCCAATCGCCTCCGCCGCCTTGGAACGCCTGGGCTGCCTTATTGGCCGCAAGGATGATTGGGGCTTGTTTGGAAGGTCTACTGAATTGAAAAGCTGGCGAAGTCAGACCTTTGAAGTCTTGCCCGCCCTGAGCGTGCGGCGGCGGGAGCTGCGCTACTCGCTGCGCACCGTGACCGTGGCGTGGATGTTCGGCGTGGCCTGGATGGCCTGCACCTCCGGCGACCAGGTGCGGGCGTTCGCCCGGATGCTGGGGTTCAACGACTTTGCCTTCGGCTTGCTGGGGGCGCTGCCGTTCCTGGCCACGCTGGGGCAACTGCCCGCGGCGATCATCATCGAGCGGACGGGCCTGCGGAAGATTCCCTTCATCTGGTGGGGCACCGTGCATCGCCTGCTTTGGCTGGCCGTCGCCGCCGTGCCGTTGCTGCTGGCGCCGGGCCTCGGGGCCATCGTGGCCGTGTTGAGCTTCCTGGCGGTCAGCAACTTCCTGGGCGCCATGGCCACCCCCGGCTGGATGACGTGGATGAGCGACCTGATCCCCCGGCGGATTCGGGGCCGCTACTTCGCCCGCCGGGCCCTGTGGTCCCAGCGCGTGCAGGTGGTCGTGGTCGTCCTGCTGAGCCTGGCCCTGGACGCCGCGACGGTCCGCGGCGCGCCGGAAAAATTTGCTTTGCAGCATGCGCTGATGTGGACCATCGGCATTATTTTCGCCATCGGGGCGATCCTGGGGGCGGTGGACATCCTGATGTTCCGGCGGATCCGCGAGGTGATGCAGCCGGAACTGCCGGAACTGCCGCAACCGCCGACGACGTCGGCGATCTCGGCCCTGCGCGAACTGCTGGTGGAGCCGCTGAAAGACAGAATCTTCCGCAGCTACGTCCTCTACGGGGCCACGATCACCTTCACGGCCACGTTCTCCGGCTGGTACTTCTGGCGCAACGCCACCGAAGGCCTGGGCTTCAGCAAGCTGGGGACCAACGGCCTGTTCATGGTGATCGGCCCGCTGGCGGGGAACATGGCGATTCGCTGGTGGGGCAGGCTCCAGGACCGCTGGGGCCGCCGGCCGGTGCTCATCATCGCCACCATCGGAACGTGCTTGTCGCTGGTGCCGTGGTTCTTTGCCTCTCCTCGCTTGCCTTCGCCGGGTGCGTTTGTGGACGCCGTCAACTGGTGCTGGAACCATCTTGGCGGCGGCGGGATGCTGCTGACGGCCGCGATGCCGGTGTCGGCCTATCTGCTGGGGGCGCTGGGTTGCGTGGTGGGGGGTATTTCCTGGGGCGGCGTGGGCCTGGCGCAGACGGGCATCACGCTGCACTTCGCCGATGGGCGCGGACGGAGCAAATACGTGGCCGCCTCCGCCGTGCTGATCAGCGTCGGTGGGGCGATGGGGGGGCTGCTGGGCGGGGTGATGGTGCAGTCGTTGGAGTTCCTGCGTGCCCACCCCATCATGGCGGGGCCGTTCGAATGGAACCAGTGGCACGCCTCGTTCCTGGTGTCGCTGCTGGTGCGAATCCTGTCGATGGTGTGGCTGGTGAACATGCCCGACCCCGGCGCCCGGCCGGTGCGATACGTGCTGCGGTACATGACGGCGAATGTCTCCAACGCCGTCTCATCGTGGCTGTTCTATCCACTGCGAGTCTTCGGTTGGGGCAGGGACGACACCGCTGGGCATAGGAATGAAAAAAATTGAGTACACCCCAGTCAAAAATCCGAATATCGAATCTCGAAACTCGAAACAAACATCAAAAAGCAAGTACGGCAACAAAAGGATTCTTATTTTGTGTTTGCTGTTTGTTTTTTGTTTCGGATTTCGAGTTTCGGATTTCGAATTTATCCAGGTAGGATGCTCTCATGCCGCATGAGACGGAGATGAAATTCGCCGTGAAAAGCCTGGCCGCCGTAGCCAGGCGATTGGGGGCGCTGGGGGCCAAGCGGCTTTACACCGCCCTTCAGGATGATTGTTACTTCGACACGCCGCGGCGCCGGCTGCTGCGGACCGGCCGCGGCCTGCGCCTGCGGACGCAACGCCTGCTGCGGGCCGGTTGCGACACGATGGATGCTCGGGCCGAGCTGACGTACAAGGGCCCCTCGCGACGCGGCGCCAAGGCCAAAGTTCGCATGGAACATCAAAGCCGCATCGACGACGCCTCCGCCGTCGCGACTGTGCTGGAGGCTTGCGGCTTGCGGCCGATGCTGCGGCTCCAAAAACGCCGCTCCAGCTATCGCCTGGGCCACTGCTTGGTGGAGCTGGACGAGCTGCCCCTGCTGGGCTGCTTTG
The DNA here is from genome assembly GCA_049510055.1 of Phycisphaerae bacterium. Lineage (GTDB taxonomy): Bacteria > Planctomycetota > Phycisphaerae > SM23-33 > SM23-33 > JALHTV01. Next base: position 7,841 of record JBEKZI010000027.1, on the reverse strand, counting down.
TGGAGATCGAAGGCCCCACCGAGGCTTCCATCGAATCCGCTCGCCGAGCGATGCACCTAGCCGGCCCGGCCATACGCTCCCATTACGTTCGTCTTTTGCAGACGCGATGCACCCGCGCGGGCCGGTCATGTCGGGGAGTTACCTTCCGCCTCTGCCGCCGCTGCGTCCGCCGGCCGCGATAGCCGCCTGCGGGGCGAGGGCGTTTTGCTTGACCGCACCTGCCAGGAGAGGGGATAATCTCAAACTCACTTTCAGCGGAACCCATGCAATGAACGTTCCTGAAATCGACTTGGAACTGGCGCGCAAAACCCTGCGAGCGGAGGGCCAGGCCATCGCCGCGCTGGCCGACCGCCTGGGCCAGCCCTTTGCCCAGGCCGCCCGGCGCCTCTACGAATGCCCCGGCAAGGTCATCCTGACCGGCATGGGCAAGGCCGGGATCATCGCCCGCAAGATTTCCGCGACGCTGGCCTCCACCGGCACGCAGAGCATCTTTCTGCATCCGGCCGAGGCCGTGCACGGCGACCTGGGCCGCGTGCAGCGGGGCGACGTGGTGATGGCGCTTTCCCACAGCGGCGAAACGCTGGAGATCATCCACCTGCTGGACCACATCAAGGCCCGCGGCGCCGCCCTGATCGCCCTGACGGGCGACGCCGATTCGCCCCTGGCTCGCCATGCCGACATTACCATCGCCTACGGCCAGGTGGAAGAGGCCTGCCCGCTGGGACTGGCGCCCACGGTGTCCACGTCGGTGATGCTGGCCCTGGGCGATGCCCTGGCGCTGACCGTCATGGAAATGCGGCGATTCAAGCCGGAAGAGTTCATCGCCTTTCATCCCGGCGGCTCGCTGGGGCGGAAGCTGATGACGGTCGAGCAGGCGATGATGTTCCGCCAGGAGGCGGGCCTGCGATTAATTCCCGAAACCTTGCCGCTGGGCGACGCCCTGGCCGAGGCTGAAAAAGTCCCCCGGCGCAGCGGCGCGCTGCTACTGGTGGATTCCCAGGGCCGCCTCAGCGGCATCCTGACCGACGCTGACCTGCGCCGGCTGCTGCTGAAGCATCGCACGGCCGACATCCTGACCCAGCCCGTCTCCCAGTTTATGCACCGTCGTCCCAAGAGCATCCACGCCGGCGAACTGGCCAGCGAGGCGCTGGCCATCATGAACCGCCACCGCATCGACGAGTTGCCCGTGGTGGACGGCGACGGCAAGCCGATGGGCATCATCGACGTGCAAGACCTGCTGGGCTTCAAAACGATGAGCGATGGCCCCGATTAACTACACCCACATCAAGCTGCTGGTCCTGGACGTCGACGGCGTGCTGACCGACGGCCGCATCGTCCTGAACGCCGCCGGCCAGGAGATCAAGGCCTTCCACGTCCGCGACGGGACGGGCATGAAGTATTGGAAGCGAGCGGGCGGCCTGCTGGCCTTTATCAGCGGGCGGTCCGCACCCGCCGTGGCCCATCGGGCCAAGGAACTGGACGTGGACGTCGTGAAACTGGGCGCCAAGGACAAGCTGCCCGCCTACCAGGCCGTGCTGAAGGAACTGAAGCTCGGGGAGGACCAAACCGCCGTGGTGGGCGACGACCTGCCCGACCTGCCGCTGATGTACCGCTGCGCCTTGCCGATCGCCGTGGCGGACGCGGCGGAAGAGGTCCGCGCCGCCGCCGCGTACGTCACCCAGGCCGCCGGCGGGGCCGGGGCCGTCCGCGAGATCGTGGAGATGATCCTCAAGCAGACCGGGGCCTGGGAGACGATTTTGGCCAGGTACCGCAGGGGCGGCGAGGAGCGGGCGTCATGAAGCGGCAAGTGGTGCTCCTGCTCGGCAGCTTGGGGATCATCCTGGTGGTTTTTGTAGCCTCCCTGATCATCGTGGGGCGCGGAGGCAAGCGCCTCGCGGCTCCTCCCCCGGCGCCCCCGACGGCGACGACGTCCCATGGACCTACCTCCCGCGGGGTCGTGGCCCCGCAGGAAGGCACCGACTTCCGCGCCGTGACCCGCGACAAGGACGGCCGGCTGAAGCGTGTCTTGACCGCCCCGTATTACGAGAACAAAGGTCAGGGCGTGTACGTCCTCACGAAGCCCAAGGCCATCCTCTACCAGAGCGGCGGCCAGGAAATCCAAATCTCCGCCGATCAAGGCAAGGTCATCACGGATTCCCTGCGTTCCGATCAGGGCGCGATGCGACTGACCGTCAAGCGGGGGGACCTCCAGGGCCATGTCACGGTGTATTTCGACCGTTCCATGGCCCTCAACAAGCCGCCGGTGGAGACCCGGACCTCCGATCCCAACGTCCTGCTCGTCACGGCTGACAACATCAACTTCGACAACGAAAAACTCCTGCTGTACACCAACGACCACGTTCGCGTTTCGTCGGCGCAGGTGGAGATTTCGGGCCGGGGCCTGTCGATTCGCTGGAACGAAGACCCCCAGGAGCTCCAATTGTTGCGGTTGGAGCAGGGGGACGGCATGCTGATCCGATCCGTGCCGGGCGAAGAAGTGGAATTGCTGGCCCTGCCGGGCGGGGAGCAACTGGGTACCGCCACGGCTGAGGCCGAGGAGAAGCCTGCCGCCGCGCCGTCGGCGGAGCCCGCCGCTGTGGAAAAGCCTCCGGCGGAATCTGCCGCTGTAGAAAAGCCGGCGGTGGCGCCCGCCATTGTGGAAAAGCCTCCGGCAGGGCCTGCTGCTATTGAAAAGCCGCCGGCCAAGGCGCCTTCCCGGCCCCTGGCTGTCCGACCCGTGGCCGCGACGACGAAAAAAAGCGGCGCTGCGCAACCCGCGCGCCGCACGGCGCGAAACGTTTACAAGGCGATCTTCCATGACCGCGTGAGCGTCGATCAGGGCCAGCGGTACGTGCACGGGGCCGACGTGCTGGCGGTGGAGTTCCAGTGGGCGGGTGGCCGGGAAAATAATGAGAATGAGCAAACCGCCGCCGCACCTCCGCAGGCCCGGATCACGCCGGGCGAATTGATAGCCCCCCCTGAGCCGGCAGGCAAATCGCCGCCGCCACCGACAAAACCTTCGGCCAAAGCGCCGGGTGCTGCGGCGTCCGCACCGGCCGCGGCGACCACTCCGCCGGCCACGCAGCCGACCGCGGAACCGATTCACGTCAACTGGTCCGGCCCGTTGGAGATCGTGCCGGCCGGCTTTACCGAAAAACCTTCGCAAAAGAACGTCGCCGTGTCAGGGCAGGGCGGCGTCGTGACGTTGTTTGACGGCGCGACGTCGGCCTTGTGCCGGGAGTTCGAATTCCGCCGCACGGTGGACCCGCTCGGCGACCGTCGCGAAGGCTGGCTGGCCGGTGTCGCCGACCGCCCGGCCGTGCTGACGCTGAACAGCGGCGAGGAAATTGTCTGCCGCTTGATGCGGTTCATGCTGTCGTCGGCCGGTGACACGTCCGCCCTGGAAGGCAGCGGCTACATCGTCCGGCCGACGGGAGCGGGAGGGGAAAGTTCTTTGGGCGGACTGGCCGAGGCGGCGCCGCGTCCGGGCCGGCAGCGCCCGCCGACGAGCCAGCCGGCTGAACCGAACAAGGCGGCGGCGTCCGGTGAGTTTGAGTGCATCAGTTGGGCGGACGGCGTGGACGTTCAGCTTGCCCGCGACCGTGCCGTCCGTGGCGGCGTGTACATTCGGCAGGCCCACTTCCGCGGCGACGTGGAGCTGTCCAGCAGCGGCCGCGGCGACAATCTGCGGTGCGACGACCTGAACGTGGAAATGGCCCAGCGCCCCGCCGCCACCGCCGCGGGCCGGCCGCGCACGTTTGTCAAAACCGTCCTGGCCGAGGGCAACGTCACGGTCCGCAGCGGGCAGGACCAGGGCCAATGGCAGGCCTATGCCGACCGCCTCCTGGGTGATCCGATGGAAGGCACCGCCATGCTCCGCGGCGCCCCCGCCCGGGTGACCAGCCGCAACAGCACGCTGAGCGGCAAGGAGATCTACTTCCGGGCCATCAAGGACGCCGGCGGCTCGTTCGTTCGCGGGGCGGGTCTGGCGCACGTCGCGGGCGAGGGAACGCTGGACATGCTGGTGGACAAAGACCTCAGCGGCAACCAGCTCAAGGCGCCGCGTCCCGCCACCGTCACCTGGACGCAGGAAATGCGTTATATCGACTACGGGCGGTCCGCCACCGCCCCGCGCGAAGGCCCCGACGGCGCCCCGGCCATGGCGTTATTCTCCGGCCAGGTGCACCTGACCAGCGGCGACGAGGAAATGACCTGCCACGAGATGCGGGCCACGTTCCGCGGCGCCGCCGCACCCGCCGGCGGGACCGTCGCGGAAGCCTTTTCGGCGCCAGCGGCACCGTCGGCGCCGAGCGGCGCGACCGGCCTGAATTTGGGAACCATCGACTACGGGGGGGCCCTGTGGAAGGTCTTTGCCTATCAGGACGTGATCCTCAAGAGCCAACGCCGCCCCAGCCTGACCAGCCCGGGACACGTGCAGGGCCTGGTGGAATTGCGCACCGGCTCGCTGGTGTACGACGCCGTAGCCAAGCTCGCCGACTCCGATAAAGGCTGGATGCTCGTGCAGGACCTCCGCCCGCCGCCGCCAAAAGCTCAACCGACCAGCGCCGAAAGCCGGATGCCGGCCGAGGACCTGGAAAGCCCCTCGCAGACGTACTTCGAGTGGAGCCAGGCCATGCACCTGGCGCTCCAGACGCGGATCGTGCAGCTGACGGGCGACGTGTGGATGCGGCACGCCGGCGGCGACCGCATCGTGGAGCGCGACGCGCTGAAGGCCAAGTGGAACATTCAGGATTGGCCCGACCCGCTGCCGGCGGGACGCCTGACCGACCTGCAATGCGACACGCTGCTGGCCCAGTTCGCCGCCGCGACGCCCGCCGCACGCGCCAAGTCAAAGCCCAAACCTTCGCTGGAGGTGGTGGATGCCAACGTCGTGGCGGAGGCCAACGCCGTGGCGGAGGCCAACGCCGCGGCGCCGGAGGGTATTCAGACGGGGTTGAACCTCCTGGGGCCGCTGGACATGTTCGTGGCTACCGGATCGGTGCTGCTGAAGGACGATCCGTGGGAGGTCGTCGGCCAGAAGCTGACCTACGAGCGCAAAGAAGACCTGGTAACCGTCTTGGGATCCGAGGACGGCAAGGGGCCGATGAACGCCCGCGTCAGCCGCAAGGAGCCGGACCGCGTCGTCACCAACGAAAGCCCCTGGCTGCGCTGGTATCGCAAGAACGCCACGCGCACGGCGGATCGCGTCGAAACCGGGTCGATGACAGGCTCCGGCGTGCTCCTGCCTTCCACGAAGCCCAAAGGCCGCTAAGAGGTTTTTGTCTTGGTCTTGGGTTTGGCGGCGGCCTGGGTCTGCGGGGGGAGCACCTCGTTCAGCGAACCGCTGCGGAAGCCCTCCAGGTCCAGCGCCACGAACGTGTAGCCGGTGGCCTTGATCCGCTCCACGATGGTTCGCCGCATCTCCATCGCCAGGGCGATTTGATCGGCGGCGACTTCGATGCGGGCGACGGGGAAGTGGTCGCGCAGGCGGCAGGAGACGAAGCCCAAGTCTCGCAGGACGTCCTCGGCCTGTTCGACGCGCGAAAGGGTGTCTTGTGTCAGTGGCTGGCCGTAGGGCACGCGCGAGGCCAGGCAGGCGGAGGAGGGCTTGTCCCAGGTGGGCAGGCCCAGGGCTTTGGAAATCGTCCGAATGTCGGCCTTGGTCATGCCCGCCTCGATGAGCGGGTTGACGATCCCAAGCTCCTCGGCCGCGCGAATGCCAGGCCGAAAGTCGCCCAAGTCGTCGGCGTTGGTGCCGCTGACGACGGCGCGCAGGCCGCGCCGCCCGGCCAGCTCGATCATCGGGCCCATGACGTGCCGCTTGCAGATGTAGCACCGCTGGGGAAGATTGGCGACGAATTGTGGGTCGCCCATCTCGCCGGTGGCGAGTTCCACCATCTCCACGCCGAACTTCTCGGCGATTTCCCGCCCAGCCAGCCGTTCACGATTCGGATGAATAGCCGAGACGGCCGTCGCCGCAATCACATTGTTCTTGCCGAGCGTATCTACTGCTATGTAAAGCAGTAACGTGCTATCCACTCCGCCGGAAAATGCCACCACCACCCGCCCAAGGCGCTTCAGGCAACTTTGGGCCACTTGCATTTTGTGGCGAAGCGGCGCGTCGATGTTTTCCAATTTCTCCGCAGCGACCATGCGTCTATCTCCACCGTCTTTCTATATTAATTCTACGGTTCCTAGTGACGGAAAGGCGCGAAAAGATCGGGCAGGGTGCATTTGTTTTGTGCTTTTTCGGCCAGCCGATTCGGCCGAGGCGTCAGCGGCTGATGACGAAAATGGCCAGGTCGGCGTAGTAGTTGGGCTCGTCGCCGACCTCCTGGCCGGCCTCGGTGTCCAGGGCGATCATGCGGTGGACGTTGATGGTGCGATCGGTGCAGAATTGCTGAAAGTCCGCGATGGAGAAGAATCGGATGTTGGGCGAATCGTACCACTTGTTGTGGAGCTGTCCCGGCGATTCCGGCGCCCGGCCTTCCTCCGCCAGGACCTTCCGCAGCTTGTGGTAGGCGAAGTTGGGGAAGCTGACGATGCAGCGCCGTCCCACGCGCAGCATTTCGTTGACGATGCCTTCCACGTCGCGGACGGCCTGGAGGGTTCGCGAGAGCACCACGAAGTCGAATTGCTGATCGCCGAAGGCGGCCAGTCCATTGTTCAGGTCGGCGTGGATGACGTCCGCGTTGCGACGGACACAGGCGATGACGGCTTGCTCGTCCAGTTCCACGCCCACGAGGCGCTCGTGGCCGCGCTGGCGAAGCATGGTCAGGAGCTGGCCGTCGCCGCAGCCCAAATCTAGCACGCTGGTGTGCGGCGGGATAAGTTCCACGATGCGGTCGTAGTCCAACCGTTGCGGCTGGAAGATGCTGGTGGGTTTGGGGCCGATCGGTTCCGTCGAGGCCGTCCCAAGCGGCGCCCCGCCCACGTCAGCCAGGAACGCGCGGACCAGCTCCCCGTAGCGGTCCACCTCGTCGGGCAGGAAGAAGGCGTCGTGCCCGGCGGCGCTTGCTACGTTGCAGTAGATCACCTGCTTGTCCGTGGCCAGCAGGGCCGCGGCAAGGTCCTGCGATTGGCTGGGCGGAAACAGCCAATCGCCGGTGAAGCTGACGATCAGCCAGCGGCAGCGGCTGCGGCCCAGCACCTTGGCCAGTTCCGCCCGGCCTTGGCCCAGGTCGAATAAGTCCATGGCCATCGAGAGCGTCAGGTAGCTGTTGGCGTCGAACCGCTCCACGAACTTGCTGCCCTGATAGCCCAGGTAGGAGCCGACGGAGAACTTTTTTTCGAACTCTTTCTCGAACACCGTGGCCATGTCGCGCGGCTGGAGGCGGTCGGGGTCGAATTTTTCCTGCATGGCCTCGGCCGAGAGGTACGTGATGTGCCCGATCATTCGCGCCAGGGCCAATCCCGCCGCTGGCCGCGTGCCTTCCTGCAAATAGCGGCCGTCGCGGAAACCCGGATCGTGGAGGATGGCGTTGCGTCCCACCACGTCGAAGGCCAGGGCCTGACTGGTCAGCCGCGGCGACGTGGCCAGGGCGATGGCGCCGGCGACGAGCTGCGGATGCCGGATGGCCCAGAGGAGCACCTGGTGGCCGCCCATCGAGCCGCCGATGACGGCCCGCAGGCGGCGGATGCCTAGGTGGTCGATCAGCCGCTTCTGGAGCGAGACCATGTCGCCGATGGTGACGGTGGGGAAGTCGGCCCCGTAGGGCTGGCCGGTGGCGGGGTTGATGCTTCCCGGTCCGGTGGTGCCGCGGCACCCGCCCAGGATGTTGGGGCAGATCACGAAGACCTTGTCCGTGTCGATGGGCCGGCCCGGCCCGACCATGCCGGCG
>JBEKZI010000026.1:0-25863 GCA_049510055.1 Phycisphaerae bacterium | reverse complement strand
TGGAAGGTCATGTTGATGGCCTTGCGGGCCGGGTCGGTCTTGTTCTTGGCCGGGCAGACCTGCACGCACACGCCGCAACCGGTGCAGTCCTCCGGCGCGACCTGTACGGTCCACTTGAGGCCCTCGAACTCCTTGCCCTTGGCGTCGGCGCTGCGGAAGCCGGCCGGTGCCTTGGCCAGCAGCCCAGGCTCGTACGCCTTCGTGCGGATGCTGGCGTGCGGGCAGGAAATCGAGCACTTGCCGCACTGGATGCAGACGGCCGGGTCCCAGACGGGGATCTCCAGGGCGATGTTGCGCTTCTCCCACTGCGTGGTGGCCGTCGGCCAGGTGCCGTCGGCGGGCATGGCGCTAACGGGCAGCTCATCGCCGCGGCCGGCCATGATGGTGGCCGTCACCTTCTTGACGAAGTCCGGCGCCTGCGGCGACACCAGCGGCGGCTTTTCGATTTTGCTCGTGGCCTTGGCGGGCACCTTGATCTCGTGCAGGTTGGCGATGGTCTGATCGACGGCGTTGTAGTTCTGCTTCACCACGTCGTCGCCCTTGCGGCCGTAGGTTTGCTTGATGGAATCCTTGATGGCCACGATGGCCTCCTGCTGCGGCAGAATGCCGGAAAGGTAGAAGAAGCACGTCTGCATGATCGTATTGATGCGCCCGCCCATGCCGGTGGCCTTGGCCACGTCGTAGGCGTTGATGGCGTAGAATTTCAGCTTCTTGTCGATGATCTGCTGCTGGACCTCCCGCGGCAGGCGGTCCCAGACCTCCTCGGTGGGGTAGGGGGTGTTCAGCAGGAACGTCGCGCCGGGGACAGCCTCGTTCAGCACGTCGTAGCGTTCCAGAAAGGTGAACAGGTGGCAGGCGATGAAGTTGGCCTTGCTGATGAGGTAGGTCGAGTGGATAGGCCGCGGCCCGAAGCGCAGGTGGCTGACAGTGATGGCGCCGGCCTTTTTGGAGTCGTACACGAAGTAGCCCTGGGCGTGGTTGGGCGTTTCCTCGCCGATGATCTTGATGGAGTTCTTGTTGGCGCCCACGGTGCCGTCGCTGCCCAGTCCGTAGAACAGGGCCCGCACGACGTCCTGGCCTTCGGTGTCGAACGCCGGATCGTAGGCCAGGCTCGTGGCCGTCACGTCGTCGCGGATGCCGACGGTGAAGTGGTTCAGTGCTTTGGGCTTGGCCAGCTCGTCGAAGACGGCCTTGACCATCGCGGGGGTGAATTCCTTGCTGCTGAGGCCGTATCGCCCGCCGATGACCTTAATCGTGCGGCCGGCCTCGACCAGGGCGTTGACGCAGTCCAGGTACAGCGGCTCACCGGGCGAACCGGGTTCCTTGGTGCGGTCCAGCACGGCGATGGCCTTGGTGCTTTTCGGCAGGGCGGCGGCGAAGTGCTTGACGCTGAAGGGCCGGTACAGGCGAACCTTCAGCACGCCGATCTTTTCGCCGCTTCGGGTGAGATGTTCCACCGTCTCGTGGACGGCCTCGGCCCCGCTGCCCATCAGGACGATGACGCGCTCGGCGTCGGGGGCGCCGACGTAGTCGAACAGGTGATACGCCCGGCCGGTGAGCTTGGCGAAGGCGTCCATCTGCTTTTGGACGATGTCCGGGCAGGCGACGTAGTATTTGTTCACCGTTTCGCGGCCCTGGAAGTACACGTCGGGGTTCTGACTGGTGCCGCGAAGGACGGGCCGGTCAGGGCTCATGGCGCGGCGGCGGTGGGCCAGGATCAGCTCGTCGGTGATCATCGCCCGCATATCCTCGGGCATGAGTTCCTCGACCTTGGCCACCTCGCTGCTGGTGCGCCAGCCGTCGAAGAAGTGCAGGAACGGCACGCGGCTGGCCAGCGACGCGGCTGAGCCGATCAGCGCCAGGTCCATCGCCTCCTGCACCGAGTTGGAGGCCAGCAGCGCGTAGCCGGTCTGCCGCACGGCCATAACGTCGCTGTGGTCGCCGAAGATCGACAAGGCCTGGCAGGCCAGGGAGCGGGCCGAGACGTGGAAGCACGTGCCGGTCAGCTCGCCGGCGATCTTGTACATCGTGGGGATCATCAGCAGTAGCCCCTGGGAGGCCGTGAAGGTGGTCGTCAGCGCGCCGGTCTGAAGCGCCCCGTGCACCGCGGCCGACGCCCCGCCTTCCGACTGCAACTCCGCCACCGTCGGCACGGTGCCCCAGACGTTCTTTTTGCCGGCGGCGGACCAGTCGTCGCTGTGCTCGCCCATCGTGCTGGAGGGCGTGATGGGGTAAATCGCGATGACCTCGTTGATCTTGTGGGCTACGTGCGCGACGGCCTCATTGCCGTCCAACATCACCATCCGTCTTGCCATGATTGACCTTCCTGTTTTGAAATTTTTGGAAACTTTTTGAAAAAAACGCCTCGGGGCGTGTCGTCTGCGATGACCTTACGGGGGGATGTCATCCAGGGGCCGGCGAAACATAGCTATTATGCACATCGCGGGGGCGCCTCGCAATGCCTTTCACGTTGTGCCATCCGCCGCGGCGGGGTGTTTCGGTGCCGCGAGTCTGGCCGTTGGATTTGCCCGCCGGTGCGGTTAAGATAGACGTATCGAGCGGTGCCGGAACTCGGGCGCCGCCAAGGAGCCGTAACCATGATTCAATGCAAAGACTGTGAATTCTTCCACCGTGCCGACAGCGGTGAAATTACGTTCGCCTGCGATCCGTTCCACAACATCAAGGAAGATCAGTGCCTGGTCAAATGGCAGCTCATCAAGATCAATCAGATGGTCGCCAGCTACCAGGCCACGTTGGAGTACTACCGCAAGCTCGCCCCCATGCAGGAGAAGATGTTCAAGGTCATGGAGCGCGAGCTGGACGACGTCAACGAGGCTGAAAAATGGAAGATCGCCGACGAGGACGAGCCGCCCACCCCCGAGGCCGACGAGGAGGACTGGCGGGGGCCTTCAGAGCCGCCGAAGTAGAGGGCGAGGAAAGAACTAGGCAAGCGATCGTGAGCAATTCCAGAAAACGACTGGTGGTTTTTCCCGGGACCTTCGATCCGATCACCCACGGCCACCTGGACGTGATCCGCCGGGGCGCGCGTCTCTTTGACGAGCTGGTGGTGGCCGTGGGCGAGAACCCCCAGAAGTCCGCGATGCTTTCGCAAGCCCAGCGCGTGCGGATCATCCGCCGCGTCGTCGCCGACATGGGCCGCGTCCGCGTGGAGCCGTACAAGGGGCTGACGGTGGACTTCGCCCGCCGCCTGGGCGCCTCGGCCATCCTGCGGGGCATCCGCGACACGTCGGACCTTCTGATGGAGTTTCAGATGGCCTGGACCAACCGCCGCATAGGCGGCCTGGAGACGGTCTTCATCATGACCGGCCCGGAGGTGGCGTTTATTTCCTCCAGCCTCGTCAAGCAGATCGCCCAAGGGGGTGGGGACGTCTCGGCCCTGGTTCCGCCGCAAGTGCTGGAAGCGATGCACCGCACGACGAACAAAAGAAAACGGCGGTCAGCATCAAACTAAAAAAACGGGCCTTGAGTTTCAGAGGGGATTTCCGAAACCGCCCGCAACGTCTTAGGCGCCGCGGCGGAGTTGGCTTCGACGGCCCAGCAGGAGCAGCCCGCTGGTCAGCAAGACGCACGTGGCCGGCTCGGGGATGGGGACCGACGGCATGGATAAACTCTCGCCGGTTCCGTAACCAAAGTATTCCTCCATGATCTGGTAATCGGCAAAGTTAACGACCCCATCGCCATTGAGGTCACCCATGGCCCAACCGGCCCTGGTACTCCCATAATCGCTGGCCAGGATGTTGTAGTCGCTGATGTTCACTTTGCCGTCGAGGTTGACGTCGCCGTATTCCGTGCCGATGATCGAGTGGAGGAGGGTGTCGACGTCGGCATTACTGACGTTGCCGTCGCCGCTGACGTCATACCACAAGTCATTGGTGCCGCGGTGGGCAAACAGGGCGTCGATGTCGGAGGCGTTGGTCACGCCGTCGTTGTTGAAATCGCCGGTCTGGGTGGCCGGCGTGGACGCCACCTTGCTGTTGATCCAACTTGAATAGTAGGACGTGCGGACGTCGTAACCGTAATCGTTGTATTTGGGCCAATGGTTGGGATCGTACCGCGCGACGGCGACGTGGATGCCGGCCAGCAGGAGCTGCCCGCTTTCTTGGATGAACAGGGGCCCGCCGCTGTCGCCCAGCGCGGTCATGGCCTCTTTGGTAACCCCCAGGCCGGGGTAATCGAAGGTGATCTTGAGGCATTGGCCGTAGGTGGAGGAGTAGAGGCTTGAATCGATTTTGTTGTAGCCCATCCTCAGCGTGCCGCGCGGGAAGTTGGGATCGCCGCCGGCCTGGACGGTCGCGGGCGTGCCGCTCATTCCGTAGCCGGCGATAATGGATGTCTGGCCCACCTCGCTGCCGTACACGTTGGGATCGTAGAACGAATAGCCCGTCAGCCCCGTGGAGCGGCTGAGGCGCACCACGGCCAGGTCGGCCGAAGAAGAGGCGAATACATCTTCCATGATGAACGTCTGCTTGGTGCCGTTGATGGTGAACGTGGCCGTGCCGCCGGTCGAGGCCGCATGGCCCGCCGTCAGGATGTACCAAGGATTGATCGCCACCGCGCTGGCGCCGCCCACGGTGCTCAAGTAGGCCACGCCCGCATAATTAGAATCAGAGGAAGCGACCACGTGAAGGTTGGGATCGTCGCCGACGACGATGCCCCACGCCTGGGCCGGCAGAAGCAGACTGACGGCCGCCAAAAGTATCGAGGCAATTCTAAAAGACGCGAACCTCACAAAAATACCTCATCCGTCTCCCAGCGGTTTCCACCCCGCCCACAGAACCGAATGCTCCATCGGTTCAGGGGGCATCCTTCCTTAGCTGAATAAATCAATCATACCCTGGAAATGGCGGGTGGTCAAGCCAAACGGCACTCATTGCTGGCCAATAAGCGACTGCCGGAATGGCAACCTCCAGCCAGTCTCCAGAGATCATGATTTGTATAACCAGTTCCAAAATAACGAATTATGTTTTGGGCACGCCTTTTGCCTTTCTTTAGTCAGGCCGTGGATAGCCGATATCTATAATGTCCGCGGACACGAGGTAAGCCCATGCGATGGGACAAATTGACCATCAAGACCCAGGAAGCCCTGGCCGCCGCCCAGGCGATCGCCTCACAGCGGGGCCATTCGGCCGTCGGCCCGCTGCACCTGCTGGAGGCGCTGTTACAGCAGGAAGGCGGCCTGGCCGGTTCGTTGCTGGAGCGGGTCGGCGTGCCCGCCAGCCGCGTGGCCTCGGTGGTGGGTTCGGAGCTGTCCCTCCTGCCCAGCCAGAGCGCCCAGGCCGGCCTGTCGATGGACCCGGCCCTCAACAGCGTGCTGAACCGCGCGGACAAAGAGGCCGGCGACCTGAAGGACGAATACATCTCCGTCGAGCACCTGCTGATCGCCCTGGCCGAGGAGCCTTCGGCGGCCAAGGACGTGCTGTCCGCCCTGGGCGTGAGCAAGGACGGCATCGTGGCCGCGATGAAGGACCTCCGCGGCAGCCAGCGCGTCACCGACCCAAGTCCTGAGGACAAGTACCAGGCCCTGGAGCGCTACGGCCGGGATCTGTGCGAGATGGCCCGGCGGGGCAAGCTGGATCCGGTGATCGGGCGCGACGAGGAGATTCGCCGCTGCATGCAGATTCTCTCGCGGCGGACCAAGAACAATCCCGTGCTCATCGGGCTGCCGGGCGTGGGCAAGACGGCCATCGTGGAGGGCCTGGCCCAGCGGATTGTCAACGGCGACGTGCCGGCGGGGCTGGCGGGCAAGACGGTCGTCGCGCTGGACATGGGCGCGCTGCTGGCCGGGTCGAAGTTCCGCGGGGAATTCGAGGACCGCCTCAAGGCCGTGCTGAAGGAAGTCATCGACAGCGACGGCCGGATCATTCTGTTCATCGACGAGCTGCACACCGTCGTGGGCGCCGGGGCGGCCGAAGGGGCGATCTCGGCGGGCAACCTCATCAAACCGGCCCTGGCACGCGGCGAACTGCGATGCATCGGGGCGACGACCATCGACGAATACCGCAAGCACGTGGAAAAGGACGCCGCCCTGGAGCGGCGGTTCCAGCCGCTGCTGGTGGGCGAGCCCAGCGTGGAAGAGACCATCGCCATTCTTCGCGGCCTGAAGGGCCGCTACGAGGCGCACCACGGAGTGCGGATTCAGGACGCCGCGCTGGTGGCCGCGACCGTGATGAGCCGGCGGTACATCACCGACCGCTTCCTGCCCGACAAGGCCATCGACCTGATGGACGAGGCCGCCAGCCGCCTGCGGATCGAGAACGATTCCATGCCGGCGGAGCTGGACGAACTGAAGCGGCGCATCATGCAGCTCCAGATTGAGCGAGAGGCCCTTCGCAAAGAGACCGACCAGGCCTCCAAGGAACGCCTGGCGGCGCTGGAAGGCCAGATCGCCCAGCAGCAGGCGCGGTTCGACGAGCTACACGCCCGCTGGAGCAACGAGCAGGCGGTGCTGAAGCGGATCCGCGCGATGAAGGAGCAGATCGAATCCGCCCGCACGCAGCTGGAGCAGGCGCAGCGCGCCGGCGACCTGGAGGCCGCGGCGCGGCTCCAGTACGGCCAGTTGCGCGACCTGACGGCGGAGCTGTCGCGGCAGGAGGAGGAGCTGAAGCACCTGACGGCCGACGGCGGCATGACCAGCGAGGAAGTGACGGCTGAGCAGATCGCCGAGGTGGTGGCTAAGTGGACACACATTCCGGTATCGCGATTGATGGAGTCCGAACGTGGCAAGCTGCTGGGCATGGAGGACCGCCTGCGGCAGCGCGTTGTGGGGCAGGACGAGGCCCTGCGCGTCGTGAGCGACGCCGTGCGGCGCAACCGCGCTGGGCTAAGCGATCCGCGGCGGCCCATCGGCAGCTTCCTGTTCCTGGGGCCCACCGGCGTGGGCAAGACCGAGCTGTGCAAGGCGCTGGCCGAACTGCTGTTCGACACCGAGGACGCGCTGATCCGCATCGACATGAGTGAGTTCATGGAGCAGCACGCCGTGGCGCGGCTGATCGGCGCCCCGCCGGGCTACGTGGGCTATGAGGAAGGCGGGCGGCTGACCGAGGCCGTGCGACGCCGGCCCTACTGCGTGATCCTGTTCGACGAGATCGAGAAGGCCCACCGCGACGTCTTCAACGTCCTGCTCCAGGTATTGGACGACGGGCGGCTGACTGACGGCCAGGGGCGCACCGTGGACTTCAAGAACACGCTGATCGCCATGACCAGCAACATCGCTTCCCAGCAGGTCCAAGCCATGGCGGAGAAGAACGCCGAACCGTGGGAGATCGAGGCGCAGCTCACCGAGGCCCTGCACCAGCACTTCCGCCCGGAATTCCTCAACCGCATCGACGAGACGGTGATCTTCCACTCCCTGACCAAGAAAGACCTCGCCGCGATCGTGGACATCCAGATTCGCAACCTCTCCGGGCGGCTGGCGGGTCAGAATCTGTCCATTGAGGTAACGGACCACGCCAAAAACCTGCTGGGCGAGCTGGGCTATGAGCCCAGTTTCGGCGCCCGCCCGCTGAAGCGGCTGATCCAGCAGAAGATCGAAAACGCCCTGGCGGGGAAAATCCTGCGGGGCGAGATTCACGAGGGTGATCACATCGTCATCGATGCGGCCGGCAAGACGTTCACCTTCCGCTCCGCCGGTCCGGCCAAGCCTTCAGGCGGCGCCAAAAAAAGCACATAACCTCCTGTCTAAAATGAAATTAGCGGTTTTCTAGTTCCATCGCAATTTCAGGGGAAAACCCAGTCGCGCCGGGGGTGTACAAAACGTAAATGTCCCTGAAAAAAAGTCATTAAAATTTGGAGGCCTATCTTTTGTGCCGACAATGCATTGAGACGCGGCGCGACAGTTTGCTTGTTTGAATGATGGAACGACTCCTAAGGTTATGGATAGAGAGGGCAGCCAGATGGCGGCGGCCCGATCGCCGAGGTCCGTGAGCTCCTCCGTAGGAGGGCCGAGGCAGATAAGTGCTAGGAAGGGCGCAGCGGAGCCTGATGTAGGCGGAGTTACGAACCCGGACCGAGAGGAATAGCGACTAGGCCGCCGCGGGCTGCGGGAGGGACGAAGTTGAAGGGCCGTACTGCCGTTAGACAGTACGGTCTTTTTTTAACCGGCAGTTCCCTTCCTAACGGTCCCCGTTGCCGCATCCGGCGGAAATGGGTAGCCTGTGGCCATGCGGCGGCGCGAATCGGCCATCTGCCTGCGGAGCGGCGACTATAGCGAGACCAGCCAGATCGTGCACTTCCTGACCCGCGGCGATGGCAAGGTAAAACTGCTGGCCAAGGGGGCCAAACGAGCCAAGAGCAACACCGGCGGGCCCATCGACCTGCTGGCCGAGGGCGAATTGGTGTACATCCCCGCCGCCCGGGAGGGGCTGGGGACTGTGGTGGAATTCTGCGAGACCGCCCCGCATGCCGTGTTGCGGCGCGACGCGGCCCGCCTCAACGCCGCGTTGTACATGGTCGAGCTGACGTCGGCGGTGCTGGCCGAGGGCGATCCGCACGTGGAGGTTTTCGACCTGCTGCACAGTGCCCTGGTTCGCCTCGGGCGCAAGGGCAGCCAGGCCGGCGCGGTGCTGGCGTACTTTCAGTGGCGGGTGCTTCGGCTGGTGGGATTGCTGGGCGAATTGAAGGCCTGCGTGGCGTGTGGGCGGGACGTCAGCGGCCGGGCGGGTCGGAAGGACCTGCATTTTTCCTCGCTTCAGGGCGGCCTGCTCTGCGGCGCCTGCGAGGCCGCGGCGGCAGGGGCAGCGGCAGAAAAGTATCGCCTGGACGGGGCGACCTTGGCGGGCCTGGCGGCGCTGGCGGCGGCGGAGACCGGCGTGCGGGTCAATCTGCCGGCCAAGCAGGCCACGGCCGTCAACCGCCTGCTGGCCTACCACGCCACCCAGCAACTGGGCAAGACGCTGAAGATGGCCCGCCACGCCATCGGCTAGCGGCCTAAGGAGGGGACGCTAGCGTGCGGTTTCTTTTGCGGCGGGAGCCGTCAGTCGCCGCCGCAATCCCAGCATCCAATATACGGTGATGATCTTGGCGGCGTTGAGACAATGCAGGAAGATCGGGAAGGGGTGCCGGCCTTCGGCCCTTTGCGTGGCCACTTTTAACTCTTCGCGGAACTGGGGCAGGTAGCCGGCGCCGGACTTGCTTGCGGAGTACCAACGGAAGTCGGCGAGGTACTTGTTTACGAACCGCCCCGGCCAGCGGGCGCCGAGGCGCAGCCAGTAGTCGTAATCCAGGCACCAGTGCAGGTCGGTGCGGAAGGGGCCCACCTGTTCTCCCGCCGACCGCCGCCAGAACACCCCCATCTGGCTGATCCAATTCTCCGTCAGCAATTTGGGATAGGAAAAGCGGCGCATCCGCCAGTTCTTGTAGGCCGTGATCCAGCGACGGATTTCGCGGCCGGCGATATCGACGATTCGAACCTTGCCGTAAAGCCATTGGGTCTGAGGTTCTGAGGCAAAGATTTCCGCGACGGCCGCCAGCGCCTCCGGCTCGTAAAGGTCGTCGCTGTTGAGCCAGCCGATCACGTCGCCCCGGGCCAAGGCCAAACCTTTGTTGAAGGCGTCAGCCTGGCCTTCGTCCGGCTCGCTGCGCCAGCGGATCGCCTGCCCGTATTGCTTGAGGATACTCTGCGTGGCGTCGGTGGAATTGCCGTCCATGACGATCAGTTCCAGCTCGAAATCCCCTGTCTGAGACAAGACGGAATCGATCGCCTTGCCGATGAACTCGGCGTGATTGTAGGAAGGCATGATGACCGAGATTTTCACGCCTGCGAAAGATACCGGTGTACCCCTTCGGTGGCAAGGATGTGCCGGAGTTGCCTTGTCTGGAATTTATAAGGGACGTTCGGCCGCTGAAGTCGGCTCACGGCAAGACCGGGCCGGCCATGTAAGAATTCTCTATGTCCTTGGGTGTGAGCTGAAAAACGGCATAGGTTCCGAAGCGAGCCAGCATTTTCGGGTGATGCTCAAAGACCCATCGCTGGGGGCGTCGAATCCACAAAACCACTCGGATGACTAGCTCATCGGCGCCGTTGTATCGATTGGCGGCGAGGTAGTTCACATGCTTGTCCAGCAGGTACTGCTTGAGCCGGCCGCTGCAAAGGTAGTCCCGATACTCGAAACTGTTAATGAGGCCGTCGCCGTCGATGACACTGCGTTCGCTGAAGTAACCGGTGAGGCCGGATACATCGACCATGAAGATACGGGCGTTGGCTGGCAGATGCTGCTTCATCCATAAGGCCAGGTTAACCCTGTTTTCGTCGGTGAAGACGGTAAACTTTCGGGCCAGGAACACCGTACCCGTGATGAGGATGAGCAGGACCAGCAGGATGTTGGCCGCTTGCTCCACGCGGGGCGATATCCTTTGCTTGAGCCGAGGGCATGCCCAACCGTCCCAAGCGATCGCGCAGGCGGCAAACGCGGCTGTCAGCGGTATGCTGCAGTACCACCCCGCTACGGCGCCCCGAGACAGCAACAGCATCGATATCGCATAGGCCAGCGAGTACAGGCTTAAGGCAAGGAATATCAGCGACAAGCGGACACGAGATACGTCGCTTCCATGGGCCAGAATTCTCTTCAAGCACACCGGTACGGTGATCAGCGACACCGCCCCGAAGAATAAGAACCTGCCCTTGAAACCTATCGACGCGTGGGGGAGCCAGTTCGTCTCGGGGTTAAAGGTCCCGGGGAAGCCGACCTTCAGCCAACTCGAAACGCTGGTGGGATGGCCGAACCACACGAGATTCAACGCCGCATAGGCCGCCAGGGCCATCAGCGGAGGTGCGATTCCCCCCGCTGTGGCGCCGGCCGCAGCCCCCCATGTTTTCCGCTGGCATGCCGGCAAGGTAACGCACACGATCACGGCGAGGAGGACGAAGATGTGCATCTCCAACCGCGACATACACAGCAGGATGCCCAGCACCGCCAGCGCGACGATGGACATGGCCGAATGCACCGGGCGGTCCAGCACCAACAGGTAGGCTCCCAGCAGCGCTAATACGAGGTGCGACTCGACGCCGATGTCGTTGAAGCCCGTAAAGAACAGCACCAGTAGCGATACCATCAGCCGGCTCAGAAACGACACGCCGTGCCGCCGCAGGAGGCGGTTCAGGCAGATCAGGCCGATGAGCGATAGCAGGTTATCCAGAACGAGCGGAACGACCAACCCCTCCCGGCCCGTCAAGGGGACGACCGTCGCGATTCCCGCCAAGAGGAGGAAGTACAACGGATGAAACCCGTTGGTCCTGTTGACGCCGTCGAAGGTCGGACCCAGGCCCCGGGCGAAATTATTAGCCGTCTTGATATAAAAGAACGCGTCATCAGGAAACAGATGCAATACGGTCGCCGTCGAAGAGCAGAGAAAAGCCACGACAATGGCCAGCACCATTGCCGTAAGGATCAGCGGCATCTTATCGCGAGCCGTCTGCCCGGCGGATGGCCCCATAGGGTGCCTCTTTTCCGAACGATTCAGTCGAACTTTATCAGGCGTCGCGGCTGGGCCTTCGTGCTGCCCCACCCAAGGGAGTTCTTTGTCTTGCAAGTGTTCTGCACGTGGCCGGGACGATCCGCAAAGTCCCCAGATCGGACATCAACGGTAGTAGGCGGATGCGTCGTTGTCAACGCGGCCGCTGGGAACGGCTAGTGGGTCAGGGCATAGGACAGGATGTTGACGCCCAGGCGGAGGGCGTCGGTGTCGGCGTAGCCGCGGTTGAAGGCGTAGGGCAGTTGCTCCCAGCCGTTGGACAGGCCCAGCGGCGAGTAGATGACGGCGAGCTGCCCGCCCAGGCTGATGCCCTCCAGCAGCGGGGCGGACCTTTTGTCATTGTCACCACCGCTGCCGCCGGGGGCGTTGACCAGCGGGGTGTATTCCACGGCCTTGATGGCGTAGGGCATTTGGTACAGGGGGCTGTCCAGCGGCAGGGGCTTGAGCTCCTGATCGCTCAGCACGCGATGGATCTCTCGGCGGAAGGCTACGTCGAAGGCCTTGTTGCCGGCTGCGGCATCGGCGATGAGCACGCCCCCGCCGGTGAGGTAATTCCGCAGCCGCTGCACCTGCGCCTCCGAGAAGGTGAAGTCCCGCAGACCGGTCATGTAGAGCACCGGATGCTCAAAGGCCTCGGCGTCGGAAAGGTCCACGGGCTGGCGCTTGAATTGGACGTTCAGCGTGGTGTTTTGGCGGACGTACTTCATCAGGTTGGGTAGGGCGTGGGGCGTGGGATCCCAGTCGCCGTTGTGGATAATCTGGCCAATGACGAGCTGGTCGCGCGTCCGGTCGTCCTGCTGGTGGTAGATTTTTTCGGTGCCCCAGCTTCGGGCGTATTGAAGGTCGGCCAGCGTGACGGCGATGATGTTCAGCCCCAGCTTCAGGGCGTCGTCCTGGTGGTAGAGGATGCCGCCGTCGATGGGGTGGTTGACCACGTCCCAGCCGCAGTTGAGGTCGATGGGCGAGAAGATGATCGCCGGCCGGCAGCCCAGGTACACGGCCTCCAGGTAGGGCGGGATGGTCTTGAAGTCCTCGTGATCCTTGCGGACGCGCATCTCCTTGATGTCCACGACGGCGTGGAACAGCGGGGAATCGGTGTCCACGGCCGCCAGGGGATGGTTGGGCAGGATGCGGGCGATTTCGCGCCGGGCGGAGGCGACGAATTCCTCCCGGCCGCACTGGGCGTGGATGACCAGCGTGCCGCCGTCGATGAGGTACTGGCGGAGCTTGGCCACCAGCTCGTCGCTCAGCGGCGGCAGTGCCGTCCAGCCCGTCAGGTACAGCAGCGGCAGCTCGGTGGGGTCCCACGAGAAGCCGTCCAGCGACATGCCCATGTAGCGGTAGTTAATCTTGAGCTGGCTGTTGGCGTAGCTCATGAGCCGCTCGATGTCGATCTGCGTGGTGGGAAAACCGCCGACCTCCTGTCTCTGGCCGTCCACGATTTTGAATTGCGAGGCCGAGAAGTTGATCATGCCCACCAGGGCCGGCGGGGCGGGTTGTCGCTTTAGTTCCGTCCGTCGCAGCGGCGTAGCCGGCAGGGGCAGGGGGGCGAACCCCTCGCCACCGCTGCGGCGGGTGGGCTTGGCCAGGGGGGGGATCTTGGCCTTGGGATTGTCGAAATCCGCCAAGGCCGTCCCGACCAGGCACACGGCCAGGCCGATCACCGTCGCTATGGATACTCCACGGTGCCTGGGTGGCATGGATGGGTTCCTCGGGTCTGCTGGCCTGCGGCTTGCGGTGTGACTGCCACTATATCCGCAGATGCTCCCGTCACGATGAGAAAAAACGCGGCGGACCTCACAGAAGATCCGCCGCGGTCAGTCGTCCTGCGAACGCAAGGGCCGCTATTGCCCGGTCAGCTCCTTGATCCTTCGGCGGGCATAGGAGACGTTGGACTGATTGAACTGCTCATACTTGATCGCACCGTTGTAGCACTCGACGGCCTTTTCGGGATTATGCAGCCGTAGGTCGTACACCGTGCCCGCCTGGAAACGGGCCGGCTCGGTGATGCGGGGATCCCACTGCCAGGCCCGCTCGTACCACGTCACCGCGCGGGTGTCCTCGTTGAAGTATTCCTTGTAGATGTCGCCGATGTAATAAGCCGACAAGGCGATCTTGTTACTGGTGGGGTATTTCTGGATCAGGTCCATGAACAGCAGCAGGGCCTGGCGCTCTTTCTGGTAATCGGTGGTCACGAAGGTGTGCAGAAGGCCCTTGCCGTCCCAGAACAGCTTGAGTGCCCTGGCGTACATTTCGTCCGCTTCGCGGATGACCTCCGTCGGCCGCAGGTTCGACCCGGGGATCTCCGCCGTGGGGAAGTACAGGTAAGTCCGGATCGGGTCGAATCGCTTCTTGATTGATCGGACGAACTCAAGCCGGTACGTGTTGCCTTCCTTGTCGTAAGTGGTCAAGAGACGGTCCACCGCCGCCAGGTAGGCATTGCGGGCCTGGATGACGTACTCGACCAGCAGCCGCTCGTCGGCGTTCTCCAGGCTCTCTCGCTCCGGCGGCAGGATCTCCGGCAGGTCCTGGTAGCGGAACACCTGAGCCTGCCTGAGGGTCTTGAGTTCCCTGCCGGCGGCCTGGTACTTGTCGGCGTCGCCGACGCGCTCGTAGTAGCTGCGGAGCACTTCCAGGCGATTCTGGTAAGCCACCCGGGCGGTCTCCAGGGCCATGGCGCCGCGGACCTCTTCGTCGTCGTTCGGCCTGACGGTCAGGGCGTTGACATGGTCGGGAGTGTTGGCCTTGGGGGCCGCCGGTGGCGTGTCGCATCCAGCCGCCAGGAAGCACGCCACGGCCAGGATCGTCCATGCGAGGGGAGAGGTGATCTTCATAGAGAAAGCTCCTTCTAACTCTGGTTTCGACCTATCGGCGGTACATTATCCAACCCCGCCGGGGCTCATGCAAGGGCCTACAGAGGCAACTTGCCAGGCCCATCCATCCGGGAGCCGGCAGGCGGCGGGAGGCTATCTCATGCCGCTTTTTATTCTGCCTACGGTTACTTCATGAGGATCAGTCCGTAGGCCTGGCTGTTCAACGTGCTCCAGTTTCCTGAGAAATCCTTGTTGTTGGGGTCGCTCATAAATGCCTGGGCGGCTCGATATCCCACGGTCGCCACGTTGCCGTTGATGTGCCCTACGTTCCACCGCATCTCCGAGCCCACGACGTGGCTGACAAAATTGCCGCCGTAGACCAGATCGCATACGACGGGGCGGTCGACGGGAAAGAGTTCCACTTTCGGCGAGAACGTGTACTGCACGGGCGAGGCGTTGGCGTCCACGTTCGGATTGTACATGTACCCCACCATGACGTTATTGGCGCCGCTGCCCCAGGGGCGGGGGTAGTACTCCGCCGTATTTTGCGTGTTGGGCTGGGTGGGGCAGTAAAGGATGTGGTAATCGTTGACGTAATTTTCCTTGTAGACGAGCCCCAGGTTGCGCGGATCGTTCAACAGGCCGGTCTCGGTGTATTCATTGGGCTTGCCCCCGGTGCCGAAGGCGATGGTCGTGCTGGAAGGGTCCGGGGGGGCGAAGAGCTTGCCGTTGGAATCTTTTCCGGACGGCTTGCCGGTGGTCGGGTCATAGTCAAACCGGTAGGCCGGCAGCATGCCGCTGTTGGAATTGGTGTACATCACGACGTTTCGCATCGTGCCGGCGATGTTACTGCTGCAGGAGCTTATACGGGCGATCTGCTTAGCCGTCATCAAGGAAGGGGATATGATACTTATCAACAGAGCGATGATGCTCATCACCACCAGCAACTCCACCAGCGTGAACGCGCGCCGTGCCTTCATAGCCGTCTCCTTGCCGATGCTGAAAAGCGGTATACCTTCGGTACCAAGACCTCGTTGCCGCCCCGCCAGAGGTATTGTACGCCGTGCCCCCAGGAGGGGTCCAGCAAAGATGTCTCAAGCGTTGGGGCGGCTCGGCGGGCGGCAGGCGATGGTCGTCGCCAGCAGGGCGATGGCGGCCGTCTCGATCCGCAACACCGTCTGGCCCAGCCGCACGAACGTAAAACCACAGGCTCCAACGGCCGCCCGTTCCTCCTCCGTCAGCCCGCCCTCCGGGCCGACCAGCAGCAGGACGTCCTGCCGGTTCCCCAGGGCCGACAGGGCCTCCGGCAGCGGGCGAGCATCACCGGATGAATCGCCTGCCAGCCCCAGCGCCCCCGCCGAAGCGGCCAGGAGGTCCGCCAACCGCAGCGGCGGGCGAAGCTCGGGCAGGAAGTTCAGCCCGGACTGCTTGGCGGCCGCGATGCATTGCCCCAGCCACCGCCGCGCCTTGGCCTCGCTGGGCTCCCGGCCGCCGGCGACGGTTCGCTGAAAGATCACCGGCTGGAGCGACGCGGCGCCCAGCTCGGTGGCCTTTTCCAGCAACCAATCCAGGCGATTGCCCTTGGGCGTCGAAAAGGCCAGGTGAACCGCCGGCTGGGGACGGCAGGATAGGGCGTTCCGATGATCGAGGACCACCGCCACCTCGCCGCGGTGGACCCGCACGATGTGCCCTTCGGCGCAGCCACCCCGGCCGTCGAAGAGTTCCACCCGGCTGCCGGCCGACAACCGCAGCACGCCGGCGGCGTGATGCGCCTCCTGACCGGCCAGGTGCACTTCCGCTGCCTTCAAGTCAGCTGCGTAAAACCTGTGAAGATCGCTCACGGCCGATCGCCTTGTCTTTTTTCATTCCGAAAGCGACGCTGCCTATCCCCTTCGAGGGCGGCCGATATCGTGGCCCTCTGGCGCGAGGGGGCTGAGGTTTCCTGGCGCCCTCTCAATTAATATATGGGACCATAAACATAGTAGTACTGGTAGGTACCATTGTTCCAGCGTTGCTGAATGGTAGGGGTATTTGATTGCGGCGCCGGCAGGACCGTCCCCGGCGGGGGGGTAACAGGTTGTGCGATAACGGGAGCGGTAGGTTGCACGCGCGGAGAAGGCATCGGCGGCGGCAATCCCGCGATGACTTGATAGATGCTCCCGATGAAGTCCACGAGTTGCACGTAGGCGCTGGCGTACAGCCGCCCGGCCTCAATAGAGTTGTCCTTTTGCTTTTGGGCCTCGACGGCGGTGGTGAATCGCTGGCGGAGGGCTGTCTCCACCGCCGAGGAGATTTTCTTGGCCAGGTCGTCCACTCTGCCCGCGGCCAGGGCCTTGTCGGCGTCGGTCATCTCCGGGGGCATGCCTTGGCCGGCGGGCCTCAGCCCGGTGTAGAGTTGATTCGTAGCCTGGCAGTACAACCGCACGACCGTCTCGAAGAAATAGTTGTCGGCCAGGTCCCGAGCGTCGGGACCTTTGTTGCGGACCGCCATCGTCTTGGTGAATGCCTTGCGGACCTCGTCCTCGTTTGCCTTGGGAACCCATTTGAGGACGATCGCGACGTCTCCTTTGCTGATCGCCGCCTGAGCATCCTTGACGATGGGGCCGTCCATCGCATCGTACTGGGCCAGCACGGCCGCCGGGAACGCCAATCCCAAGACCATCGTTGCGATAGCCACCGTTAGGATATTCGTTTTTGGCTTCATCTTTGTTCTCCTGGGGTCAGCCTGCGGGGCCTATCCCTAGTTCCATCGTAGGAAGGCAGGATAGCTAAATTTTGAACGGCATCTCCGGCGTCCAGCAGCCGGTGGTATTCTCAGCCGTGAAGACCGCAAAGCCCAGATAATTGCCGAAGGCTTCCCACAGCACGTTGCCCACCGTGCTGCGGTTCATGGCGACGTGATGGGGGAAGTGGCGGAGCAGGACATCCTTGTAAAGCCGTCCGATGCCGGGGAGCCTCACCCAGCCGTAGGAGCCGAAGGTCTTGGCCTTGTTGGGCTCGACGGCGCCCTGGGCGAGCATGACCTTGAAGGCCCCGCCGTTGTCCTGCGTGGCGCGGCAGAGGGTCACCGGCCCGTCCTTCATGACGAACTCCACCACGCCCATGGCGTTTTCGCGGCCGGTGGTGCCGGCGATAATCTCCTGGCAGCCCATCTTCGGCTTGGCCTTGGCCCAAGAGACGGGAAACACGCCGCAGTGCCAGCAGTTGACCAGTTCGGCGTCCTCGTTGTGCAGATTGTTCCAGTCGGCCAGGCAACTGGGGCCGCCGCTGGCCAGTTGCAGGGCGTGCATGGACAGCGCCCCCAGCATGTCGCTCTCGCAGGCGCAAGGAATGCCGCGGTCGTCCAGCCGGCTCATCGTGGTGCAGGAGCAGATGCCCAGGTTGGCCTGGATGCTCGTCCAGCACTGGATGCCCAGGGCGTCCAGCTTGCGGTCGGCTATGAAATGTTTCACCGCCAACTCGAACTTGGCGATCTTGGTCAGGATGTCGTCGCCGACGGCGGAGCAGTTGATCGTGGCCTTCATGTCGGCCACCACGCGCCTCACGGCCGCGTCGGTCTTCATGCGGCCGACCGCGCCGATGATCTCCGAGAGGTCCAGCGTTACCACCGTCACGCCCAGGGCCTGGAGGGCCTTTTCGCTGAAGCGGCAGGTCCAGAAGGCGTCCGGGCGGGCGCCGATCTGTCCGTAGCGGGCCTTGCGGATGCCGCCCACCACGCGGCAGACGGCCAGGAAACGCTGGGCCGTGCCGCGGAAGGCGGCGTCGGTGGGAAAGCAGATGGGCGCTTCCGGCACGGAATAGGGCCGCCGCATCTGCCGCAATGATTCGGCGATGCTCAGCAGCCCGCAGAAGCTGTCGCGGCGCTGCGTGTCGGGCTTGAGCACTTCTTCTTCCTGGCAGCCGACGATCAGGATGGGCACCTTCAGCCCCGATTCCTTGACGGCCAGCGCCACGCCTTGCTCGTCGCCGAAGTTCACAGCCGAGACGACGATGCCGTCCACCTGCTGGTCGCGGAACATCCGCCCCACCTTCAGGGCCTCCTCCAGCGACTCCACGCAGCCGACCTTGGTGTCCTTCGGCGAGGGCACGGAGACCGTCGCGCCAACGTCCTTGAGCACCTTGAGCGTCGCGCCGCGCATCTTGGCGGCCAGGACGTCCGAGAAAAATCCGCGGTTGGCGGGGATGAAGCCAAGCTTAATCTTTTTCTCAAGTTTCTCGAGCATGAGATGACTCCCTCAAGGGAAAAAGGACCGCCGACGGCATCTACTTCTTGTTCTTGGCCTTAATTGAACGCTCCGCTCCGTCGAACGCAAGAGGATTGTATTGCAGCCCGCCACCGGCGGCGGTAAGGTCCGAAATCTTGCCAGGGGGGCAAAAGGAGCGTGGCTGTGGCGATCAAGGTAGCCTTCATCGGGGCCGGGAGCGTCGGCTTCACGCGGAAACTCGTCCGCGACATCCTGGCCGTCCCGGAACTGGCGGACACGCATTTCGCGCTGACGGACATCAACCGGGGAAACCTGAACCGCGTCGTGCAGCTTTGCCGCAAGGACATCGACGGCAACGGCCTGCCCGCAACGCTGACGGCCACGCTGGACCGCCGCCGTGCGGTGGCCGGGGCGGATTACGTCGTCAACTGCACCCGCATCGGCGGCATGGAGGCCTACACGCTGGACATCGACATTCCGCTGAAGTACGGCGTGGACCAATGCGTCGGGGACACGATCTGCGTGGGGGGCATCATGTACGGCCAGCGGAACATCCCGTGCGTTTTGGAGTTCTGCAAGGACATCCGCGAGGTCGCCAAGGACGACGTGCTGCTGCTGAATTACGCCAACCCCAACGCCATGAACACCTGGGCGGCGTTGGAGTACGGCCGGGTCAACACGGTGGGCCTGTGCCACGGCGTCCAGCACGGCCACGCGCAGATCGCCAAGGCCCTGGGCGCCAAGGACCGCCGCGAGGTGGACATCATCGCCGCGGGCATCAACCACCAGACCTGGTACCTGCAAATTATTTATAAAGGCCGCAAAGTTTCCGCCGAGGAGCTGCTAGCCGCCTTCGAACGCCATCCGGTTTATAGCCAGACCGAAAAGGTCCGCATCGACGTGCTGCGGCGGTTCGGCTATTACAGCACCGAATCCAACGGCCATCTGTCGGAGTACCTGCCGTGGTATCGTAAGCGGCCGGCGGAAATCCGCCGATGGATCGACCTGCGAGATTGGATCCACGGCGAGACCGGCGGCTATCTGCGGCACCACATGGAGCAGCGGAACTGGTTCCGCACCGACTTCCCGCGGTGGCTGGCCGCCAAGGATAAGCCCATCTCTCCGCAGGCCCGCAGCGACGAGCACGGCAGTTGGATCATCGAATCCCTGGAGACCGGCCGCTGCTACCGCGGTCACTTCAATGTGCGCAATAACGGCTGCATTTCCAGCCTGCCGGACGACTGCATCGTGGAGGTCCCCGGTTACGTGGACCGCAACGGCATCGGCATCCCGCGCGTGGGAGCATTGCCGCTGGCGTGTGCGGCGACGCTGTCGGCCAGCGTTCACGTGCAGCGCATGGCCGTGCGGGCCGCCGTAGCCGGCGACGTGACGCTCCTGAAGCAAGCCGTGCTGCACGACCCGCTCACCGCGGCCGTCTGCAACACCGAGGAAGTCTGGCGGATGGTGGACGAGATGCTGGTGGCCCAGGCCCGCTGGCTGCCGCAATACCGCCGGGCAATCCCCGCGGCCCGCAGGCGCCTGGCGGCGCCCTCGGCGGTTAAAACCCGCCGGTGGCGCGGCGCCGCAAGGCTCCGCGTGCGCAGCGTGGCCGAATTGAGAAAAGCCGCCGCAAAAAAGAAAAAGCGTGCTTGAGTCAACCGGCTGCCGTCAGTCTTGGCCGTATGTGCGGCCGGGGCCGTGCTTGCGGAAGAAGTGCTTGTCCAGCAATTCCTGGCTGATGGGATGGGATTGCAATTCTATCAGTCGCGTCAGCATCGCCAGCCGCGCCAGGTATTCCAACACGATGGCATTGTGCACGGCCTCGTCGGGGTTGGCGCCCCAGGCGAAGGGGCCATGCCCGGCCACCAGGGCGCCGGGGCATTCCAGCGGATCGCGCCCCGCCATCGCCTCCAGGATCACCTGGCCTGTGTTGGCCTCGTAATCGGTTTGAATCTCCGCGGCCTTCAATTCGCGCGTGCAGGGGACCTCGCCGCGGAAGGTGTCGGCGTGCGTGGTGCCCAGGGCGGGGATGGCCTTTTGTGCCTGCGCCCAGGCGGTGGCGTAGAGGCTGTGCGTGTGGACCACGCCGCCCAGGCCGGGCCAGGCGCGATAGAGCGCCAGATGTGTCGGCGTGTCGGAGCTGGGCTTGGCACCAGAACCGATCGGCCGGCCTGTGTCGAGCCGCACGGCCACCATGTGCCGGGCCTTCATGCCTTCGTAGGCCAGGCCGGAAGGCTTGATGACCAGCACGCCGGCGGCGCGGTCCACGCCGCTGACATTGCCCCAGGTGTCGATGACCAACCCGCTGGCGGCCAGCTTGAGATTCGCGGCACAGACAGCCTGTTTGAGGTCATTCAGCATGAGTTGCGGCCATTGTGCGTGCGGGGCGGCGGGGGAGTCAATAGGCCGCCGGTTCGCAGCGCTCGCACAGGGGCCCGTAGGGGCAGATCGCACAATGCCGGCCGTCGCGCCGCTGGAAGCATCCGCTGCGACGAGCGGCTACCAGTTGCCGGGCCGTCTCGGTCAGGCGCTGCTCGGCGGCCGCCAGCGAAGCCTTGGTGATGGAGAGGGTGTAGGCCAAGCCGGGGCGGAGGAAATAAAGCACCGCCTCGACCGGCGGCTGACCGAGATGTCGGGCTGCCGCGGCGGCATAGGCAAGAATCTGAAGCTCATAGCGGCGGGCGTGCTCCTCCACGCCGGCGGCATCGACGCGGTCGGACTTGTAGTCCACGATGCGCCAGGCGCCGCCGGCATCCTGGTAAAGCAAATCGATCTGCCCGCGCAGCACCGCCGGGCCGACAGAACTTGTGAAGTCCAGCTCGCGCAGGGTCGCCTGCGCCGAGGCCAACGACGCCCACAGCGGCTGGGCGGCCAGGCGGTCCAGCATGGCCCCGAACTCCTCAGCCACGGCGTCCAGGTCCGCCGCCTCCTCCAGGTGCAGTTGGCAGGCGGCCGCAGTGACCAGCGCCCGCGCCGGTTGCGGATGGGCGAAGTCCAGCAGCTCCATGCACCGATGCAGCAGCGTGCCCAGCGTGGCCGGGTCCATCGCGGCGGTGCGGCCCTGTTTTGCCTTTTGTTGTTTTGCCTGCGACGGATTGGGCGGCAGCATCGCCTCCGGCACGCGAAGCTCATGGTGCCAGCGGTACAGCATCGGACAGGCGGCGAAGTCTGCCAGTGCCGTGACGGCCAGTTCCGTCCGCGCGACATCCGGCGGCAGCGGCCCCAGCAGCGGCAGTGCAGCGGCCGCTGCGGGGGCGGAGGCGAGGATCCGCTGGGTGAGGTCCTGGCCGGTCTTGGCGGCCTGGAGCATCTTCCATCCCGCCGATCGCTTGGAGGATCGCTCGTCGGCAGCCGAGGGCGTAACGACGCGCAGGTCGGCCTGGAACTGGCCGTCGCCATAAGGGATGGTCCGGCGACCATCATCCACAGCCGTGCGAATGCCCAACACGCCGTCAATGCGGTCGAGGAAAGAGCCCTTCCACTTGATGTTTCCCTCTTTGGTTCGCCAGTTCGCCCCGACAAGAATCAGATGATCCTGCGCCCGCGTGACGGCGACGTAGAGCTTGCGGATGTCCTCCTGATCCTGGTCGCAGTCCTCCATCGCCTTGGCCAGCCGGTAAGACAGGGGCAGCTCGGCCTCGCCGGGACTTTCATCTTCACCTTCGCTGTTTTCATCTTCTTGCTCGTCGGCTGAGTCCGCCTTGAGCCTGAAGACCAGTCCCCAGTCGCTGCGGCCCAGGATGGGCGACGTTTCGCCCCGCCGGCGGGCGTTCAGATCGGGCACGACCACCACCGGAAACTCCAGCCCCTTGGCCTTATGGATGGTCATGATCCGCACGACGTTCTCGGCCTCGCCTGCCACGGCCGCCTGCTCATAGCGCGACTCGTGCACCACCAACTCGTCCATCCGCTCCAGGAAGTCCGCCAGCGCCAGGCCTTCCCGCGAGGCGGCGCGGGCCTGATCCGCAAGCACCCGCACGTTGCCCAGCATCCGCTTTCCCTGCGGCTGGGCCAGCAGCGTGGCCTCGTAATTGGTAGCGGACAGGACGGTCTCGATGAGCCGATCGATTCCCAAAGCGTCCTTGTCGCGGTGCAATCGGCCGATGGTCTCGATGGCCCGCAGGAGCGAGCCTCGCATCGAAGCCTCCAGACCCTCTGGCAGCGTGCCGGCGCTCAGGGCCGGCCAGTATGGCGGCTGGGCGGCCTGGGCGATGCGGGCCAGGGCGTTGTCGTCCAGGCCGAACAGGCTGCTGCGGAGCACACCGAACAGGGCGATGTCGTCGAAGGGGTGGTCGATCGCCCGCAGGGCATTCAGGACGTCGAAGACCTCCTGCTGCTTGAAGAATCCGCTGCCGGCGACGACGTAATAGGGGATGCCCCGCCGCGCCAGTTCGCGCTCGTACTCCAAGCCGGCGGTCATGCGGGCCATGAGGATGGCGATGTCGCCGGCCCGCACCGCCCGCCAGGTTTTGCTTTTGGCGTCCCACACGCGGGTCTCGCCATCCTGGATCATCCGCTCGATCCGCTCAGCCACGGCGGCGGCCTGGGCAGCCTCGGCCTGGTCGGCGCCCTTGATAGGCTCTCCATCCACGCCCTCGGCCAGGAGGATTTCCACGCACGCTTGCGGCGGGCCGTCGCGGCGATTGGCCTGGATGGGGGCGTAGTCTTGGCCCATCAGCGGCGCGAACAGGTGGTTGACGAACGCGGCCGCCGCGGCGTGCGTGCGGAAGGAAAGGTCCAGGTCCTCCTGCTTTCCGGCCCCCAGGCGCCGGCACCAGTCCTGGAACACCTCCACCTGCGCGCCGCGGAAGCGGTAGATGCTCTGCTTGGCGTCGCCGACCAGGAAAAGTTTACCGTCGGGCAGCGCTCCGCTTTCCACGCCGCCGCGAATCAGCCGCTCCAGCAGGCGCACCTGAAAGGCGTCGGTGTCCTGGCACTCGTCGATGAGCAATTGGCCGATCCCGTCGCCGAGCGCGCGGCACAGATCGGGATGGGACGCAAGCAGTCGCTCGGTGTGGATCAGCAGGTCGTCGAAGTCCAGCAGCCCCTTGGCCCGCTTGGCGGCGCGGTAGAGCTCATCGGCCCGCAGCGCCAGCCGGCTCAGCGTGGCCAGGGCCGCGGCGGCCTGCTCATCCAGCGGGCCGAGACGCTCGGCGTAGAGGCCGTATTGGCCTATGAGTTCGTCCACGTCCTTGATGCTCAGGCGGGCCTCCTTGACCGCCTTATCGCTACCCCAGGCCTTAGCCGATCCGAGATTGCCCGGCTTTTCCGTTAGCTGCTGGAACATCTTTGGCGTGGCGGCGTCGGGGTTGGCGATGATCGATTGTGCCACCGTCAACTTCTCACGGATGAAGGCTGCCAGCTTATCATTGCCGCCGACGGCGGCGCAGGCGGCTTGGAGTTCCTTGATCCGCTGGGCAAGATTGGTGTCGGATTGCAGCGTCTGCCAGGCCTGGCGGCGCTGGCCGTCGGCGAGTTTCTTCCACCGCGAGAGGATTGCCCCGGCGTCGCCGTAGGCGGTCAGGTCGGCGGCCGTGCGGCGGGACACCAAGTCGCGGGCCATGTCGATGAGCCGGTCGAGCGACATGGCCGCCAGCAGCTCCGCCACGGCGGCGTTCTGCTGCTCGACGGCTTCCAGCACGGCCTGGTCGGCGGCCTCGGCCGTCATCTGGGCGGCCAGCAGCTCGTCGCTGCACACCGCAAAGGCCGGGTCGATCCCCGCTTCGATGGCCCCAGCTCGCAACAGCGAGGCGCAAAAACTGTGAATGGTCGAGATGCGGGCTTGGTCCAAACTTTGAATCCACCCCAAAAGCAGCCGCTTGTCGTTGCCCTTGGCCTTGGCGGCGAAACCGGTGAGGAGATTGCGGACGCGCTGGGCCATCTCCAAGGCGGCCTTGTCGGTGAAGGTCAGCGCCACCCATCGCGACAGCACGTCGGCCGAGGCGCCCTCGGCCGCCAGCAACTCGGTGAATCGTCGCGCCAGGACGAACGTCTTGCCGCACCCGGCCCCGCTGCGCAGGGCGATGTTCTCGTGGATGCGTGTGACGGCGGCCCGCTTCTGGGCGTCGGTAAGCTGAGTCGAACCGGCGTCGGTGAGGGGGGCTGGCTCGCTCACGGCGTGCCCTCCTTGGACGAGTCAGCTTTCAAGGCCGCCCGGTGCTTGGCGTAGTGGCAGATGCGGCGGAACGGGCAGTACGCCGGACATTTGTGCGTCGGCAGCGAGTCGAACCGCCCGCCGCGGATAGCCTGGACGAATTGCCCGATCAAATCGATGGCGGCTTGCTGCCTTTTCTGGAACCCCTCATCGGGGCGAAACTCTTCCTTCCATCGCTTGATAGCGGCCAGGTAGGTCTGCTTAATCTCCCCGCCCACCTGATGGAAGGCGCCGCCCAAGCTGGGTTGGCGGAAAAGTTTTCCCGTGGCCGCGGTGTACAGCGCCAGTTGCAGGGCCCGCCCGTCGTCGATGTCTTTTTTCCCCGGCAGGCGGCCGGTCTTGTAGTCGATCACCAGCAGGCCGTCGAGGTCGGCCAGGCGAACGTGGTCGAGACGGTCGATCTTGCCGCGCAGGCGGATCGGGCCGGCGGGAGTCTCAATGGTAATGGGCTCGGCTTGGCTGGCGGTGTCCATGCCGGCCGTCGGCGGCCCGCCCAGGCCGAAGCCCAGCTCAAAGTGCAGGCAGCGGGCGTCCAGCTTGGCGGCTGAGTCAAGCTGGGCCCGCAGGTAAGCCGACAGGTCGTCGTGCATCTGTTGCCGCTGGACTTGCCACAGGGCCGGGTAGGCCGGATCGCGCGACTCCACCGCGGCGGATTCCTTGGCCACCGCCTCGTCCAGCAATTCCACCAATTGGTTGCGATCCACGCCGGCCAGGCGGAATCCTTCGCCGGATTCCTTAGCCAGTCGGTTGAACAGGCGGAACAGCACGCGATGGCAGAACAGGCCGCGATCCAGCGGCGTCAGGCGGTCGGTGGGCGGCTCCAGCGGCTGAAGGCCCAGCACGTAGGAGGCGAAAAACTGCCAGGGGCACAGGCCGAAGGCGTTGAACTGGCTGGCGGAGAAGACGGCTTGCGGGCCGAAGCGGTCGGCCAGTTGCTTCAGCAGGTCCGCGTCGCTGTCGACAACGGTGATCTCGGTCGCCCGGGGCACGAGCGGGAGGCACGCTGCCCCAGCGCCTGTGCCGACGTCGAGAACCGACCCGGGCGTGGCGAGCGCCTCCCGGGCCCGCTCGCTTTTGTGGAGCTGTGCAAGCCTGGCGCGCTTTTCCATCCCGGTCGGCCTCGAGGTGGCCCCAGAAGTGCTGTTTCGCTCGTCAGTGATCGAGCGCTTCGTGATCGTCGGCGGAGTTGAATCGCCGCGGC